>JANWLI010000142.1 GCA_025450975.1 Candidatus Kapaibacterium sp. | reverse complement strand
GCTGTAATTGTGATACCGCCCGCCGGTTATGATATCGTTTGGCCGAAGCTTCAACAATGCAACGAGTGACTTAAGGACTTTGTCCGGCATTTTCGGATCATAGAGGAATCGCGACGGTACACCTCGTTTGCGGTTGCGCAGTCCTTGTTGGATCTTCGCAAGGATGTCGCCTTCGAACTCATCGTCAATATGCATTTCGGCGTCGCGCGTTAGCTTGATCGCATAGGCGCCCCGAACTTCGTAGCGGGCGAAGAGCTCTTTGAGGTTCAGGCGGATGACGTCGTCGAGAAACATGACGAACATCTTCTTGCCTTCGCGTGGCAGTTCGACAAAGCGCGGCAGCGATGGTGGGATCGCTACGATCGCTAGCTCGTCGGACTTTTCTTTGGTCTGCTCTTTCGTAAAACAGAGGTCGACGATAAAGTACAGCAGCCGGTTTTGAAAGGTTGGCGGCAGATACGTCTTGCTGATAACGACGGGCCGGATCTCCGACGCTACCTTTTCCTTGAAGTATGTTCTGGCAAATTCGGCTTGCGACTCTGTCAGCTCTTTTTCGTTGACTATGAAGATATTGCTTGCCCGAAGGTCTTGTAATATCTCATGTTGGTAGATCCGATAGAAAGCATGCTGCTGTGTCGATACTAACCGGTGCGCCTTCTTAAGCAGCTTGTCCGGGTCAAGTGGCAGTTGTTTTTGAGAGGTCTTCTTGAGTGCCAGCAGACTTCGAAGCGATGCGACGCGGACGCGGAAGAATTCGTCGAGATTCGATGAGTAGATGGCGAGAAACTTGATCCGTTCATAGAGCGGATTGCGCTTATCGGCTGCTTCCTGCAGAACTCTGCCGTTGAACTCGAGCCAGCTCAGCTCGCGATTGCGGATACGAATGTTGCGTGGCACCGATGTTGTTGAGGTAGTAACTTCCAGCATACAAGCAAGTTACTGCCCGTATGTTACGATAATGTAAACGTAATATTGTGATAAAATGATTATGTATTACCACCTCACCACCTCAAAAATGAGAAAGGCATGCTTTCGCATGCCCTTTTCATTGAGTAAACGATTGTTAGTTGTTCGGTACTTTGAGAGCGAAGAAGCGCGAATCGCCGTTCGAGTCTTTGACGGTTAGGCCGATCGACTTGCCGCGGTTCTGGTCGAGGACTTTTTCGAAGTCATCGACATTAACGATCTTCTTCTTGCCGGCTTCGGTGATCACGCCCTGGCTGTTTGCCTGGCGCTGGCCGTTGAAGGAGAAGTTCGGTCCGCCGCCTTGCGAGTAGAGGCCGAGCCCACGCTCGGAAGCCTGTGAGCCCGAAGTAACGGTTGTGATCATCACGCCACCTTTTGTTTCGAACTTGCTCATTTCCGATTGCGTCAGATTCCGTACCGAAAGACCGATGTCGTCAAACTTCATCGACTCTTTCTTCGAAACTGCTTCCTCTTTCTCTTTGCCGTCGACGCTATTTACGATCGCAGAGATATCTTTGTCATCGTCGCGTGCCTTGAGTGTTACAACTTTATCAAGTTCTTTGCCTTCGCGCCAGATGTGAAGCGTTACGCGGTCGCCGGCATGACGCAGAGCGATAAGGCCCTGCAGCTGGTTCGACTCGTTGACTTCATGGCCGTCGATCGTAAGAATGACGTCGTTCTTCTGTAATCCTGCAGCTTCGCCGCCGCCGCCTTTAACGACATCGGCAACGCGAACGCCGCGCGGTTCGCCAAGACCGAGTGCTTCGGCTTCCGTTGCATCGACGGAGCGGATGTTCACGCCGATATAACCGCGGTTGACTCTGCCATACTTAATGATGTCGGAAGCAACGGTGCGCGCCATGTTGATCGGGATGGCAAAACCATAGCCCTGGAACATACCGGTCTTCGTTGCGATGGCCGAGTTAATACCAACGACCTGACCTTTGAAATTATAGAGGCCGCCGCCGGAGTTACCCGGATTGATCGCAGCATCGGTCTGAATAAAATTGTCGATTCCATAGCCTTTCGCATCGGAGTTGATGCCGATCCCGCGGCCGAGCGAGCTGACAATACCCTGGGTGACCGTTGAGGTCAGGCCGAGGGGATTACCGACTGCCATGACGAGATCGCCAACTTCCACTTGGTCAGAGTTGCCGAGCGCTGCGACGCTGAGGCCACTCACATCGATCTTGATAACGGCAATATCGGTTGTCGGATCGGTGCCGATGACCTTTGCCGGATACTCTTTGCGATTATGCAGCTTTACGGTGACGCCGCCTTTTTTCGCAGCGTTCTCGACGACGTGGTTATTCGTAATGATGTAACCATCGTTGGAGATAATTACACCCGAGCCGAGACCGCTTTGCGGGCCGAAATCATACGGCGATTCCTCTTCTCCATCCGGGCCACGGAAGAAGAAGTGAAATGGATTGTTCTCGTCATCGACAGAAAGTTTTTTTGCTTCCGTCTTGACGGTGATCGAGACGACCGTCGGCTGAACAGCTTTTGCAACGGAGCGGAAGGTAGCGTTGATCTTTTCAACTGCCGAACCATCAGGCAGCGAGGGCAGCGGACCGCCAAGTGCAACTTCATTCGAGCCAAAGGCCAGATTAAGTTTTCCCAGTCCGCCAGTGAAAGCGACCAGACCGGTACCCAGGAACAAGCCCAGGAGGGTTAGAGCAACCGGTTTAAAAAATGTTTTCTTAAGCATAGTTATTTCCAGAGAATAATTATCGGTACTTCATTTGCAGAATCATCTCAATTAAACGTGGATTTTCGGGGGGAGTTTCATGAAGTCGGTGGTCGGTGGTCGGTCGTACGGTCGTTCGGTATGGATGTAATTCTGAGCCGGAGGTCGCATAGCGACCGAGGCGAAGAATCCCTTTATGTCTTGAAGCCTGTCACAATTTACACGCTCCGTGGTGGCAAGTGGGTGCCTGTGGCATCAGCGTTAATCCGAGGCAGTGAATGGTGGCCGCAGATGAACACGGATCGGGCGGAGATGGACAGATTACTATTTACACCTCCGTCGTGAAGGGTGGTTAAGCCCTTTGTTTGTAACGATGTAATTGTGCACCCTTCGTTAGGCGTAGGAATTTACACCCGGAGTCGCGTCCCTGATTATTGTGAGCGGCCACAATTTACACCATCCTGCAAATCCTTTTAATCCTTTCAATCCCGGTCAAATTTACACCTACTGTGGTAGGAAAGGGGTAAGCCCCTCCTAATTGTATAGAATCTTATTACAGGACATCGAGGGATTCTTCGGGTCGGTCGCCACGGCGACCTCCCCTCAGAATTGTCTCTGTTTAAAACAACGAGCACGAAGATCCTGTTTCCCGGAGCGCTAGGCGCGTGAGCTTTGCTGGAAAGACGCAGCTATGGCATCGCCGAGTTTCGTGAGTTCGGCGCGGATCTCGAGCGGGAGGCTGTACGTGACCGATTGGATAAGCCCCAAAGCCTCGAGCGAATGCGCGATCTCGACCTGTCTGGAGTTGTCATAACTAAGCCCTGCCTTCGCAAGGATCTGCGAAAATGTTGCGTTCTTACCGAAGACCTTTAAGGCTCGTAGTACCGCTTTTCCGGTTTCCCCTATATTCATTAAATGCCGGTCCATATTGCATACCTATATTACCTTATATTTTCATTTGAGAGGGAGCATTTCTCAAAAACCGTGGTGAGTCTGGGTACAAAAATAGAATGGATTATTCCGAGGTTTTTTACAGATTTTCGGGAGAGTTTTATATATTTTTTCGGCATCGCGTCGTGTGTGTCCATACAACGGATATACGCGAATCCTTCGGGTACGGTACCCTACCTCCGTTTGCGGGCCGAACGCCCGAACGCCCGTACGTCCGACCGCCCAGTGCTGCGCGTCGGAGATTTTTCCGGCACTCCGGTACTTTGTTCGCTGTTGAAAACCCGACTCTCCATACCAAAATTTATTATCATCATCCATTCACGCCCTACTCCCCACGATTAGTGCATGACTGATACCGAACGTGCTATCCTATTAGCACTGAACGAACACGGAAGAAGCAAAACTTTCCAGGAAATTCTCAACAATCTGCATCTTGAGTCCGGTAACGATGAACATCTTGCTTTAGCGGAATCACTTGAATCGCAAGGGTTGATCCAGAACGTAACGTATCAGTTGCCGCTCACTATTCGCGCAGAGCTTTCACCGAAAGGGCTGGAAGAGATTAGCAACGTTGAAAAATAAAAAAGCCGGGTGATCACCCGGCTTGATATGGTATGTGAAGAACAAGCTTACTTCTTTCTAGTAGCTTTCGGTGCACTGACCTTTCGTTCGTTCGTGCCGCGGCGGATCTGCCCCGGGCGTGAAGCGTAAGCGGCGTTTTGGATGGGCTGGTAGCTGACGATGACGTCGAGAGCACGATAGGTTGAACCACCTACGGTCACATCCTTCCACAGAAATCCATTTGCTTGTGGGACGATCTGGACACGTGCATAATGATTGTCGGCAGTTCGGACAAGAATAATGAAGGGATCCGATGTCGTACCAGGGATCGGTTGAGAATTGTATCCCAGAGTAAACTCATTGGTAAAATTTTCCGTATAGAAATCACCGTCGAGTCCTGCCTCGAGGACGAACGCATTATTGCCTATCAGTGTCGCACGCCCGGAGGGAATCCCCGAACCCGCTACATTTGCTCCCTGAAGTGATAAGAACGGCAACGATATCACGTTATCGGTTGCCAGAACGAGATCGACAAAGCTTTGCTCGGTACCATCGATAGCGGCTGTATGCGCTACCGGTCCGAGCACGAGTCCGCTGTGATGTGTCGCGTCGTTCGGCGTTGCTGTTTCGAAAAGTGTCAGTATTCCCGATCGTGTTGCCGTTGCCCACTCGAGCGCAGGCGAACTATTACCGGATGACGACGTGACGGAGATCAGGTACTTCACATTTGGCGAGAGGCCGGTCAGCAGCCACGCAGATGTGGCGAGGATAACGGGCTTGGCGACAACAATAGCGCCCGTCGATGCATCTTTTGCGATGATCGTATCGACGCCTTGTTCAGCGGCGTTACGTGTCCAGCGAACGGCGATCTGCGTCGAGCTGATGCTTGTGACTGCCAAACCTGTCGGCGCAGGGACCCCTGCATTCAAGGTGATCGTCACAGGATTGGAGATACTATCCTCTGAGGCAACCCTAACCGAATAGCTCCCTCCTGCAAAGATCGGATCTTCGAAGGTAACGGTGGAAGTCGGGGCAGCAGCAGTAAGTTTCCATTGTCCTGACGTCGGTTGCGTACGGTTGACAATGACTGTATCTGTGCCGATGTCATTGAAGGCGCGCACCCAGGAGATATCGAACGAACTCTTCGATACCGGAGTAAGCACGACGTTCGTCGGTTTGCCAAGTTCATTGACGATCGTGATCGTTGCCGGAGCGGAGGTACTATCCTTGGACGAAACGGTCACCGTAAAGCTTCCGCCTCTTAAGATGGTCGAATCATGGATGGTCTGCACGGAAGTCGGTGATGCGACTGCAACACGCCACTGCGCAGTTGTTGGCGCGGTGCGGATAATCGTGATCGTATCTGTGCCGTCGTCGCTATCTGCACGGACCCAGCTCACGCTGAACGAGGTAGCAGAAAGCTTCTGGAGTACGACGTTCGTCGGTCTGCCGATCTTTGACTGCGGACTTACCGGATCTTCATTCGAGCAGCCGAAAAAGAGTGCTGCAAGCGTCGCAACAAGGTAGAGTCGAAGTGTTAGGTGTTTCATGAAAGAACTGGCCATGGTGAATGATAGGGATAACTCAGGAGGCAAAATAAAGTTCGCGCAAATAAAAAAGCCGGGTGATACCCGGCTTTTTTAGTCATGAGAAGAAAAAAATTAGTTCTTCACAGTCGATCTGATCGGTGCGTTGTTTCTCGGTGAATTGAAACCATGCAGAGCGCCCGGACGCGTAACAAACGGTGTGGCTGACATTGGCTGATAGCTGACGATGACGTCGATAGCACGGTAAGAATTACCGCCGACAGTTACGTCCTTCCAAAGCAGACCATTTCCTTGTGGTACGATCTGAACACGTGCATAGTGCGCAGCCAGATCAGCTGTTTTCACAAGGATGATGTACGGGTCGCTGACTGTACCCGGTAACGGTTGGCCATTAAAGTTAGAGGAGAATTCTCCATCAATACCGGTACCGTAGTAATCACCATCGAGGCCTGCGACGACCTGGAAGGCACTATTGCCGACTTTGGTCGCACGTCCATTGGTAATGCCTGATCCGAGTACGTCTGCACCCTGAAGTGTAAGAAACGGCAAGCCAGGAAGTGTATTGTCGGTTGCGAGCACAAGATCGATCTTAAGCTGCTCAGCACCTTCAGTTGATGCTGCCTTTGCAGTGCTTGATGCTTCTCCTGGAGTCCCAAGTATAAGTCCGCTTGGGTGGTTAGGATTGTTATTAGCTGTTTCATGCAGCGTGATCACTCCCGAACGATTTGCAGTTGCCCACTCAACACCTGTCGAGCTGCTACCGTCGTTAGCCTTCACAGTGATCGTGTACTTGCCGGCTGCCGGTACGTTGATCGTACCAGTGCTGGTGGTCGACGTGATCTCCGAAGCTATACCACCTGCCGAAGGTGTAGCGACGATCGTGTTGGTGCCAACATCGCCGGAAGCGCGGGTCCAACGAACGCCGAAAACATTACCGCCTAAGCTGGTTACCTGAACACCCGTCGGTGCTACGCCGGACGGGACGCCGTCTTCTTCAGTACAACCGGAGAAATAGAGTCCGGATACTAAAGCGGCCATGAGGATAAAAACGTTACGAATTTTCATGGTTTGTTTCATAATATGGTGAAAGTAAAACTTATGTTGAGTGAGTCATTCTCTTCTCCCGGTGGGACAGTAGGGACGTATTGGTCCTACGGGTCCGGGATTCATCCTTAGGTCACTACGGGGCGGCCTTCGGCGAGAATGATGGGTACTCAGTTTTCAAATACTAATTGCACGAAGGAGAGAGTTCAAAACGTCAAATTACGTATTCCGTTCCGCCCATTCCTCGCTCGTAATTGCATAGATTCGAGTGTCTTGCCACTTACCGCCGAGAAAAAGGGCCCGTTCGGCCACTCCTTCGAAGCGCAGACCCAGTTTTTCGGCGACCCTGAGGCTTGCGAGGTTCTCCGGCATGATCCATAATGTCATCCGGTGAAGCCGCAAATCCTCGAAGCCAAAGCGCAATATACGCTCGAGGGCTTCGGTCGCAAATCCCTGATTGACCTGCTCGCGGCTGATCCAGTAGCCGACGTATGCCGACTGCGAAACTCCGCGTATGACGTTCGTTACTCCGATCTGGCCGATGATGTTTCGGTCCGGTTTCGTTGTGACGAGAAACCGGTAGTCGAAGCCGTCGTCCCACCGGTACTCGGATTCGAGGATCGCCTGACGCATGATAGCGATGCCTTCGTTGTCTGACGCGGGTTCCAGCCGGAGCGGGCTGTAGGGTTCGAGATGTTCGGGGTAGCTGTTTTTTTCAAGTATGAAAAATTGTTCAGCATCGTCATACGCGATCTTTCGGAGGATAAGACGCTCCGTCTCGAGCCGTTTCGGTATCGGCTCGCGGGGGATGAAATCTGGTAGCAGCTTGCGTAGCAATTGACAATTAGGAATGTGGAATTAGGAATAGGGGGTCGTATTGCCTGTCATTCTGAGCGTAGCGAAGAATCCCCTGATGTCTTGTAGCTTGCATCTATTTGCACATCCCCCATATGGGAAGTCCCAGTCCATGCTTCACTTAAATCTTTCCATTCCGGGTTCATTCCTTCGATCAATGCAATTTTCTTTTCCCTTAACAAACCCTTAAGTCTGGTTTCCCGCTCGATCGCCATTGAGGCCGAATCGAACGTTTCGTAATATACGAGCCGATCTATGTTGTACTTGGATGTAAAGCCTTCTACCAGCTTGTGCTTATGTTCGTAGAGCCTTCGGTCAATGTCGTTCGTTACGCCGATATAGAGGCGTTTGTATTTGCTTGCGAGGATGTAGACGAAGAACATTACTTTTTGTGTAGATAGTAACAGTCTACAAGAGGTCAGGGGATTCTTCGCCTACGGTCGCAATGCGACCTTCGGCTCAGAATGACGGCTGTATGTCCTCCAAGCTCCGCCATTCCTACTTCAACGCTCCCAGCACTTCCTCCACGTGGCCAGGCACCTTCACTTTGCGCCATAGGGCTTTGATCTTGCCGTGCTCGTCGATGAGGAAGGTCGAGCGCTCGACGCCCATATACTTGCGGCCGTACATTGATTTCTCTTTCCATACGTCGTAGAGGCCGCAGACGGTCTTGTCCGGATCGGAGACGAGTGTGAACGGCAGGTCGTATTTCTCTTTGAACTTGACATGCTTACTCACCGTGTCCGGGCTGACGCCGAGGACAACTGCGCCTGTTTTTTTGAGGCGAGCAAAGTTATCGCGGAAGTCGCAGGCTTCTTTCGTGCAGCCGGTCGTGTCGTCTTTCGGGTAGAAGTAGAGGACGACTTGCTTGCCGCGAAAATCTTTCAGCGAGATCGTTTCGCCTTTATCAGTTTCAGCTTTGAAGTCGGGGGCTTTGGATCCTATATCTAGCATGGGTTGGGTTTTTACCACAAAGTAACAAAGAAACGAAGATCGCTAAGCTTTGCTGTACTTTGTTTCTTAGCGTCTTCGTAGTAAGAATTTATTGTTGTGGCACAAAGTGCACTAACTGTTCACCTTTTGTCACGATCGCTACTTTCCAACGATTGTCTTGCCTGACCATCCAGAAGTATGCAGCCTGCTGGCTCTTATCCGGATTGTTCACCCGCACGACGCCGGTTTCCTGGATCGCGGCCGTATCGATCATTGCGCCGGCCAGTTCTTTTGCAAACTTGCGATCGGTGTCGACGCGTGCGCTGCCACGGAATTGCTTTTTCTGCCAATCGTAGAACGAGCGAAACCAGTTCAGGAAGTCTGCTTCGACATACTGGTTCTGGAAGTAGTCGCGGAATAAAAATGTTGCGACCATGGAGTCGCGGCCGGGCTTGTGATTCGTCGCTATATGATTGCTGAAGCGGCGTGCAGCGTTGATCTGCTCGTCCTCGGTGCCTTTGCAACCTGCAAGTAGTACGAGGCTAAGTAAGACGAATGCCAATGATCTCACGCTTTTCCTTAACATAAATAAGCGTATCGGATGTGATGAAAAAACTCTCGGGTACGGGGTACGGTGTTTCGGTCGCGACGGTGTCACTGTATATGATGTCTCCTGCATTGCGGTCTAATATACGGAGTTCGTTGCGCAGGAGCCCACCAAGTGCAGCCCGGGCATCGTCGGTGATGCGTTCGTGGTAGCTGAAGGCGATCATGTCGCCGAATTCGAGGTAGTCGATCGAGCCGCGCAGATCGGTGACGTTCAGTGAGTCCTTGAGGATAGTGCCGATGGGTCCGAAGAGCTCGTCCTCGGGCGTGATGGCAAGCGAGTAGTGCGAGTCGGAGTCGTTGGGGTTCGCGAGTTGGCGCAGTTGCAGGATCTCGGTGCGGTCCGAGCCAAAGGCTTCGAGGATCTCGCCCGTCTTCGAATCGACAGAGAAAAACTCTTTGCGGCCGAAGCCTTCCCGTTGCACGTACATCTTCTCGCCAACTTCGAAGAGCATTGCAACGTCGGGTTGCTCCCAGCAGGTCGCGCCGGTCCGGATATCGAGCACGATGATGCCTTTCGGCTCGGGCATATCGGGTTTGCCGAAACGGTGGATGTAGATGCGCTCGGGGGTTGCGAGCTCGGAGTTAAACCACCACTGCTCGTCAAGCTTGATGCCTCGCCAGAGCGTTTTACCGGTGGCGACTTCGACGGCAAAGAGCGTGGCCGTCTTTGTCTCGACATCGCGCTCTTCGCCAACGAGAATACCCGACGGCGAGATGAGAAGCTTCCAGACGATCGAGTTCGCACCCGTCGCTTCGAAGCGCCACGAAACCTTCAGCTTATTGCCCTTGAAAATGGAAAAGATGCTCATATGTGTAGCCGCGAAAAAGGGGAATCGCAGGAGAATGATTCCGCTAGATCATGCGCGTTTGGAATTTACGGAAATGTAACGTATTTTTAGCTTACGTCGGAGGAGGAAGACAGATGAATCCATCCACAGAATCTTCGAAATTGTTCAGAGCAAAGATCTTTCATGCTAAATGGCGGGGATGTTTACCAGCGCTAGGTGCGGCTCTCGTTGTAACTCTGTTTGTGGTGTTCGCACTGATGCCAATGTCGGAGCCAGGCGGTTCGTATGAGTCAAGTATTAACCAAGCATTGCATGCTACTGCCACACCAATCGAAACGGATAGTTACCTGCTGCGTCCGTTTGCATGGATATCAAGTTCGCTCGTAGTTGTCTTGCTATTCATTATCACTATCATCGTTTCCATTCATATTGTATTGCAAGAAGTAAAACGAAAGAGCGTCGCTGTCCCACTACTATTACTTGCGTTTTTAACGGGCTATGCCGGAGTCGCTTTCTACGGCGAGCAAACCGTAATTGAATGGCCTCTGAGGTCGTTCTTCTCCATCGAACAAGCTATACCAAAGCCTCCTGTTACAGCCGGTATGGACTGGCTCGCCTTTTGGCAAACAAACATGCTCGTCCTTGCGCTGTGTACTCTAGGTTTGCCATTTGATAGTCGAGAAAACAAGCTTATGACTCTGACGCGACGCATGCAGCTAACATCCTACTTACTATATCTATCAGCATTTACACTGACGGTTTCTGTTCTGGAAGTTAATCTATTAGGCAGGCTGCCCGGTAACGCCACAGCTCTCGGGTTGAGTGAAGGACATTTCAATATAGTATGTGCTGGCATAACAATGTTTTCCGGGACGTTCTTTACGCTGCTCTTAACAGCAGCATTTCTCCCTGTACTTATAATTCTTCGATCAGAGGCGTATATGATCGCGGCTGGTGAAGGTGCGTCGACGGAGCAAGAACTGCGTGACTGGCTGAAAAAGAACGGACTGGATGGATCATGGAAGGAGCACCTGAGTCGTATTGCTGCGTTGATCGGACCGGTCCTGGTAGGTTGGCTGGGAGAGCCAGTTTTGCAATTGCTTGCAATGTGATCCTAATCCAGAAATGCCCAGGTCACGTCGATGCGGAATTGGAAGCCGGCGCGGGGGTAGATGCCTACGTTGTAGAATGGCTCACTGAGAATGTTTAGGAGCGAGACGTTGACTTGTGCGCGGCGGTCGACTTCGGAAGCGAGCAGTAGATCGAACAGATATTTCGGCGTCGTAAGGCGTGTATCGATCATCGGGCTGCCCTGGATCGATTCGAGTCCCTGGTAGATATAGTAGTCGCTTGCCGGATCGTAGGTAAGCGCAGGCGAGAGTTTGTTGACGTACCGTGCACGCGCGCCGAGCGAAAGGCGCAGAGTGCCTTCGGCAACTTCCCGCTCAAAGAAAACGCCGAGCGAGCCGGTCAGTTTTGTGTCGAGGTCGCTCTTCAATGAATCGGTTGCGTAACGCGAGACCGGCGTGATCGACGGCGTGTAGTTCACGTTTGCCGAGACGCGAAAGTTGCCGATGAGATAGTCGAGGTTCGTGCGAAACGACCGTGACGAAATTTCTGCCGATGAAAAATATGGGCGGGCGACTTCCGTCGAGTCCGTCGGCGGCAGTAGGATGCCTTCCGGCTCTGCGCGATCGAGGTAGCCGACGGCAACGAGCAGCTTATCGCTTGTGCCGACATCAATATCGGATGCGACGAAAGCGCCGAGTGTGCGAAGTTCGTACGTAGCAGTTGGTGTCGGTGAGAGCGATGCGCGGTCGCGGCCATAGTTGATGAATGCCGAAAGTCGCAGCGCCTTCGTCAGTTCGATCGAACCGAGCGCACCGAACTGTGGAAGGAAAAGCTCCGCTTCGGACATCCCACCGATGCTGAGCTTGGAAACTGTCCCGCGCACAAAGCCGCTTGCGCCGAATCCGAACGAGCCGCCGATAAAGATCGAGTCTGCTCCGTAGCCGGAGAAGCGCGTTTCGATGATGTTCGAGCAATTGCAGTCCGTTTGCTTTGTCGTATGCTGCACGTCGGCGCGGATCGTCGCGCGCGTTTGGAATGCGCCGATATCAAGGGCTGCAGGCTGAATGAAGGTCGCACCGAATCGCTCGCCAGTGACGAGCGGAAGGTGGTAGAGCGGGAATATCGGACTTGCAGAGTGAATGCGCCTACCCGCCAGCGTTGCATAGCCGGCAAGTGTTGTCCGTTCCGTTTCGGAAAGGAGCGAGAACTCGGCGCGCGCCAGCACATCGAAGCGTGTGCGGTGTTCGAAGGTCGCGTTATCGCGAACGGTGGCTAGTTGCTCGTTGAAGATATCGGCGAGGGAATCCTCTGCGATGAGACCGCCATTGAGGCTGCTGAACGCGGATGAGTAGAATGTCCACAAGAGCACGTTCACGGATTCGGTGAGGTACGAGGCTTGTGTCCGGAGCCACCAGTTATCGACGCGCGGGTTGAAGGCGAAGTCTTGTGGGTTCTGCGCGCGTCCGGCAGCGCGGCGGTAGACGGCGATCGTGAAGTTCAGCGGATCGGATGCGTTGATGCTGAAGAGTCCTTCGAAATTTGAGAATGCTTCGCCTGTTTCCTGTGTGTAGTGAAGCCGCGAGTAGGGAAGCGGTGCCGAGAAGTATTCGGGCTCGTAGACGATGTCGTCGCTTGCTGCAAGATCAGCGGCGCCGGTTGCTCCTCCTCGATGCGAGAGGGAGACAGTCGATGCGATCTCCATCGGGTAGAGGTTGAGCGGGGCGTTGCCTGTCAGCGGATCGTTGAGAGGCAGGATGCCGGCGAACGACATGGAAGCGAAAGGCTCGCTTGTGCGATTAGTCAGGAGCAGTGCCTCGCGGCCATATGCCTGATCGCCGAGCAGGAGCGGAAAGCCGATCGAGGCTTCGTCAGCGAGCGATGCCATGCTTGCGGGGGTGCCGTAGTAACGGCGGGATTCGGTCGTGAAGATCGTGCGGGGTCCTTCACGCAGAGGGAGCGGGCGTGCGAATTCGGCCATAAGCGTATCGTGACGCAGCGTCGTATCCTGTGCGCGGAGCACGGATACGGTTGCAAGGAGAAGGAGAGCGATACGGTAGAGCAGGTTCTTACGTTATCTAGAGTTAGAGCGTGAGCAGTAACTTACGCCGGGGGGGCTTAGTTGATTCGTATCTTCAGTTTTTGCGTGAGGGGCACCTGGGTGGGGTTTTTACAACGAAGAAACGAAGAAACAAAGTAACGCTAAGAGTTTCTTCTTAGTCTCTTAATTCCATCCTTGATT
>JANWLI010000141.1 GCA_025450975.1 Candidatus Kapaibacterium sp. | reverse complement strand
TTATCGGTGTCATGACGCTTGCCGCAGGCCAGGGTACCGAACTCGAGCTGCAGTTTGCAGGCGAGGACGAAGCAGAGATGGCCGATGCAATTTGTGAGTATTTTGCACGTGGATTTGACGAGAAATAGATGGAAACCTACCGTGGCATATCAGCGCATCCGGGAATAGCGATCGGCCCTGCCTTTCACTATAACCGTACGCTTATTGCTGCCGACGAACTTGAGCTTTCCTCCGAAGAGATCGAAGAAGATATAGCCCGCGTCGATGTCGCCCTCGAACGCGCCCGCTCGGAAATGGATAAGATCACCATGATCGCCGAGCAGAAAGCTCCCGATCAGGGAAAAGCCATCTTTGAAGCACAGCGCATGATGCTCGACGACCCGTTCGTCATCGGAAACGTCAAACGCCGCATTCGCGAAGAACGCCGCAACGCTGCGTACGTCGTTGACACCGAGTTTAGCCATCATCAGCATTTTCTTGCAACGAGCGAGAATCCGCTCTTCCGCGAGCGCGCAGACGATGTCGAAGACATCAAGCAGCGCCTCCTGCGGCACCTGATGAAGAAAGATAAGATCGTCTCCAAAATCGACGGCTCGGCGATCGTCGTTGCCGAACTGCTTACACCTGCTGACGCCATTCTCTTTTCCCGTCAGGACCTCCTCGGCTTTGCGACCGATACCGGCGGCGCAACAAGCCACGTCGCAATTCTTGCGCGCTCGCTTGGATTGCCGGCGATCGTCGGGCTCCGCGCTGCTGCCGGCCACATCGAAACCGGCGACATACTCATCCTTGACGGAACGCGCGGCGAACTCATCGTCAAACCCGATCATGCGACACTTGTTCGTTATAAAGAGCTTGCTCATGATGAGGTTATCAAGGAGAAGGAGCGCAAGCTCATGGGTGAGGCGACGCCGCCTGTCTTTACCAAAGACGGCCGCGAGATCGCCATCAGCATGAACATGGAGCTTATCAGCGAAGAAGCCATCGAAGAAGCTGTTGGCATTGCTTCGACCGATGGCAAGCCGCTTCGTGGGCTTGGTCTCCTGCGTACCGAGCACTTTCTCACTGCGCACGACGAGATCCCGAGCGAAGTGGAGCAATCGAAGATCTATTGCGACCTTGCAGCAAAGTTTAATCCGTCTGTTGTGACGATCCGCACGTTCGATATCGGCGGCGACAAATTTTCCGGCGGCGGCATGCGCGAGAAGAACCCGTTTCTCGGCTGGCGCGGCATTCGTATCTCACTCGATGAGCCGATCATGTTCGCCGAGCAGGTACGCGCGATC
Source organism: Candidatus Kapaibacterium sp. (assembly GCA_025450975.1). GTDB lineage: Bacteria > Bacteroidota > Ignavibacteria > Palsa-1295 > Palsa-1295 > JANWLI01. The sequence goes on along the minus strand of JANWLI010000141.1, from coordinate 11,205 downwards.
CTCCGTGCATCGGCCGTGGGCAATGTGCGGATGATGTTGCCGATGATCACCTCTACGCATGAACTCGATTATGCACTCGACGTCGTCGAGCGAGCGAAAGAAGACCTTCGGGCGAAGGGAGAAGCGTTCAACGGTAAGATGCCTGTCGGTGTAATGATAGAGGTACCGGCTGCAGCGATCCGTGCGGAGCATTTTGCAAGCCGCTGTGACTTCCTTTCGATCGGCTCGAACGATCTGACCCAGTACACCCTGGCCGTCGATCGCGGCAACGAGTTTATCTCTCATCTTTTTGACGAGCTTCATCCAGCGGTACTGCAGCTCATCGATAACGTTATCACTGCTGCTCACAGAAAGCGCAAACCCGTCTCGCTCTGCGGCGAAATGGGCGGCAAAGATATTGCGCTGCCATTTATTATCGGCCTCGGACTCGATGAGATCTCGGTTTCGCCGACGCGCGTGATGCACATCGCCTCCCTTATCCGCACGATGGATTATAAGAAGTGCCAATCACTTGTCCGTAAAGCCCTGCGCGATGCATCGACGACGGAGGATGTGAAGCAGTTGCTTGTTGAATTCCAGGGCAAAGCAAAACCGAAAAGGCGTAGGCTGATTAAGAAGAACTAGCCGCTGCTACGCTGCCAGGCCGGCAATGGCAGCACGAAGCATGTCTTCGACGGGCTCCGGTTTTATCGTTTTCTCAAAGCGCTCGTCATAGAGGACCGTATCGACACGCTTCGGCTTGTGAAAAGCATCGAGTTCTGCTTTTGTAAATGCCGTTGGCTCTCCGCGAAGTTTTGCTTCGGCTAGTAGTTGTCCGACACGGAAGGGAGTCGTTACACCTTTATCATAAACATTCCAGACTCCTGCGCGATCGCCGGTAGCTGTTAAGAGGTACCGGACCATCTTCACGATCGTCTCCGCACTTGTCATCGAATTCGGCGTATCGATGAGCTTCTCATATCGCACGAGCTTCATAAGTGTATTGCGCGGCGATGTGATTGGTGAAAAGACCTGCCGCGGACGTAGGATCGCAACGCGATTGGGATCTTCTGCTAAGAGCATGGAATCGCATGCAGCTTTCGTCCAGCTGTAGAATGCTGCAGGCGTCGGAGGATCATACGGGCCGAAGGGTTTGCCATCCGTACGGTACGGGCCATCCCAGATACATCCGGAAGAGAAGTGAATAAAGAAGGTTTTGTCGTTAAGTGAGCGAACAGCCCGATACACAGCAACCGGCGCTTCAACATTCGAATGGAATGCCTGGAGTGCATGCGTCTCGCACCAGAGGAGGTCTGTCTTTCCGGCAGCGTTAATAACGACATCAGGATTGAGCTTCGCAAGTTCGTCTGCTGTCAGGTCGATGAGGTTCTGCTGCCAGACGGTGACGTTATGATCGGTGAGTGCTTCTGTAAGGATCGAGCCGACCTGGCCTTTGCCTATGATGACAATGTTCATGCGCGCTCCCACCAGGTACGATTTTCCAAATACCAACGGACCGTTGCGCGCAGGCCGACCTCGAACGACGTCGACGGTGTCCAGCCCAGTTCTTTCTTCGACGCCTTCCAGTCAAGGCTGTAGCGCCTGTCATGGCCGGGACGGTCTTTTACATGCTCGATAAGCGAAATATATGTCTCCGGATCCTGTCCGTTTTCCAGTGCAAGTGCTTTCAATACTTCACGCAGCAACTTGCCGTTTTCCATTTCCGTATCACCGCCGAAGAGGTAGACGTCGCCGGCTTCGCCTTTTTCAAGCGTCCGGAAGACACCTTCGCAGTGATCTTCGACAAACAGCCAGTTGCGAATGTGCTTGCCATCGCCATACAATGGGATGCGCTCACCCTTCAATGCTTTCGTGATGATCGTCGGAATAAACTTTTCAGGAAATTGATACGGCCCGTAATTATTGGTACACCGCGTGATGCGTACATCGTATCCCCAAGTGCTGTAAAATGAATGCACGACGAGGTCGGCACCAGCCTTCGAGGATGAGTACGGGCTCGACGGCTCGAGCGGCGAGTCAACTTTGAATGAGCCTTTGCCTTCGATACTACCGTAGACCTCGTCCGTCGATATCTGCACGAACATCGGGATCTCTGCATTCCGCGCAGCTTCGACAAGTGTTGCCGTGCCGATCACATTCGTCATTGAGAACGTCCGCGCAGCATAGATGGAGCGATCGACATGACTTTCTGCTGCAAAGTTGATCACAGCATCGAAGGGCACACCGTTCGAGCCCTGGCGCATGACACGCTCGACGAGGTCTCCATCGCAGATGTCGCCGTGGATGAAGCCGTACGCATTGGTCGGCGCAAGATCGTCAAGGTTCTCTCTGCGGCCTGCGTAGGTCAGCGCGTCGATGTTAATGACGGTATGACCGCGCAGGACGGCAAGACGCACGAAGTTCGTCCCGATGAATCCGCAGCCTCCGGTGACAAGTAGGTTCACAGTTAATAGAGAGGTTCGTTGGCAACTACTAACTCGTTTGCCTTTGCAAGCGAGTGGAATGTTCCGGCATCGCTCCAGTATCCAGTCATCATCGAATACTTCAGCCGGTTTGCTTTCAGGTAGGCATTATTCACGTCCGTGATCTCGAGTTCGCCGCGCTGCGAAGGTTTAAGGTCACGAATGATCTCAAACACATCGGGCGGGTAACAGTAAATGCCGGTCACTGCATACGAGCTTGGCGGATCGGCCGGTTTCTCGATGATCTCGACGACTTGATCCTTTTCGATCTTCGCAACGCCGAAACGCTTCGGATCGGTAACTTCCTTCAGAAGAATACGGGCAGTTTGGGGTTCGGCGGAAAATTCTGCGATCAGCGGGGCGATGCTTTCTTCGAAAATATTGTCGCCGAGGATGACGCACATCGGATCGTTACGTGAGAACCGCTCGGCAAGCGAAAGCGCCTCGGCAATACCGCCGGCTTCGTCCTGCACGCGGTACGTGAGGTGACAGCCGAATTCCGTACCCGAACCAAGAAGTGAAATAAAGTCACCCATATGCTCGGTGCCGGTGACGATCATGATGTCGGTTATACCGGCGCCCACCAGCTTTTTAAGCGGGTAGAAGATCATTGGCATCTCGCCGATCGGCAGCAGATGCTTATTGGTAACCTTCGTGCACGGATAGAGGCGCGACCCCGTTCCTCCGGCCAGAATGATGCCTACACACTTTTTTCCCGACATAAGCGACACCTAACAAGCACAACTAGCAGATAGTTGAAACGCCTGTAGGTCAAAAACACCGAAAGTACTGTTAGTATATTTGACCGTAACTCTATCGGAGGAAGATATTAAGGACGAACGATCAGCACAATGGAGCAAACGTCGGGCAGGCAATGACCGCTACGATCGAGGCAATCCGCCTAAGACGAGGGATAAGGCTATCCATCTCGTGCGGCGTCTTGCCATTGTCATCCTCAGTATTTTCTACAAAAAGTATCGGAATGCAAAGAAGCCGTCGCTCGATACAGTAAAGAATGTGCTCATTATTTCCCATTTTCCGATCGGCGACCTTGTCCTGACCTCGCCACTGTGGAAAACGCTGAAGCGACGGAATCCGGGGCTTCGTATCGGTCTTGCCATAAGTAAACAAAATGCCGTTGTCCTCGCTGCCGAATCTGGTATCGATCATACCTATGACTTCTTTTCGCCCGGACTCTTCCGGATGTATGGAGAAATGAGGCGCGCTCGTCATGATGGATGGGACGTCGTGCTTGCTACTGCTGGATTCTATAAGCCGGTGAGGTTCGCCTTCGTCAGCAGATTTATCACGAAGGGAATCACTGCAACTGCGCATAGCTCGCGTCACTGGCGATATGCAAAGATCTACTCGCTGTGTTTTAAGCGTCCGGCGCCTGGGGAATATGTTCCAATGGTTGAGCAGTACCAGAATCTCGTGGAGAGCACTTTTGATATCAAGTTTACCGAGGCTGAGCGCAAACCTGAGTTTATCGTAACTCCCGAGGCTTTACGTGCGACGAGAGCTCGTGTTGATGAGGTGCTCGCACCATCTGGCTACAAGCGCTACGCCGTTGTTCATCTCGAAGCCAAGAGCAGCTTCCGCGAATGGGGAATTGATAATTTGATCGAGCTTGCTCAGTATTTAGCCCAGGAATACCCTGATCTTCTTTTGCTTACTACTGCCTCGGAAGAGTACTTTGCCCATTTTCAACTTGCAGATCGTCTCGCCCCGAATGTTCAGGTATTCAAGACCAGCTCGATCCACGAACTTGCAGCTCTACTTGCCAGAGCGGAAGTGGTGATCTCACCCGATACAGCAGTCGTCCACCTTGCAGCTGCAATGGAGAAGAAGATGGTCGCCTTTTATCCGCATCGCGACGAATGGTTGCCGTATACTCCGAAGGCCGTCGTTCTTTTTCCCGAGGTGCGGGAGCCTATTGAGAGCATTCGTGTTGATACGGTGCTCGAAAAAATACGACCGATGCTTTCGTAATGTCACCAACGTATCACGTCATATTTCGCACCTGCGATGTTGTGCATTCCGTGCACAATACCCCACGGCCTTTTGGTCTGGATAAGCGAACGCTCATTAAGGTTTGTTTCAAGAGCCTCTACGCGTCGCTCGCTCCATACCCGCATAAGATCACGATCCTTGGCGACAGGCTCTCACCCGAGATACAGGAGTTCTTCAAATCCTATCCGGTTACGTTGCTCAACGAAGAGCTTGGTAACGACAACTCGATCCGTCGCGCATTCGAGTTAGCCCTCGAGGTGCCGGATAACGATTGGGCCTATATCTGCGAAGACGATTACCTGCATACCCCGCAGGCATTCCTATGGATCGACGACCTCATCCAAAATAAGCAGGAGTACCTCGGCAAGAAACCGTGGAATCAGGCGATCCGCCTTAACTATTCAAAGCTCTACACGCATCCGCTCGTTATCCATCCGCCGGATTACCCGGATCGTTATCGTTCGCGCTACATGCGCTATGGGTTGATCTTCCTCTCGAAGTTCTGTCACTGGCGGCAGATCTCGAACACGACCTTTACATTCCTCATGGAAGGGAAGACGGCTCGGCGCTATAAGTCGATCCTCATGCGTTCGGTCAAAGGCGCAGATGACGGATATCTCAGCCGCAAGCTCTATGGAGGGCTCACCTTCCGCAACAAAGCCATCTGCCTCTCGCCGATCCCGGGTGTTGCTACGCATATGCACGATGGCGTCATGACACCGCTTGTCGATTGGCAGAAGATCGCCGATGAGATCCTCCGGACTTCCTAACATGAGTCTGATCTATACTGCCGACACAACGATAGAGAACATGGACTTTGCCGAAAGTCCGTTCCTTATAGGGGAATATGAGCATTGCGTTTTCGTCAAGTGTAATTTCTCTCGATCGGATCTTTCAAACGCTAAGTTTCTGGAGTGTGAATTTATCGGCTGCGATCTAAGCTTGGCGGAGATCACAAAGACTGCGTTGAGAGATGTGACATTCCAGGATTGCAAAATGCTCGGACTCCGATTCGAGACCTGTAATGAATTTGGATTGTCGTTTAGTGTCGAGGGCTCTATCCTCAATCATTCATCCTTCTTTCGGGTGAAGCTCAAAAAAACGCTCTTCAGGAATTCGCAGCTTGTCGAAGCCGATTTTACCGAAGCAGATCTCACGAGTACTATTTTTGACAACTGTGACCTGACAGGCGCAGTATTTAAGAATACGAACATAGAAAAAGCCGACCTCCGCTCGGCGTATGGATATTCGATCGACCCGGAGATCAATCGAGTCAAAAAAGCAAAATTTAGTTTGCCTGCGGTCATGGGGCTTCTCGACAAGTACGATATCGATATAGTTTAATATTTAACTTTAGCATCGTACTTTCACAACAGGCTATTGTAGTATAACAGTACGGGACGCGTTGTTCGCGTCCCGTACTTAGGTGATACGTAAAGATATGTGTGTTTAGAAGTCTTCTCCTAGTGAGAAGATGTATTGCGGCGTCGACCAGCTATCGAGGGTCGTCGTCCAGGCAACATCCATTTTCACGTAGAAGCCGAAAAGGTAGGTGCGCAATCCGATTCCCGTCGAGAGCATAAGATCGCGAGTACGCCATCCACCTTCGGCCTTCTTTTGGAAGAGGTAGAGTTGGTCGTTCCATGCAGCGCCTGCATCGGTAAAGAGTTCTCCCATCAGTGCGAGTGGAGCCCCTGCGACGTAAAATGGAAAGGGGAAACGGACAGCTACATTCCCAAGCAGATACTTCGTGCCGATCTCGGAATTATACGCAAAACCCCGCAACGGCGAGGCTGCATTAAAGAATGCAAAGTCTTCCGGTTCGGTCAGCGGATATGTTTGCTCGCTGAACTGGCGGTTGATCCAGCCATCGACACCGCCAAGAAAGAACTTCTGCGGATTTGGACCAAAGCTCGCTGCACCGGACATACGCGTAGCAAGCGTCAGGTCGCCGGTGACCTTTTTATACATTCTCCAATCAAACTGCGGCGTGACGAATCCGATAATGTTATCGCCAAGTTTCGGCGTTGCCGATAAACTGAAATTATAGCGTGTGCCCGACTTCGGATAGAAGTAACTCCAGAGCACATTGTCGTGGATAAACGATGCAGTCGGTACAAACGCATACTTACGTTTTGTCTCGATATCGACCTCTTCATTGATCACATCTTTTTCCAGGACAAGTGTCGAGAAGTTCAGGTCGACGCGATTGAAACGGTCGAACGGATACGAGGCAATACCGGTCAGTCCATACGTACGGAATCGTGACAGGAAATACTGGAAGTTATCTTCGTAGCCTGGATCCGGAGTCGTATAGAGGAATCGCGCACTGTGGAATCCCTGCACGCCGAAGTTTATGCGGTTCGAAAGATTGAAGTACGCCAGCAGGTAATCGGAGTTCTTCAGATCGAGCAGCAGGTTCGTTGCAAAGTAGAGCTGATGATTACCAAGCTCGTCGCTGAAGAGCATCTGCGTCGATCCCTGCAGGCCATAATATCCCGTATATCCTGCAGTACCAAGAATAACATCGGACGAGAAGACGACCTTGTACTCGCGCTCGATGTAATTGCCGGTCGAATCCTTGAAGTTGGTGATCGTCTCCGCAGCGCGCGGCTGGCGATAATTCGTCGTTGACCGGTCAAGCTCAGGCTCATCGGAGTAGACGTAGTTGTCCAGATCGACGCCAACATCGCCGTAGCCAGATGCCGTATCGGCTTCGTTCTTGACGAGGCCGGTGCTATCCATCTTGTAACGCTCGATAAGCGAATCGCGCATTGTAAAGCGATCGGTCGTCGTTTGCCGGAAAGTTGTTCTCGGAATTGCTTCGACATTACGATCGAGCGGGCTGCGCATGATGTACAAGTTATAGCCGCCCTTACGGACTGCCGAGAACGCAAGCTTGCCGCCATCGGGCGAGACGGAGATCTGGTCGATCTTCGAAACCGAGTTTGTCAACGGACGTGCATCGCCGCCTTCAAGCTTCGCTGCATATACATTATTAATGCCATTGGCATCGCTGATAAAAAGCAGAGTGCCGCTGCGTGTGATCGTTGGATTGATCTCATTTGCAGTTGGTGTAGCGGTAATGCGCTCGATCATATTTTTGCCGACTTCAAAGCGGTAGAGATCGTTGCTGCGGCGTGTATATGCTGCTTGGGCAACACCGTCGACCGGCGTGCCCGGCGTCAGGTTGTCTTCGCGATCGCTGGCAAAGTAGATATACTTACCATCTGCCGTCCAGGCCACATCCTGATCGCTATAGACATCGCGCGTAAGACTCTGGAGCGTCTTAGACGCAAAATTATAGAGATAGACATCGCTTGCACCGTCTCTATAGGCAATGAGTGCGAGGTTCGCTCCGTCGGGTGACCACTTCAACTGATGGATGCCGTCGAGGCTGAGCGCCGGAAGTTGCTCCTGATCGCTCGAAGCAATGTCGATGACCGTGACGGCATCGTAGCGGCCTGCTTTCGATGCGATCGCGATCTTCTTTCCGTCCGGTGACCAGGTAATGCCTGGTGTAAGCAGATGCATCTCTTCGAAATTTGCCGTCGAGCCGCCTTTTTTGAGGATCCGTTTGATGTCACGCGGATTGGTGACGTTCTGCACATAAATTTCAAAGTAATCGTCACGATCGCTCAGATATGCAACGTAGTCACCGTCAGGGGAAATTTCGGGTGAAGAGTTGAAGAAGTTGCCGATCACTTTGTGGTCGGCAAAGACTTCTGCAAAACTTGCGGGGTCGTCGAACTTCGCGATATCGGGGAAGTATAACTTCTTGAGATATTCGATAAACTTCTCGCCGAACTCGCCAATACCGAGCCCGAACGCAGAGCGGAAGCCAAGTTCAGCCGAACGTGTCGAGCGGATGCGGTGCAGGAGTTCAGGCACTTTGTCGCGGCCGTAATTCTGCTCAATGTACCAGTACATTGTCTGGCCGACGCGATACTGTACGTACCCACCGAGGCGGTCAAGTGCAGGCACGGCATTGGCAAGCGTTGCATCGCGCATGAACATGTCGGTTTCTGCATCGAGGCCACGGAGCGATTCATACTCGGCAAGGCCTTCGTTCATCCAGGTAGGGATCTGCATGCCGCCGCCTGTCAGGAGTGCTTGGTACGATCCTCCCGAATACATGTCGTTGAGAACGGCATGCACGAGTTCGTGATGCAAGACGTGACGGAATTTCTCGTAGTCGCCTTCGTACGGGACGACGACGCGATTCTTAAAAAGCTCCGTTACGCCGCCAACACCTTCGGGCAGAAATTCGCCGACGGCATTCGTTTGCTGAAAATCATTATGGGAATTGTAGATGAGGAGCGAGATACGGTCAGTGATATCGTACCGGACCGTGTTCTGAATACTCTCGAGTGCGGGTTCGCAGACTTCGGCAGCGAATTCTGCCATTTCCTTACCGCCCTGGTAGAAATAAATGTCAAAATGCGGTGACTGGATATATTTCCACTGGAATTCGCGGTACTGGACCTTGTTCTTGCCAAACATAGTCTGTTGCGCAAGCGTGTGGCCTGTGACTCCGAGCTGGAGGAGGAGTGTGAGGATGAGTAGGTTACTCCGCTTCATGTTGCTATCTGACACATTTACTTATAAATAACGCGATGCTCTCAAAGGGTTTACTCTGTATATGTTAGACACCAATTTCGCTCAAAGGTTTCACAGAAGCAATTTGCCTGCCAGCTTTATTCCCCTATATTTGTACTCTAAATCCCGCTTTTTTGAATTGTCTATGAAATCCACCGTACTGCTCCTGACGGTTTTACTGCTAGCTGCTGGTTCGGCTGCAAAACAGCCGCTCGGCAAGCCGATGAATCGAGAAATTGTCGATGGTCAGTCCCCACGCATGAAAAATGGAGGTGCGACGATCCCGCTGAAAAAAACGCAAGTGCCCCTTGTCGATCCGCAATGGGATAGCATCTTCACTTCCTATGGCTATGATAATCTCTTCGATAACGGAGAGGTCCGGGCGTTTGCAACCGATGGAGATAAGCTGTATCTCGGTGGTGCGTTCGAATTTTTTAATGGCGTTCACTGCTATAACATTATTCAGTACGATCGGGTATCGAAAGTATGGTCTACACTCGGGCTTGGCTTTAACGGAACGGTCCTTTCGCTCGCAGTTCACAACGGAAAACTTTACGCTGGAGGAAGATTTACCCGCGCTGGATCTAATAGTTCAGCGCCGATGTCACGCATCGCGGAATGGAATGGCACATCATGGAAACAGGTCGGCGGCGGCATTAACGGAAACGTCAATGCGCTGGCAGTCATCGATACATCTGTTTATGTGGGCGGTGATTTTTCCAAGGCCGGATCGCTTGTTACCGATAATATTGTGCGCTGGGATGGAAGCAACTGGAATGAAGTCGATGGCGGACTGAACTACCTTGTCAATTGTATGCTCGTCGTTGATGATACGGTATTTGTCGGCGGTAACTTCTATGACACTGATCGTGAATTGCGCAGTGTGGCCTATCTTGCCGATGACGTGTGGCACGACCTTGACGGAGGCTTTAACGGAGAAGTATACTCCCTTGCATATTTCGCGGGAAGACTCTTTGCCGGCGGAGACATTATTCTCTTCACGGATGAAACATTTATCGGCCTTGTCGAATGGGATGGCGCAGAATGGTATGTCAGTGGCAACGATACGACGGCATTTGTCGGAGGGAGAGTATATACGCTCTATGCAACGTCAAATCTCATGTATATCGGTGGTACGTTTTCCAATGTCATGGGACAAACCGCTTCCGGAATTGCTGTCTATACTACGGCGGAGCAGTTTCTTCCTCTTCAGGGAGGTGGCGTCTACGGCTCGGTATTAGGATTCGGTTCGTTTGACGATGAGATCTATGTCGGCGGTAATTTTCTCACTGCGGGAAGTTTGACGGTCGGCCATGTCGCCAAACTTACTCATGCAGACGTCTGGCAGGAAGTGGGGCCGCTTGCCGAAGCGCAAGGTGGATATTCCGAAACATGGATCAGCACCATCGCGCCGGCCGGGAGGTATGTGTTCGTCGGCGGCATGTTCACCTCGATCAAAGGCAAACCATGTAATCATATTGCGATGTGGGATCGTGTGACGCGTACCTGGAGCTCTCTCGGGTCGGGCGTTGACGCGGAGGTATGGGGCATTACGGTCTATGGCGATAAAGTGTATGCCGGTGGTGAATTTGAGCATGCGGGCGGCATTAAGGCGCGTCATGTTGCCTACTGGGATAGGATGACCCAGACGTGGCATGCAATGGGCGATGGTTCAAAACGCTTCGTCGATGATTTTGTCGCCGATACGAGCGGCATTTATGCGTCCGTCTTGTATGAAATGGGGAATGACGACTTCGATACATACATAGGGCGCTGGGATGGATCGCAATGGCACCAAATACCTGAACCGATCCGTGGGTATATCAACACCATCGTCAAGAGTGGCGATACCCTCTACATCGGTGGTATCCTCTGGCGCGCAGACGGCACCGATGTCACCAATATTGCAATGCGTACTCCCGGTGGCTGGCATGCACTCGATGAAGGCTTGGATGATCGTGTCACCGATCTATTGATCGCCGGCAACACCCTCTACGCAGGCGGTTGGTTTACTACTTCCGGTTCCGTGCAAGTGAGCGGCATTGCTCGATGGGACGATGCCGGATGGACAGATATCGGCGTCATGAATAACGGCGTCCGCGGCTTGGCATGGCATAACGACAAGTTATAT
>JANWLI010000140.1 GCA_025450975.1 Candidatus Kapaibacterium sp. | reverse complement strand
TCATTGGACTCTGCATCAAAGTAACCACCATAGTACGATTTGGCGATCAGGCTCGTATTTGTGATCGCCTTCGCATTGAAGTTCAGTACGCCAACACGATTTCCGTAAAGAACGTAGGCGCTACTGCCGGCATCAATAAGGGTTGCAACGTAGTCCGTGCCGCCGATCTCGATCGAATCGGTCGCCTTCAGGCTCGTCATGCTGATGAAGTGGATCTTCGCAGTCGTCCCACGATAGAAACTTCCCTGCGAAAGAAGCACGATCTGGTTGCGCGCGCTGTCGGCAATGATCGACGCCGGAACATCACCGACGGTGACGCGGGCCGTCACAGTCTTCGTCGTCGTATTGATGACGGCAAATCCAGTCGAGTCGGTGATCACATAGGCCGTCGTGCCGTTTAGTGTCATTCCCTTTGTCTCGGTACCGAGATCGATAGTGCCTTTCACAGAATGATCGTCGAGATCGATAATAGCGATATTCGTCCCATAGAGCTTCGAGACGAGTGCTTCTGTAGTGCTGATCGCCAGCATCTTATTGGGTGTATCTGAGCCGAACTGGATCGTGACGCGCTCGTCCGGGCTGTCCTCGTCACTGCAAGAAACAAGGGTGAATGAACACAATAGAGAAAGTATAAGTGAATAGAGATATTTTTTCATGGTAGATAGGGTTCGTAGGTGAAATCAACACTTAGTTTGAATATCCTGCCCGGCAACGGATAACTAAGTACGTCTTCGTACTGTGCATTCGTTGCATTGATCAGAGATATCTGGGGTACAAGAGCGATGCCTGAAAATTGTACTGGTGCCATCCGAAGATGGAAGTCGATCGATGTCACCGATGGAAGCTTCCCACTGGGATTATTCGCAAAGTCAGAATACCGTTGCGCACGATGCCAAAAGATAGAAGTAAGTGTCAGAGCTTCCTTCCATTCATACGACAGTATTCCATGCAGCCGTATCGGCGCGGAGTATGGAAGCTCTTTCCCATAGTAGTGCGACGACTCTACAAGATTGACTTTATCAAGGAACGTCGATGCCAGCCGGAGACTCGCCGCGTCGCCACTTTCAAAGTTGTGAGCAAACCGTATATCCACTTCTACTCCCCGCGTCTGCACACGCTGCATCTGTACCGGGATCGAATAGCCACCGCTGCCAAGCGTCCAGATGATCTGATCGCGAATATCGGTAAAGAAGCCGGCGATATGAGCGGTGAGCGATGAGTTCGCACCTAGCCGCCACGGATACGATGCCCGCACCTCATAGCTCTCGCCTTTTTCCGGCTGCAACGTACTATCGCCGCCAAGGCGCCAGTAGAGCTGGTTGAATGTAGGAGCATGGTAGAATGTCCCGAACGATGCAGAGAGCGTAAGCTCATCATACGTATAACTCAGACTTGCTGCCGGAAGCAACTGCAACTCGTCAAAATCACTTACATTCTCGATTCGGAGCGAGCCGCTCACTCCAAGATCTTCAGAAAAGAGATACTTCGCAGCCGTAGAGAGATAATACTGATCCCTGAAAACATCACCTGCTGCCTCATGCTGATTACTCGTCAGCATGTCGCGCTCATAGCCGAGATCTCCAAAGAACGACAAAGCACTTGCTGAGAAGATGCTTGCACGATAGGCAACGGCAGCGATACGATTCTTATATGCATCGTCAATATTGCGTACATGATCCCGATACGTCTCATACTGCGACTGATACGACGCCGATGCTTCATGGTAGAAGTCATCCGATACCTTCGATTGATAGAACAGGCCCGTCAGCCAATCCTCATCGTACTGCCGTGTATTTGGGTTACTCGCGCCACGGAAGTCAACCGTATTCGCCCCCGGCACGCCTCGCTCAGCTTGGGAATATGTTGCGAGGCCGCGGATGCGTGAGTCCTCAGAAATTTCGTATGTCGGCTCGATCTCCATCATCGCCAGGTAGGCATCGTTATTCTCGCGCTCGATCGTCGAACGTGTCGTTCGCTGGTAAAATGGGAATGCTCCGTCTGCAGTTCGGTAACTACCCGAAAAATTTACGCCGAAAGCGCCGAGCGACTCCTGCACACGCAGATAGTATTCTTTATCGTTGAGCGCACGCATCTCGTACGATTGAAGCGCAACGCCGGCAGTGTAGATACGGTCGTTGAGAGCCGGCATACTTTCGATAAGCACCGACGCTCCGGCTACGCCGCTCGTATACGCTGCCGATTCGGTGCTGGAAAGGATACTCACTTTCGATGAAGCTCGCGATGTATAACGCTCCAGATCTGTCAGACTATGCTGTGCATTGGTGAGCCGTATGCCGTTGCGATAAACATTGATATATTCCGAAGGAAGCCCTCTGAAGGTTGGAAGCGATATGCCTCCCAACGTTCCGTAACTACGAACATCGAACGATGAATGCAGGAGTGGCAGTACTTGTGAGAGAGACGATGATGCAGCGATCTGCTCCGTTTCGCGAAGATCTACATTGAGGACGAGCGGTGTGACCAGATGCTTGTCCCGGTCGCGTTCGACGATGACTGTCTCCGCTTCATAGCGGCCGACAGAATCGCGACGCGACGAGTCAGCCTGCGCAGCTGCGTACGAAAACCCGAGAACAAGAAATATGAATGTGTATAAAAACAAAAATGCTCCTAAGCCTTATTGCGGCAAAGGAGCAATTGTATAAAGTACACAACTGATACTCCCTTGCCTCTTTCCTCGAAGGCAATCGGTAAATCGTCTGTGGCAGGTCTCCTGGCTTCTCCAATCTTGCTGCCTTCCCGATCGTGCGAGCGATCAGTGGACTTCGTTAGCGGAGTTACAGTTGCGGGTCAGCTCCCGATTCGAACGGGATTCCCTTTTCATCCGGCACCTTGCGCCGGACACCACAGGCGGATTGCAATGAACTGGGCGCAAAGATACAACAAAATTCTTTTGGAACGCTCTCTTTGCGGTCGCGATTAACCTCTACGTCGGTTTTGTACCCAAACCACTGATTAATGCTCGCATTCATCATTAAGAAGCTTCTCTACTCCGTCCTGATCATCTTCGGAGTAATGACGATCATTTTCTTCATTATGAATCTGCTGCCGGACCCTGCTCGCATGATGCAAGGCCAGCGCGCAGATCTTTCGACACAGGCAGCCATTCGCTCCGAGCTTGGCCTCGATAAGCCTGTGGTCGCTCGCTATTTCGATTTCATGGGCAATGCCTTCACCGGTAATCTCGGCAGATCGTATACGACCAACCTACCAGTGCTCGAGAGTATCCTGGAGCGCTTTAAAGCGACAGCCTTACTCGCCTTCAGTGCGATGATCATCGCAACGATCCTGGGAATCGCTATTGGCATACTCTCTGCGGTGAAATCCTACTCGCTGATCGATAACCTGTCCCTTGTCTTTGCGATGTTCGGCATTTCGGTGCCGTCGTTTGTTATGGGCTTGCTCTTCATCATCGTCTTCGGCTCGTGGCTCGAGATCCTGCCGATCTCTGGCTATGTCGATAACGGCATCGAGTATCTGATCCTGCCGATGGTCACGCTTGCATTGCGCCCGATCTCGATCATCGCGCGCGTCACACGATCGAGTATGCTCGACGTCTTGTCGGCCGACTACGTACGTACCGCAAAAGCTAAAGGAGCCACGCAGCGGACGGTGATCTTCCGTCATGCGCTGCGCAATGCACTGAACCCGGTCGTCACGACGGTCAGCGCCTGGCTTGCCTCGCTGCTTGCCGGCGCCTTCTTTATCGAATACATTTTCAACTGGCCCGGCATGGGCTGGATGGCCGTCGAAGCGATTCCGCGCTCCGACTTTCCGACGATCCAGGGCGTCGTCATCTTTGCTGCAGTACTCTTCGTCGTGATCAACTTCCTGGTTGATATCGTCTACGCCTGGCTCGATCCAAAAGTAAAGCTTGCTTAAGAATGGCTGAAGTAACTCCGCTCCTACCAACTACGCAGGGTACGCTTGCCGTCACCGCCCCGGAGCTTGCCACCGGCGGTGAATCGCGATCGCTCTGGTATTACTCCTGGCGCAGGCTCAAGCGCAACAAGCTTGCCATGGCAGGCCTGTACATGACGATCTTCATCGTCCTCGTCGCCATTGCTGCAGACTTCATCGCTCCGTTCGACCCGAACCTGCAGGTGCTCGAGTATTCGACCATGCCCAGCGGCTTTGAGGGAAATATTATTCTCGTTAAGAATGATATCGAAGGCCGCGACCCACGTCCGATCCCAATTCAAAGTTACCGGATGGAAGGCGATCAGATCATCCTGGAAACCGACGAAGGCAATACGCTTCGTCTGCCGCTCACCAAACTTGCCGGCGACAGCGAAGACGAATGGCATAAGCAGCCAACGTACCTTCTCGGCACCGATCGTTATGGCCGCGACGTGCTCACGCGCGTCATGTACGGCGCCCGTGTCTCGCTTTCAGTAGCATTCTTTTCCGAGCTTATTGCTATTTTTATCGGCATTCTCCTCGGAGCACTTGCCGGCTTCTTCCGTGGCTGGGTTGACGATCTGATCATGTGGTTCACCAATGTGATCTGGTCTATCCCGTCGATCCTGCTCGTCATCGCGATCACGATCGCCTGGGAGCCGGGCTTCCTGCCAACGATCGTCGCCATCGGCGTCACCGGCTGGGTCGATATGGCGCGTATTGTCCGCGGACAGTTCTTCTCGCTCCGTGAAATGGAATACGTCGAGGCAACACGAGCACTTGGCCTGAAGAACACCCGTACGATCTTCCGTCATATCCTGCCTAATGCACTCGGCCCGATCATCGTTATTGCCACGGCAGGCTTTGCGACGGCGATCATATACGAAGCTTCACTCTCCTTCTTAGGCCTGGGCGTACAGCCGCCGACAGCTACGTGGGGACAAATGATCTACGACGGATACGGCTTCATCGCTGCCGGCACTAACTGGGGACTTACGATCTACCCAGCCGCCGCCATCATTCTCGCCGTATTTTCATTCAACTTCTTCGGCGATGGATTACGCGACGCGTTCGATCCCAAACTGAAGCGCTAACCTCTGCGAACTTTGCGCCTCAGCGCCCTCTGCGCTTAATAACAAGGCATCTAAGTTCGAGAGACAATTGACAAGATTTTAGGGTTATACAAGACCGTTAATTTACTAAGGAAGATGGCATTACTCGAAGTAAAAAATCTCAGGACGTATTTCTTCACCGATGACGGCGTTGCCAAGTCGGTCGATGACGTTAGCTACACCGTCAATCGCAAAGAGACGCTCGGCGTCGTCGGCGAATCGGGCTGCGGTAAGTCCGTCACGGCGCTCTCGATCATGCGTCTGATCCCGATGCCTCCCGGGCGTATCGTAGGCGGTGAGATCCTGTTTGACGGCGTAGATCTGCTCAAGCTTCCCGAAGATGACATGCGCGCCATCCGCGGCAACAAGATCGGTATGATCTTCCAGGAGCCGATGACGTCGCTCAACCCCGTCTTTACGGTCGGCAACCAGATCGAAGAGTCGATCCTGCTTCACCAGAAAGTATCAAAGGAAGAAGCGAAGAACCGCGCGATCGAGATGCTGCGTAAAGTAGGAATCCCCGCTCCGGAGCAGCGCTACAAAGAGTATCCGCACCAACTCTCCGGCGGTATGCGCCAGCGCGTCATGATCGCCATCGCGCTTTCCTGTAATCCATCTGTGCTCATCGCCGATGAGCCGACAACGGCACTTGACGTAACCGTACAGGCCCAGATCCTGGAACTCATCAACGAGCTTCAGCAAACCCTTGGCATGGGCGTGATCCTGATCACCCACGATCTTGGTGTTATCGCTGAGACGGCCGACCGTGTCGCCGTCATGTACGCATCGCACATTGTCGAGTACTCGGCAGTCAATGAGATCTACTTCAATCCACTGCACCCGTACACCGTCGGGCTGCTGGGATCCATCCCAAAGCTTCATATTGAAAGCGATCGCCTGATGACGATCGAAGGGACCGTGCCGGTGCCGACTGCCTACCCCGTCGGCTGCAATTTTGCTTCCCGCTGCCCATACGCGACGCCGACGTGCTTAGCCGAAGAGCCGGCGCTCAAGGAAGTAGAGACCGGACATTTCGTCGCCTGTCACCATTGGGACGAAGTTAAAGTCCGCAGACCTGAACATCTCGTAGAAGCTAACTAATCAAAGGCAAAATTCAGCATACGGTAGATCAGCTTCGCGACCATATACGTCGCATGCTGCTGCTTTGGATCCGGACTTAATTCGACGACATCAAACCCGATGATCTTCTTCTTTGCCTGACGTAATTCGCGGAAGATCTCCATCGTCTCATTCCAGAGGAAGCCGTCCGGCTCGGGTGTGCCCGTTGTAGGCATAATGGCCGGATCGAAGTAATCGACATCAAAGGTGATATAGACTTCGTCCGTTGGGAGCGCATTAACGACGCTTTGCTGCCAGTTCTTCCCATGGCCGCCACGCCGGATGGATGTGGCGTAAAACGTATTGACCCCGTGCTCGTTGATAAAGTCGTGCTCTTCCCTGCATTGCGCCCTAATTCCAACCTGTACAAGCCGCTTCATGTTAAAGCCGACATCATCCCATACTCGGGCCATGAACGAGGCATGACTGTAGCGGGTACCTGAATACTCCATGCGCAAGTCGCTGTGAGCGTCGAAGTGGAGGATGGACATCTCCGGATAGGCATCGTAGTGAGCTGAGATCGTCGCAGAACTGATCGAATGCTCGCCCCCAAGGGTGACGACAAACTTATCGGCCATGATCTCAGCAAGGATAGCCTTGTCGAGCTTATCAAGCGCCTTCTTGCCGCTCAGATTGCCAAACGAGATCGGCGGCAGTGTGGCGATTCCCCGCTCGAAACAGAGTTCACGGAAAAACTCATCGTCAAAGAATTCAACGAATTGTGAGCTTTTAATAATAGCTTGCGGTGCCTTTGCAGTCCCTCCTCCGTAGCTTGTCGTCTTTTCGTAGGGAGCGGAGATAATGACGATCTCACTTCCGGCATGCGAGGAGTTCTCTGCCGGAAGTGCCAGGAAGTTTTGCGATGTCGGTAACACTTTAACAGCCATAGTCTGAACTGGGATTCGTGGGATTTAGGGGATTGATGGGATAATCACAATGCAAAATTACCTAATGTCTACGATGATTGTACATCAGCTTGACAATATGCAATAAAAAAGGCAGCCATAGGCTGCCTTAATAATCCAATGAATCCGTCAAATCCGACGAATCCAAGTTCTGACAATTACTGAGTAACCGTCATACGCTTTGTCGCGGTGAATGCGCCGCTCTTAAACGTGTAGTAGTACGTGCCAGTCGTAAGCTTCGAAGCATCGAATGCTACTTCCTGCTTACCTGATGCACGGTAACCGTCGAATACGGTTGCTACTTCATTACCAAGAATGTCATAGACCTTCAACGAAGCCTGGCCGGCATTCGTAAGCGAGAAGGCAATGTTTGTTGTCGGGCCGACCGGATTCGGGTAGTTCTGCGCCAATGCATCGCCCTCGAGATCGATATCTTCGACAGCTGCTGTTGGGTCACGGACATACGCGATCATCTGCATTGCAGGTGCATACACTTCGCCTGCATTCTCGTCACCATACAGGTTATACTGGGTCGTATAGTATGCTGCTTCAGCATCAAGAGCAATATTGTGATTTCTAAAGACTTCAGGATCGAGATCGCCGATCGATTCGATGTTGATCGAATCGCCAATGACCGTGATGGCATTCGTGACGGTCTCTGTCTCAGAAAGGCGGAGGCGTGAATTGATGTAGGCACAGAAATCCGGCTCTGGAAGCGCTAACCCCACGAATGAAACTTTATGTTCAACCAATTCCCCGGTGCCGATCTTACTTGCGATAATGTTTCTGCGAATCTGCTTGTGGTTCTGCGAATAAGTGGCACCAATCGAGCCGGCATCACCGAGATCGGGATGTTGGCGCTCGATACCGTCGGCGTGCTCGACGAATCTTTGCTTTACTACGCCTACTTCGAGAGCATTATTAGCGACATCTTCCATGCTGTCGACAAAGAACCATACCTTAACGCTGTCGAGCTTTGGATTCACGAGCGTTGTCGTAAAGCGCGTTGAATATCCGACAATATGAAACTCTGAACCGGCACCGTTATTACTAATGATCGGATCGCCGTTCTCATCGACAAGCGGTCCACGCGGCGTGATGAGCGGAAAATAATGTCCCTCTTCGATTGATGCTGCATCGAAATACGAAAGGTTCTGCTTAAGGCCGGCTTGCGGATCCTTTGTACCAAACTTGATGGTCTTTGGTACCTCGTTAAACGGAGCACGAGCTACCTTGCCAATAGAGGGCTTCAGTACCTCGGTTTTACCGTATTTGATCTTCGTGGCGAATGTCGTACCCGCCCAAAGCATCGTCATACCAATACAAAGCGATAACAAAGTTTTCATGCGTGTCGAAACAGTTAATGTGAATATGTAGGTAACCCCTAAGTCTTGAAAAAGTTGCTGGAAATTAGCCAAAAACTGCCATAAAATTGGAAGTCCGCCATTTCTGACGGACTTTGAACTCTCTCTAGACTGTTAAATTATGGTCTTCCAGTCACATGGAACATAAAATCGGAATCGAACCAGTCACAAGCCGTCACACTTCCCTGCACAATTTTAACCATAAATGTTGCAACAGCGCCACCGACAGTTATTGGAGTGGTATAAACGGTTACACCGCAAGGAGGCTTAGATTCAAGATAACTATTTGTAGTCGGAGTGACTGTAATTGCAGCAGAGGTTAAAGCATTTGGAGTATTTGTGGCGTCGTTAGTTGTCAGTGTAATGACATACCTTCCTGGAGCTGGATTAGTTACGCTTGAAATACCAAACCCCGTCGTTAACGCCCCACCAGTAACTATGCCCCAGCCATAAATGACATTGTCTTGATATGTCCCTCCTTCAATTGCAGCAACTCCAGATGTATTGTCGTGGAATACTATCGAATGACCATTGTTGGAGACTTCGAACGCATTTGAAGGGGAAAGTTCACTGTTGCCATTGCCGACAATGACTAAAGGATCAGTCGGAACAATCCCGGCACCTGGGGTTATAAGGTCCTTGACACTGCTGCCCTTCCAGAGGTTGAATCTTCCCATTACGGTTTGTGCATAGCTCTCAGAATACAATCCATCACCACCCGGTATAGTCATGTGGCTACCGTCTATTACGTTACTAACACTGTTCCCTTCACCTCCACCAATGACAGAAAAGTCACCTCCGGAGACGAAGTTCGATTTCCCGCCAGAAATGTTGGAGTGAATGCCTGTCACGGTGTTACTCTCACCGCCGAGGATGCTTGAAAAACTGCCTAAAAATATTTGATTCTCAATTCCACCGCCAATTAAATTATGGCTAATGCTTTCACCAGAACCACCTGGATAAATAGAGTTATCTTCTCCTCCGGCAATCACTGAAGTACTAGACTCCCATATGCTGTTCTGTTTTCCTCCACCAATGAAGCCATAGGGCGAACTGGTGTCAATCAAGTTAAGAAATCCACCACCGATTGTTCCGTAAGGAGATAAAAGGTGAATTGTATTCGTATCGCCACCTCCAATTGTACCGTAGGAGGGCCAAATAGTATTGCGGTTTCCACCTCCGATGAACGAATGAGTCTGTGCTGGGTATAGTGCGCGGGTGGGATCAATAATTGCCGGATCAATCAGCCGGTTATATTCTCCGCCACCAAGAGTGCCCAGACGAGCGTTATATATAGTATTGCGCTTTCCGCCACCTAGGAAACTTCCGAAAGCTCCGTTAAGTAGGATTTGATTCGAATCTCCTCCAACGATAGCTCCTTCAGTAGCAGATATAAAATTATTAAATCCACCGCCAAGGACACAGAGCGTCTCATCCGAAATTCTATTTTTATATCCCCCTCCAAGCACAGAGTGACTAGCTTCAATGTAGTTTAACTCACCCCCGCCGATAATTGACTTCTCCGAAGATGTGTGGATCGTATTTGTATCACCTCCACCAATCACAGCAAGAGGGGAATAAATAACATTTCTATGTCCACCACCGATAAATGATTGCGTCGAAGATGTCTTGATGTTGTTCGTATCGCCTCCGGCAATTGCGCTGAGTGGAGATTCGATCTTGTTTGAGCGACCACCGCCAATGAATGAAAGTTCGGACGATGCTTCTATCCTATTATCTTCGCCGCCAGCTATTGTAGCTCTTTCATCGTAAATACCATTGGCATACCCTCCTCCAATAAAAGAATGGGGCGCACCATCCCAAATGTCATTGTTATATCCACCGGCGACTACACTATGATGATCCATTACGTTGTTTCCTTCACCACTAAATATACCGGAGTTGGAACAGTCTACACTCGTTGTAGTACCGAGTCCATTATTGTGCCCTCCGCCTATTATACTGTATTCTGCATCTTCAAGTAAGTTATTATCATAACCTCCAACAACTATAGACCAATCCGAATTTTCTTCGATTTGAATGTTGCTGCCTCCACCAATCACACCGCCTACGGACCGAATAGTGTTCCCGCCGTTTCCTCCGCCAATAAAAGAGTAGTCGCTAAAGATTGCATTTGACCCACCGCCCGCTGTTCCACCGCCGGCGATAACAGCTCCTTTTAAACCACTAGTAATGGAATTGCCGCCGCTACCACCAATAATATTTGGTGTATTTGTGCCGTCCTCTTGGAATCGGAGTACATCCTGACTATTGACGATGATTTTCCAGTTCGTTTTCCCCGAGGCACTCCCCGAGGTTGTTCCTAGCGTTGGTGTCTGAGTCGAAGTAATTGGATCACCCCCGATGGTCCAATCATCAGCATCGTTTTGGGGTTTTTGCACTCTACTTCCCACAATTGTAGACATAAGCTCATCACTAATTTTCACTGCAGTGATGGATTTATCCGCCACATTCAGCGCGATCGGCACCACTCCCAACTTCGTCATTGGCCGCATTTCTGCTGTGCCATAGACAGAGACCCCAACCCAAACTGCGCGGTCGAGGGTCTTCGAATCCGGGAGCGATTTGCCGGAGCCGAGTTGAAGATTGAAGATACCATTTTTCACTTCTGTTGTGTAAGTGTCAGTCCAGAGAGTTTCATTACCGAATGGGTCGCTGTAGAGCGTCACCGTGAGTTGGTGTAGGCCGTCCGAGACCGGAGACTCATTCTGTGTCAGCGTGCCTTGATACGACATAGTATACTGCTGTGCCCTGACCTGCGAACCCGAAAGGCTCAAGCCGATCAAGACGAGAACGAATGCGAAGTTACGGGTTACATCCCGCAACGAGTTTGACTTCGGATGCATGGGTTTTTCTCCATGATTATGTGAGATAAATCCCGATATCCGAAGGTTGTACCGCTGTACCGTCTGAAAGGACAGGATACATCCTCCGGTTACCGGAAGGTGTTTCCACCTTAGGTATAATTGGGGGTAAGCGCAAGCTGCCCCCAAACTTTTTTAAAGCCTGTTTTAAAAAACTTCCCTTTTTAGAAATTCATAGTACAGACCCTTTTTGCTGTAATGATCGTGTCTGTTAAGGTCACTATCTTCCTTAGGAACCTTCTGTCGTGTAGAGGTTGATAAGTGCGTTTACAAATGTAAGACAATTTTCTGCTACTTCCAAATTTTAACCGCAGTTTTTTTTTGATCTTCAGTGTGGAGATATAACTCTACTATCGCGGCTGCTAAGTTTTCCGTATCCACCTGCAACTTCCCCCCCTTAAAAGCGTTCTCTATACTACACATACCCTTTAGGAATGCACCTCTTTCGTACGATCGTTTGCGCTGCGGCCTTTATCCCGGCCGTTGTCTCTGCGCAATCTACCCAGCTTTCCAGACGAGTCGACGCAT
>JANWLI010000139.1 GCA_025450975.1 Candidatus Kapaibacterium sp. | reverse complement strand
TAGCGGATTTATCCGGCAGGGCGCATTCGATCAGGTATTTCGCAGCATTTTCGAGGATCCACTCGAAATTTTCTTCGCCGACGGAAGTTTTTTCTGCGTCGGGAGCGGGATTGGTAAAGTCGATTGCATATGGGATGCCGTCACGGACAGCAAACTCGATCGTGTTGAAATCGTAGCCGAGTATTTCACAGATTTTCTTGCAACCCTCTTCCATTTCTTTCTTTAATTCTTTCGAAGGTGCAAAGTCTGCCGCATAACGTAAGTGGTGCGGATTGCGCGGT
The DNA here is from genome assembly GCA_025450975.1 of Candidatus Kapaibacterium sp. Taxonomy (GTDB): domain Bacteria; phylum Bacteroidota; class Ignavibacteria; order Palsa-1295; family Palsa-1295; genus JANWLI01. The sequence goes on along the minus strand of JANWLI010000139.1, from coordinate 8,344 downwards.
TCGTACGGCATGATGTGCACGTACTTCTTACCGATACAGTAGCAACGGTAGTACTGATCGAAGTCGATATTCTCCTGCAGTGTCATCACGAGATTGTCAGTTTCATCATATGCGCGGAAGAAATCGTCGGGGTTGTTAATCTTGTAGACGCTCTTCCATCCGCCGCCGGCGTGGGGTTTGAAGTATGCAGGGAAGCCAATGTGTTCAAACATTTCATCCCAGGAGAGCGGGAATTTCAAATTGCGGAAGGACGTCGGTGACGTATCCGGTGGCATAAGCTTGCTCGGAACAAGAACGGTCTTCGGCACATGGATGCCGGCTTTGGCTGCGATCGAGTAGGAGAAGAACTTCTCATCGGCAGTAGACCAGAGCGGATTGTTGACGACTTTCGTACCGCCGAGCATCATGTTCTTCAGCACGGCGCGGTAAAATGGCACGTCCTGGGAGATGCGGTCGAGGACTACATCGTAGCGTTTCTGCTCGTCCATTTTCCAGAGGTCGATCTGGCAGAGTTCTGCTGTTACGCCCTGCTCTTTGCCGATTTCGTTGATCTTATCACGTAAGGCAGGCGGGAAGGTCTGTTCCATGCCGAAAAGGAGTCCTACGATAGCCATAAAAGTAAGAAATAGTAAGGTGAAATAATAATGGATATTAACGGGCCGAAAACAATGCAATGCCTGTGGCAGTTCAAATAGCCGTGATTTCTGCTTATATTCGCATCCTCGATTTCCACACTGGTTTTTTCGAAGTACACACGGAAAACTTATCGAGAAGCATTATTATTCAATCTAACCCATTATGAAAGCAGTTAAAATCATCTTTTTTGTATTATTAGGGCTGATTATCGCGGCCGTAGCACTCTCCTTTACACTGCCGACCGAAATGAAATCAGAGCGTAGTATCGTCATCAAGGCTCCGAAAGCCTACCTTTTCGAGCAGGTCCGGTTGCTGGCCAACAATCAGAGATGGTCACCCTGGGCTGAAAAAGACTCGAATATGAAGACGAACCTTGCCGGTACTGACGGCACCATAGGCGCTGTCTATAGCTGGGAAGGCAACGATGATGTCGGCAAGGGCGAGCAGACGATCACAAAGATCGAAGACCTAAAGCGTGTCGACGTCAAACTCCATTTTATGGAGCCATTTGAGTCAGAGGCAAGCAGCTACATTGTGCTCGAAGACGATCCGAACGGCGTAAAGGTAACGTGGGGCTTCAATGGCGGCATGTCGCGTCCGTGGAATGTGATGGGGCTGTTCATGAATATGGAAAAAGCCATTGGCGATGATTATGCCCACGGCCTTGGAAAGCTGAAAGCGCTTGCCGAAAAAGAAGCTGCTTCGATGCCTGCATACGATATCAAAGAGACGACGGTCGAAGCAAAGACCTATCTTGGTATCCGTAACGAAGTAACCTTCGACAAGATCGGAGCAATGTTCAATGAGAATCTGCCGAAGATCTTCGCTGATGCAGGCAAAGCAGGCGTACTGCAGGCTGGCGCACCCGTCGGACTATTCTACAAGTGGAATCCAAAAGCGATGAAGACGGATATGGCTGCCGCTATCCCGGTCGCCGATGCGAAAGCGAAAGTCGGCTCGTGGCAGAAGATGGAAGTTAAAGGCGGCAAGGCGCTTGTGATCGATTACTACGGTGCGTACGACAAAACGGAGGAGGCACATAATGCAATGGACAAGTTCATTGCTGATAAGAAATATAAGCAGATCGCTCCGGTTGTCGAAGAGTACATAACCGATCCAATGAGTGAGCCGGATACAGCAAAGTGGCTGACAAGGATCATCTACTTTGTAGAGTAAGATTACTCTGATTTTATATGAAAGGCACGCTTAACGGCGTGCCTTTTTCATTTCATTCTTGTTTCGAAATATATTCGAAAGGGACTCGCTCCCAATCCATCGGAATGCCGGACTTCATATCCGTGTAGTATTTTCGTATCTCATTCATGCTGAATTTATATCGCTGCGCTTCGTTCGTGAAGGTAAAGACGGGATCCGCCCCCTGTTCAAATCCCAGAAGCCAGAGCGAATTGTGGTCGAGATATTCGACAAAGAACTCGAGGATCTTCTTATCATTGCCTCTGATAGGGAAATCCGGACGTTCGGCAAGTATGGAGAGAAGCTGATGGTTCATTCTGGATGAAATTTAATTCAGCAAGTAGTTTGTAACATGCTGTGCAAATTTACCATAGTAGCCGGTAGAGATACTTCATTGCTATAACTTGTTTCTCACTAGCGAAAGAAAGCATATGATAACTTGGAAGAATTTCGTCGCAGCGATTACCGTTCTCACAACGACAGCATTCTCTATTTCTCCAGCCTTTGCTCAATGCTCCGATGCAGGAATTTGCTCCATCGAGAGCGCCCTCCACGACCGCAAACATCAATCGATCAACTTCGACTACATCTACGGTGCAAGCGACAGTTCACTCACATATTCTACGTATCAGCTTTCCGCGGATATTAATCTCTTTACGGGTACTAAGATCTGGGGTAGCTTACCACTCGTGATGACCGATGGCCCACTTGGCGGTGTTTCGGGTATAGGCGATCTGATACTGGTTATTAATCAAAAGTTGTTTGAAATCGGCGGCGCAGGCACGTACATCGATTTTGGCACGCGGCTAGCAACAGGCTCGCAGAATGCAGGAGATTCGCTTCCTTTAAAGTATCAAACTGGCCTAGGGTCGAACGACCTCATGTTGGGTGTTTCCGTCGTTTCGGATAATGTCAATGTCGGCATCGGGTATCAGCTCAATGGGGGCCGTTCATCAAACGAATTCACACGCCTCAAGCGCGGAGACGATTTTATTGTCCGTGGCGGGTATATGCATCGCGGCGAATCGGTTGACTTTGGTGGCGAGCTCCTTGCCATTAAGAAGCTTGAAGAGCAAAGTATTCTCGATCATATCGACACGCTCGGCAAAGAGATTTTCAGGAACCTGCCAGGAAGCGATGCATTCCAGTTAAATGCTCTTGTAAAAGCTCGTTGGAATATTGCCAGTTCTTTTGCTCTGACCGGGAGCGTAGGATTTCCGCTGCTCGAACGTAAGGTGAGTGTCGATGGTCTGACACGTGCCTATACGGTAACTGCCGGGATCGCAGTAAAACTTTAAGGCATAACCAGGGCACAGCTCGAACCGACCCAGTCGAGGCCTTTATTGTAATCGACGCCAATCATCTTACCACGTGTCAGGCGCACAAGCGTATGAAGTGCCGTTGGACGTGCATCTTCATCGCGCCAAACAAGTAAAATGCGGAGTTCACCGCGAACTCCCTCTCCTGAGGGGGTAGTGATGATATCGGTGTATTCGATCTTCTCTTGCAGGATCCACCCCTCTTGCTGATCAACAGGAATTGCTTCGATATCGGCAATAGAGGGATTCACGTTTACGCCAAGTCCTGCAAAAGAGTATAACGGCTTTAGGACGTACCGCGAAAGATCAAGATGTTTGTAGTCGGCTTTGGAAACGATCATCGCATCAGGGACAGCTTCGTTTGTTCCTACGAGATGGGGGAGAAGAACCTTCGAGATGCGGAAATACCAATTTGGATGGAATGCCCAGTCAACGTCGTACTCATGAGTAAGATCGAACTGAAGCTTGGCATTTTTACGCTCCAACTCATCGGCAATCGCGCGGCAGTATATGCGTTTTAAACGATGCTGCTTGCCGTGCGTGTCCTTGAAGAAAAGTTTTGAACCTTCGGCATAAATGTCTCTGATATCGACAACATGAATGCCGAGATGTTGCTTTGCCAGTAGAAAATCGGGAAGTGTTTTCTGGCTTAGTGGATCATAATCGGTTAGAACAGTTTCATCCGGATCGGCATCGCCGAGCAGGACCTCTTTCAGTAGCTCGTAGTAGCGATCCATCCCGAGCGATGGAGAGATCATCCCGTTTAGGTCTTTCGGCAGGTCGTACGTGTCGCGAATTGAGAGTGAGAATGCAGGTTGGTAGTGAAAGAGGGAAGCAAACCCCTGCAATTCTATGAGCTTGAACTCAATGTTCTCGCGCGATCCGGAAAATGCAAAGTCAACAGCCGCTACGCGTGGTCGTGAATGTTCTCCAGGAACATTATATTTTGCAGGGATTGCCATCTCACCGATCCTCTGTAGTTCTGGCGAAGACGCTTTAACAATTAGCTCTTCAGCGAGTCTTCCGGCACGAGCAGCAACTTCCTCTGAAAGGAAGACCGGCGTTTCGGCGATCCGGAATTCGATCTTGCAGCGGGACTTCGCCTCAAGGTCAGCGACCTGCTTGCGGTACAGCTCATCGGTAAAATGAGTGTTGAAATAGCTGCGAAGTTCGGGGATCATGGTTCGGGTATATTCGGGCCCGCGACTTTTTCAACCTTGATCTGCTCAAGGCGATGACGTACTTTTCGTTTGATCGTGAAGCGAAGACCATCTGAGTCGATCACATCACCAACACTGGGAATGCGGCCTGCGATCATCTGCACGTAGCCAGACATCGTTTGGTACTCTTCGCTTTCCTTGATAATCGGGAAGCGCTCACCGTACTGCTCGTTGAAATCGCCTACGCTGATCGAGGGATCGATGTAGAGCGCATCGCCAACTTCGATCACATTGCGTTCGTCCGAGGGCACATCAGATTCATCCTGGATCTCGCCGACGATCTCTTCGAGAATATCTTCAAGGGTGACGATCCCTTCCACGCCACCATGCTCACTGACGACGATGGCCATGTGAGTACGTGAGCGTTGAAACTCTACAAGCAGTTCGGACAGGGCTTGCTTTTCATTGATAAACTTTGGCTGCTTAATGCCTGAAGCCAGCAGTTTGAAGAACTCGTCATCGGAGTTCATCGACGGTAATGCAAGTCGTTCGAGCTGGCTGAAGTGTGGAAGCAATGATTTCACGTAGAGCACACCGGTGATCTCATCCATCGAGCCTTTGTAGGTAGGCAGGCGCGAAAAGCCCTCTCCTTCGATCACGCGGAAGATCTCTAGTGGCTCGGCTTCCAGGTTAATGCCGACGACATCGGAGCGATGGACCATAATATTCTCTGCCGTCGTGTCGCTAAATGCAAAGACCGATTCGATCAGCTCGGATTCTCCTTTTGTGACGATACCTTTTCGGGCCGATTCCATGAGTACACTCTTAATCTCTTCGGCCGTATGAGCGCCTTCGCTTACGATAGCCTGAAGGCCAATCATTTTTAGAATAGCGACGACTGCACCATTAAGTAAACGGATCAGCGGACTGAAAGCGAGAAAAAACCAGTGGAGCGGACGCGCGATCTTTAACGAGACGCTCTTTTCGTAGCTGATGGCGACCGACTTCGGCAGCATCTCTCCGAGTACGATATGAAGAACAGTGATGATAGCGAAGCCGATGAAAATGCTGATAGAGTGCAGTATGGCTTCGTTATCTGTGAAGATCGCCACGACGGGCGCGAGTAGTCGTTCGGTAACAGGTTCGCCAACCCATCCTAAGGCCAGGGACGCCAGGGTAATACCGACCTGCGTTGCAGACAGGTATTCGTCGAGGTGGTCGGTAACATGCTTGAGGAGTTTTGCCTGCTTGTCATTTTGCTGGACAAGATGCTCGAACTGGATCGAACGTACCTTGACGATAGCAAACTCAGCAGCAACAAAAAAACCGTTGAGGGCTACAAACAGGGCAACGAGAAAGAGATCTATGAGTATATCCATATCGGCTTATCGCCGATGCAAAGATACCATAGAAGCACGTTTCGTCTAATCAGTTAGCGCGATTCGACCGGAGCCCACTTCAGATCGACCGGACCGGTGTAATCGGCTGCCGGGCGAATGAGGCGGTTATTTGCATACTGCTCGAGTGCATGCGCGACCCAGCCGGTAATGCGGCTCATTGCAAAGATCGGCGTGTAGAGGTCGAGCGGGATGCCCATGAGGTAGTAGGTGCTTGCGGAGTAGAAGTCGACGTTCGGGTAGAGGCCCTTTTCTTTTTTGATCAGCTCTTCGATGTCGTGGCTCATCTGGTACCACTGCGTTTCGCCGGTGCGTTCGCCCATTTCCTGGCTGAACTTGCGGAGATGGGTTGCACGGGGATCTTCGGTACGGTAGACGCGATGGCCGAATCCCATGATCTTCTCTTTACGTGCCAGGGCATCCATGACCCATTCACGTGCACGGGACGGGTCGGTGATACGGAGCAGCATACGCATGACCTGCTCGTTTGCGCCACCGTGGAGCGGTCCCTTTAAGGCACCGATAGCGCCCGTGACAGCACTGTAGAGGTCGGAAAGCGTGGCCGTGATCACACGACAGGTGAAGGTCGAGGCGTTGAACTCATGATCTGCGTGGAGGCTGAGCGATGCGTCGAACATTTTAACGACGCGCTCATCCTGCTCTTTGCCCAGAAGCATGTACAGGAAGTTAGCAGCATGGCCAAGCTCAGGCTTTGGCTCAACATATGGACGGCCATTGCGATGGGCATCGTAGTAGGCGATAATGAGGGGTATCTGCGCCATCAGGCGTATGCCTTTTTCGATGGTCGCTTCTCGGGAGAGATCTTCAACGTCGTTATCGTAAAAAGACAGCGCACTTACGAGGGTGCGGACGACAGCCATCGGGTGGATGTTCATCGGCTGTGCTGCGAGGCGTTCACGGAGTACCGTCGGTAAAGCTCTGGCAGCAACAAGCTTAGCACTAAACTCTTTTAGCTGGGCAGCATTTGGAAGGGCTCCGTAGAACAGGAGGTATGCTGTTTCCTCAAAATTTCCTTTTACCAGATCGTGGATGTCATACCCATAGTAGGCCAGCAATCCTCGTTTTCCATCAAGGAAACAGATATTGCTGGTACCGGCAATGATATCTTCGAGTCCTGCCTTTTGTGGAGCGACTTTTGTCGAACCGTTTCCTGTCGTTACTGTATCGGCGCCCATATGCGTTTTTTCAAGAAGTAATCTTAGCGAAGGGGATAGTATTTTAGCACGGCGAAAACAAGGGAGGCCCGAATAAAGTTACCATCCAAAAACCCAACAAACTACTCCTCGCGGGGCGCAACATTCGTTTCATAGTTACGAAGGGTAGAGTTATGTTCCCAGCCAATAAAGTTGAAGTGTTTGCCGAAAATGGCATGGCGTAGCTCGTCCTGAACTGCCGTCGTTTCCGGCAGGACGCCCGCCTCAAGCTCCCGGGTAAACGATTCTCTTGGTAGAGTAAGCGTTACGGTTTGCTTAACCCTGCCGCGGGGAGTGCCAAACGTAAATGTTTCTGTGACTGGAGCTTCGCGTGACTTCGTCCACTCACTAAAGACTGGTGGAGTGGCAGTGATGTCACCTATTTTGAGCAGCGTGTCACCGGCGATGATCTGTGTTTTACGTAGAGGCGATGCTTCGAAAATAGAATCAATAACCAGCCGGCCGCCAATAGTATCGAAGTTCGTCCTCAGACTCACTCCATTACGCTCAGTTAAACGAATCCGCCTCGCGACACCGACCTTTTTCAAATACTCGTCGATCGGATACGGCGTTGTGCCGGCTATATATTTTTTGTAAAAATCTTTAATGTTCACGCCGGTGATCTTTATGATCTTATCTACAAGTTGAGCATCCGAATAGGTCTTTCCTTGTTTTGCTTCTCTATATAATGTGAGCATCACATTATCAAGCGACTGCTTATTTCCGGTGCGCGAACGTAGCTCAATGTCGAGCAAGAGCCCGGACAGCGTGCCTCGCGTATAAAACTGGAGAGCGTGCTCAATGTTGAAATTACTCTCTTCGAGCGAGAGCTGCTCGAGCGACATTTTATAAGGCTCAGTGCCTTCCCCGATGGCTTCGGACAAGGAGTTAACCGTTGATGCTGCCGACTCAGGCGGCAATACATTATACCGGCTAAGCAGGAAGTGCGCAAAATAGTCTGTCACTCCTTCAGCCATCCAAAGTTCAGTGGTTCGAACAGGTTTTGTATAGTCGAATGGTCCAAGCTTATTCGAGTGTATCCGCTTTACATTCCATGCATGGAAAAACTCATGTGATATGATGTGACAGAAGGGATCGCGTACATATTCCCAGGGAACATTGACGAGCAAGTATGCACTGGAGTTTGCATGTTCGAGTGCGCCATTATCTTTACGTGGAAGCCTCAGGAATGTCGGCGCATTGATAAGAAACTTGTAATTGACAAATGGCGTGTCGCGAAAGAAATCAAGCTGTGCCTCGACGATACGTTTGGTGTACAAAGTAAGCGAGTCCATCGGAAATTCGCGATCGCTTGCGAGGACAATATCGAAGCGGGTTCTCCCAAGCATGAATGACCGGTTCTGAAAACCGGTGCCTGCCATGAGTGGCGCATCGATGAGCTCATCGTAATTTTTCGCCCTGTA
>JANWLI010000138.1 GCA_025450975.1 Candidatus Kapaibacterium sp. | reverse complement strand
GCATCAATGATGCGACCATGTTTATATCAATGCGCAATCGGTTACTGCGCTTCTTTGGCGGCAGCATCTTGGGCTGCTTATTCGTCGGCCTGGCGGATCTGCTCGGCCGTCTTTTCGGGGACGAGCATTTCTTCCGGCAATTCGAAGCTGCCAATTTCCTGCACTACTTCGGCAGTTGCGCCTTCAGCTTTTGTGCCCGGCTTCTTGCGACGTGAAGCGGTACGCTTCGCACCTTCGCCGACCGTTTCCTTCGGCACCGGATGCTTAGCATTGTACTCTTCGAGCGCCGCAGCGTCCTGACCCTTGAGCCATTCCGTTGCAGACAGTACGATCTTCTTGTTCTCCGCATCGAACTCGATGACGCGTAAGCTCAAGGTCTCGTCGATCTTGAAGAAATCGCCAACGTGCTTAACCTGCGCGAACGAGAGCTGCGATGCAGGGACGAAGCCGTCGATCTGACCAGGCAGTTCGACGATCACACCCTTATCGATGATGCGGACGATCTTGCCCGTCGTATCGGTACCCTCGGAGAATGCTTCGCCGAGCGTGTTCCAAGGATTCTCGAGCACCTGCTTGTGACCAAGCGCGATGCGGCGATTCTCCAGGTCGATACCAAGGATCATGACGTCAATGGATTCGCCCTTCTTCAGGACTTCACCTGGATGACGTACTTTCTTCGTCCACGAAAGATCCGAGATGTGGATGAGGCCATCGACACCTGCTTCGATCTCAACAAAGGCGCCGAAGTTCGTAAGGTTACGAACGATGCCTTTATGGACCGAGCCGATCGGATACTTATCGAGGAACATCGTCCACGGATCAGGCATGAGCTGCTTGACACCGAGCGAGATCTTCTTGAGATCCTGATCGATGGAAAGGATCTGTGCTTCGACTTCCTGACTGATCGTGAAGAGCTGTGACGGATGCTTGATGTGCTGTGTCCAGCTCATCTCGCTGACGTGGATCAGACCTTCGATGCCCTTCTCGAGCTCGAGGAATGCGCCGTAATCGGTAAGCGATACGATCTTGCCCTTGATGCGCTGGCCAACTGCGAACTTCTGTTCGATCTCCGTCCACGGATGTGGCTGGAGCTGCTTCATGCCGAGCGAAATACGCTTCTTGTTCTCATCGAAATCAAGAACGACGACGGTGACCGTCTGATCGAGCTTAACGATCTCCGATGGATGCGTAACGCGTCCCCATGAAAGATCGGTGATGTGCACGAGGCCGTCGACGCCGCCGAGATCGACGAATGCGCCGAAGTCTGCGATAGCCTTCACGGTACCTTCAAGCACCTGACCGCGCTCGAGCTTCTCGACGATGCCTGCGCGCTGCTCGTTCATCGTCTCTTCCATAAGGATCTTATGGCTGACGACAACATTCTCATTCGGATGATTGACCTTCACGACTTTGACGTCGATCATCTGGCCGATGTACGAATCGAAATCGCGAACTGGCTTGACATCGATCTGCGAACCCGGAAGGAAGGCTTCGAGGCCGAGCAGGTCGACGACGATACCACCCTTGATGCGGCGCATTGCCTTGACCTGCATGACTTCGCCGGTCTTGGCTGCGTTCGAGACGCGTTCCCATACGCGGATGAGGTCGGCTTTGCGGCGCGAGAGCACCAACTTGCCTTCCTTATCTTCGAGCGACTCGATCATGACTTCGATCATGTCGCCGGGTGCGATATCGGGCGTGTTGGAAAATTCACTGCGCGCTACCATACCTTCGGATTTGAAGCCAATATCGATGGCTATTTCTCCGGGCGTGATCGCGACGATCCGGCCGTTGACGACGGTGTTCTCTTTCAGCGCGCTGAACGCCGTGTCGTAGAACTTCATCATGTCGGCGCGCTCACTATCGGAATAGCCAGAGCCAAGCTTGATGTTCGGGTCGATGATGGATAGATTGGAGCGGTCGGTAGTATATTTCGACTGGACCGATTTTCCGTTGGATTTTTCTGCGGCTCCTGCTGCTACGGGTGTTTCGCGGAGCGCTTCGGTGGTAGCATTCGCTGCTACCGGCGATAGAGTTTCCTGAGTATCTGACATGTATAAAAGATCCGGCTGCAATGATTAGTTAAACATCCCCTTCAACGCAAATCCAGCCGGCGGAAATAAGCCTTCGAAGGTACTTGTAATCCCCTTTTAACAGGGGTCTTGACAACATTTTGCTGCCGGGGAAGGTTCGTGGAGGCGGGCGGTCGGACGTACGGACGGTCGGGCGTTCGGGGGGCCGCTACATCTGCGTTCATCCGTGGCCTATATTCCAATCCTGCAGCCGTGGATCGGGGCCGCGGATGAACGGGGATTTTGGCGGATTTACGCAGATCATAATTTACACCTCCTGTGGTAGCAAGTGGGGATCCAATTCGTAATTCGTAATTCCTAATTCGTAATTACTTTTTACACCTCCGAAATCATGGGTAGCTAACCTCTTTATTTACAACAATGTGGCTGTGCACCACACGGTAGTTGATAGTCGATAGTCGATAGGAATTTACACCCTCCGCGGAGCACCGAACGCCCGTCCGCCCGACCACCAAATTTACACGCACGATACGCCTATCCGCCCATCCGCCTACCCGCCTTTTAGAATTTACACGCATACCCCACCAACGCCTGATCTGCCAAAGCCCTACTATAATATAACACATAGAGACACCTCCCACAAGGTGCCCATGTAAAGTTTTGTCCACAAGTTTTCCACAGGGGGCTAGTCGAGGCTTTTGAGGATGCACATGCGGAAATTGTGAATTTCAAATGGAAAATTGTTTGCTGAGCCTGTGCTGAAGATGATTGTTTTTTCGTCGGGTGACCAGCGGGGAAAAATACTTACCCATGACCCTTCACTACCTACTGATACATCAGGTTTCTTATGTATTAGAGGGGCCTTTCGGTCAATAATGCCGATCTCAGAATACCCAGTGCTGCGAAACACGCAATACGGAGGATAGATATTGTAGAGTATCTTCGATGCGTCACTATTATATTGAACCCATGTTGTGGACCAACTGGTAAACCCAGGACGGATAGTATCAGCCGACATCGATGGCAGACTGTATTCTATGAAAAATGGCTCCTTTCCATGGACACATGAAGCCAGTAGCTTGCTTCTATCATCACTAAGGTCAAAGGTATGAGGCCACCAGTTAGAATCAGATTCGAGTAGTCGTGTTCGCTCACCACTAATACGATTTAATAGGATATACTCACCTTTATCGGCTGATCTACCATGAGTAAAATAGATAATACTATCCGCGTTCAGATATTGTGCTGCAGTAATAAAGGAATCACTGGGGACTAGCCGGGTGCTTGTATTCTTTGTAATGTCGTACTCCATTAAGAAGCTACTTCTTACTGAAATATACTCATGATCTATTTCCAGAAGTTTGTTCTTATCGGGGTTAAGATCGAAAATAAGACTTTCCCCTCGCGGCGGACAAGGGACAGTAGCATTAGTGATATTGAGTGAAGTATCGATCTGATGAATTTTATGCGGATACGTGCTGTAGATCGTATTTCCTGACCACAACGTACTTATATAATCTCCGCTCACTCCACATCCGAAGTAAGGAGAGGCAAGCGTAATAACATTTGTATCAAATCCATACCCGCGAAAGTATAGGCTGTCAAGAGGGGCCGGGCCACCTACCAATCTAAATGAAGCATCATCAAATGAACTTCCCGATGTGATTGTAAGTGTTTTTGTAAAACTTATCTCCTCCAACTTCATATCTGTACGAGCAACTTCGAATCTATGATGCTCCATGTCTGTATGTTGAGGAGGTTGAGCATACATTATCCAGTAATGCGGGAACGTGTCGGTATGCGTAAACTCAAATTTTTCAATGCTGTCAATATCGAAGCTCTCGATGCTCTGGTCATTCAGATGCACGTCCATCTTTATCGCCTGTGCTGATACGAGGACGGAGACGAGGAGCAGCGCTATGATCGTGAGTTGCTTCATCTACTTAGCACGATCATCTTGCTTACTTGCAGCTTCCCTTTGGAGCGGACTTCGCAGAGGTAGGTGCCGGCTGCCACGCGCTTGCCATCGTCGCCGAGTCCGTCCCAGAGGATCTCGTGGTATCCGGCTCCGAGATTTTGCTTGCTGAGCGTGCGGATAGTCTTCCCTTCTGCTCCGACGATGGTGATCTGGACGTGCGCAGGCTCTGCGATGGTGAATCCGATAGTTGTGTTGCCTGTGGACGGATTTGGGTAGACGATCGCAGGCTCTTCTTTTGCTACTTGTTTGACGCTTGACTTGAGCGAATCGAAGGTGATCTTCCGGATGTCGGCGAGCGCAATAGTTCGTTTCGCGCCGCTCTTGAAATGGATGACGAGGCTATCGCTCTGCGCCATGCACAGCGAGTTGAATGTGAGTAGCAGTAGTATGACGAGTGACCGTTTCACGAGGGTGTATTTCCTTCCGACCGAGTAGAAGCAAAAGTAAGACAAATTAGGGGGAAATCCAAATGCAAAAATTGTAACGCTTTTGTGCTCTAAGCGTTTGTCTATCCATGCGGAAGGGTCTCCTAATATGGATATTGGTTCTCGTTGCGCTGACCACAGTCGGACAGCGTCTCCATGCCCAGTGGGAGATGATCGGGCCGGAAGGGTCGCCGGATGATCTCTTTCGGGTGGATTCGTTCTTGTATGGGACTACGACGTATGGCTTCTACCGGTCTTCCGATGACGGCGATTCGTGGAAGCGGCTCGATAAAGGTCTTCCGCAGCCGTGGAATCACAAGTATGAAGTGAAGTACGATGGGTATGAGTTCTCCATGCCTGCACGAACGTTTAACCTAGCTGTCGGCGACAGTGGATTCTATGTGCTCGATGCGAATGACGTGTGGAGCTATAGAGATTCAAGTTACCATAGCCTGTATTGTTCATATAGTACACGGATAAGTCTTGATTCTTTCCTGACGATCTTCCCGGTTCCGGCAATCGACTCTTCTGCAGTCTATCTTTCGACCGATCATGGGAAAAGCTGGATCCGGCGTTCACCTCCTGAGGGCTTGGCCGCACACATCTACTATATTAATACTAGGATATTCATTGAGGTGCAGATCCCGTACAATAGCACTTCAAAACTCTTTCATTCGGATGATTACGGAGAGACCTGGGAAGAGAGTTCGACCGGATGGGCAATTCTTGGCTCGCTGAAACTCTATAATTTTCCTACCTTTATTCTTGCTGTAGGATCGTTTGCCGGCACCCTGAGGAGCTTTCGAAGTACTGATACTGGCAACACCTGGAGCTCTTCGACGTATCTCGATGCACACCCCTCGTCAGTTTCGTCCGTCGGTAATGATGCGTTCGCCTTTTTTTATGAGTATGCGTATCGCACGACAGATTCCGGTGGGGTGTGGTATCCGCTACGCACACACGACCTTAGAAATATGCACGCTGTCGTGGGGAATAAGCGTGGCGATGGTTATATCGCCCTTGTTGAAGGTCCCGCATATGAGAGCTGGGATCTTTGCCATCTTGATACCGGCTTCACTATCGTTCGCCACGCCCTTAACCAGAAGTTTACGACAACAAAGCATTGGCTTGTATACGCCGAAGATAACGTGCTCATAGCGATGGGAGGTCCTGCGAGCACTTCAGTAACTGTATTTGATTCTGCATTCCGGTCCACCGACAATGGAGCTAGCTGGCATCTCCTTCCGGTCCACCTTGAAGGATATGGGATCATTGGCTCCTGGAGGCGAGGACAGCAGTATATATATACCATCGGAATACCGGATTCGGGACACTATGCGATCTATCGTTCTTCCGATCATGGCGAACACTGGGAAAATGTCGGCCCTAGGCATGATTCGATATTTTTCGGACTGGGCATCGCAGCAATCACTAACGATACGATCGTTGTTGATCTTGGTGTGTCGCGTCCGACGCGATTCTCTATCTCTTATGATGGCGGGACTACGTGGGGCCCTCTGCTTCCGCATCTGCCGGAATCGAGCCGTAAAATGTGTTTTCTCAACGGATACCTCTACGATCTACAGCTCGTTCCAACGCGTCAACTACTTCGTTCTGCTGATGGAATCGTCTGGGGTTCGGTCGATCTTCCGGATGGAGATACAGTGCAATTCAGAGGTATCCACAGTGGCGAAGGTGTTCTGTATATTACCACTTCCCGGTATGAGAGTGGTAAGGGGACATTACACACGATCTATCGCAGCGACGATGAAGGGGCAAGCTGGCAGAACATCGGCGATCAGTTTGACATCGAGTTCAAAACGGCGCCGGTGATCAGCACTGCCGGATCAATGACTTATGTCTTAGGAGTAAATTCCATTAGTACTCAGGCACCGGATGGGTTTCCCCGGCTTTTTGTATCCTCCGATCGTGGCGTGACATGGCAGCGTCTGAACAACAACATACCGGAAGCACAGGAGCTTTTTGTTACCAGTAGCGATCTGTTCGTGACAAGTACGCAAGGTGGCAGCTATCGCCTGTCAAAAACAGCCGCCACAGTGCGGCGTGAAGCTGAGCAAACAGATAAGCTTGTCGTCTACCCTAATCCAGTGACTCAAGAGCTAAGTGTTACACATCCGCCTGGTGCGTATACGTACTCGATCGTCTCGATGACGGGAATACCGCTTGTGTCACACACATCGCAAATAAGCGATCACACAGAGCTAAATGTGAGCGACCTCCCTGCCGGCATTTACAGTCTGCGGGTTCACAACGAGCAAATTTCGATGCAGACGCTGTTCGTCGTTGTGCGGTGACGGGTTTTTCCTTGTGACGTTTTCGGGTCTTGCGCGTCTATTAAGTATGCGGAATACATCCTCGATATTGGTGATCCTGTTCATAATGGCCCTGCTGACCGTGATCACGGTTGCGCAGCTCTCCTACGGGCATTAGTGCAGCTCTTTGTACTGCAGCAGCGCGACAAGCGAGTGTATCTGCTCGTCGGTGAGCGGTCCGCCGTGCGCAGGTGCATAGCCGGGCATATTCGTTTTCGCCTTTCCTTCGGCGATAATGCGATAGAGCGTCGTATCGGCTAAATTCTTGTGGACCATTTCTCCCAGATGCGGTGCGTGCGCTTTTCCTCCATTTGTGTGGCACATGCTGCAACTTGCCGTGAAGAGCTCCATGCCGAACTTGCCAACCCCTTTATCGACGTGACATTTGCGGCAATCGCCGGCGAAGATGCCGTCGACGCGCATCATTGCGTTTTCGTGTACTCCTTTAACATCGGCGATCACGGAGAGCGAATCTGTCCCGAGATTCGATGTTATCCAGACGGTTTTCTCGATCTTGCCGATCTTGCCCTTCGGATCGAGCGTGACTTCTAAATTTGCAAATCCATCCGGTGCGATCGCTTCCTTATCGAGTACGGCAGCGGTGCAGCCACATGATGAATGGACATTGGTAATCATCAGTGAATCGTCGCCTTTGTTCTCGATCCGGAAGATGTGAGTCACCTTAACGCTGTCGCCGATGGCGCCGAAGTCAAAACTGCGTTCCGGCACGCTCAGCCCTTCACCCGATGCCGGAGCATTGAGCCGATAGCCGAGAAGAAACAGGAGCGCTGCAGCAGCAATAAGTCGCCAGTTCATAAGTATGATGCTAAGGTAAATACAAAGATATACATTCCCAAAGCACGCAGGGCTACGTAGAGGGTACCTAATTTTTTAGATCTTCAGGTTTTTACGGATGCTGAATAAGAAGTGATGCTCTACCCTGACCGTGATCATGGTGGCGGAGCTCTCGTACGGGCATTAGTGCCCGAACCAAAGAGCTGGAAACGAAGTATATTTGCAGACCTTCGTTCACTCAGCTTTTATAGCGCTATGAAAACTCGAATTCTTTTCATCGCAGTTGTCGTATTTGTGTGCTATCCCCTTGTAAGCGGCGCCCAGCATCCCCTTCAGTTAGATAACGGTGCATCGTATTCCTTAATAACGGGTTCAACGCCGGGAGGCACGTACCTGCTTCCTCCGGGTGGCGGGACGTTGCTTGTGATGCCGCCCCCCGGGTTTCCGGGGCTTGCCTGGTTCACCGCCGGCAATGGCAGTACAACGCCGGGGACGCATTTCCTCGGCACGACCGATAATGTCGATTTTCATATCAATGTCCGTAACGGAGCGGCGATCACGAATTCGCTGATCTTCGGCACCAATGGAAGTATGTTTCGTCAGGTCAGTGGCACACCACTCGGAAATCCGCGTGGGGTCCATGCAGTCGATCTTCAAGCAGACCGTTCGGCAGCAACACAAATCGCCGGTGACTATTCGGTGATCGGCGGTGGGCAGTCTAACAGTGCTAACTCCGGTGCAGGAGGCGGGTCGCACCTCAATACCGTCAGCGGTGGTGGGGGCAACGTTGCATCCGGTGCGAACGGTACTTCTTCAGGGTTCAATTCCGTCGGCGGTGGAACTGGAAATAATACCAGCGGTAATTCAGGCGACAACTCCGGTAGTAATACGATCGCCGGCGGCCAGTCAAATAATGCAATGGGCGGGACCGGAGGAATATTTTCCGGTCATAATACGATCGGCGGCGGGAGTTTTCACGATGCGCGCGGCGGCGGTGATGCATGGTCGGGTATCAATACGATCGCGGGCGGCCAACAGCATCGGGCAATGGGTGGCGCCGCATTTAATTCTGGCGGTAACTCCATTGGCGGCGGGTGGTGGAATCATGCACGCGGTTTTAGCGGACAACTTTCCGGGTACAATGTGATCGCCGGAGGATATTTTAATATCGATACGGGCGCGGCAGGCTTCTTCTCCGGAGCCAATGCGATTGGCGGCGGATTTCAAAATTGGGCAATGGGCTCCGACGGAGCGAATACCGGCCTCAATACGATCGGCGGCGGACAGAACAATGATGCCCGTGGTGGTGCAACAGGAGGAACCGGTAGTAATACGATCGGCGGAGGCACTGCCAACGATGCCTTCGGCAACACCGGTGCAAACTCGGGACGAAACACGGTTGGTGGAGGTGCGAGCAACCTGGCTAATGGCAACACCGGACCAAACTCCGGAAATAATACGATCGGCGGTGGCAGTGTGAATATCGCTAACGGAAATACAGGAGATAATTCAGGATTTAATACGATCGCCGGAGGTACAAATAATACTGCGGCCGGCGGAACAGGCACGCCCTATTCCGGACACAACACAGTCAGTGGCGGCAGCTTTAACGATGCTCGTGGTGGTGACAACTCCTGGTCCGGCATCAATACGATCTCGGGTGGACAAAATCACCGGGCGATGGGAGGGACGGCCTTTAACTCGGGCGGCAATACGATCGGTGGCGGTTGGTGGCATCATGCGCGCGGCTTTAGCGGATTCCTGTCCGGGTACAACACGATCGCCGGTGGGTATAACAACATTGATACCGGTTCAACGGGAGATTACTCCGGGCTCAATACGATCGGCGGCGGCTTACTCAATCTGGCAATGGGAGGTCTCGCTTTTACCGGCTTCAATACCGTAGCCGGCGGACGGGAAAACGATGCACGCGGCGGATCGGTCGTTGGGACGGGCGGCAACACGATCGGTGGCGGACATTCGAATGAGGCATTTGGGGCAAGCGGCACAAACTCCGGTCATAATACAATTAGTGGTGGATTAAATAGTTTTGCACAAGGAAACACCGGTGATAATTCCGGTTTCAATACCGTAGGCGGTGGAACAAATAATAATGCAGCCGGTGGCACGGCTGGAAGTTATAGTGGCCACAATACGATTGCCGGTGGTAGTTCTAATAATGCATCAGGCGGATCGGACTTTTGGTCGGGCATCAACACGATTGCCGGAGGTCAGGAGCATCTGGCAACAGGCGGTGCGGGCTTCAACTCCGGCGGTAATTCGATTGGCGGCGGCTGGGATCATATTGCAGCCGGAGACGACGGCGACCAATCAGGGTACAACACTATTCCCGGTGGCTATCAAAATATCGCTCGCGGATCGCTAACCGGTAACTCCGGATTTAACACTGTCGGCGGTGGCTATTCAAACAATGCATCGCCGTTAGTCGGTACACCCGGATATAATACCATCAGCGGAGGATTCGAGAATACCGCCAGTGGCGTCTATGCAACCGTGATCGGAGGCAGTCTCAATACTGCATCCGGAGTGTATTCGATCGCCGGTGGCAGCACAGCGATCGCATCCGGATTTCAGTCCATTGCTCTCGGAAACGCAGTAACGACAGACGGCAACTACTCTATGATTGCGGGGGGTAGAGGCCTCTCCCTCGACGGTAGTGCTAACGGAAGCTTCGGCTTTCTTGGTAATAATACCGGCAGTAACGACATGACCATCTCTGCGCCAAACACTTCAGTCTTCGGCAATACCGACTTGTGGCTTGCTAATAATGATAACAGTGCAAGTCAATTGCGGTTATACGAGGCAAACGCAACACCTTCAGGTGCATTTCCTCCGGCCGGAGTTAACTTTACTTCGTTCGAGGCACAGGCGCAAGCGGCAGACATTACTTATACGCTGCCTGCTGCTGCACCGACCGTAAACGGGCAAGTACTCACTGCGACAACTGCCGGTGTCATGAGTTGGACGACACCTGCCGGTGGTGCAGCGCCATTCGTGATGTTTGGCGGCAATACCGGAGGCAACAGTGGCAACAATACATTCGCCACTCCCTACGGCGATCAACTGACTGTTGTCGAAGCCAGTGCACAACTCGTCATCACGCGTGCGGGAACGTTGCAGAACCTATTCGTCAACCTCTCGGTCGCACCCGGAGGGGTGGATGCGAAGACGATAACCGTACGGGTGAACGGAATCGCCACTACCCTCGCTGTTACGGTAACCGGCGCCGCAACTACAGGTGCAGATATTGTAAATACAGTAGCAGTTGCAGCCGGAGATCTTGTTTCGGTTAACTTCACCCATACAGGTGCACCGGCGGCTTCGAGAATTGCCTGGGGTTTTGAAATGCAGTAACAGACGAAAACTTCACCGTTGATTGAAAAGGCAGACCGAAGTCTGCCTTTTCATTTAGAACCGATGCTTCAATTAGTCGGTTAGTTTTCCCCTATGAGCCAGACCGAGATTAAAAGGATTGAAAAGATTGAAGGATCAGAATCCATCCACGACAAAGCCGTCATCCGCAAGGAAGACCTTGCGACGGTCTATAGTAAGAAGAAGCCGCGAATCCTTTCCGGAATGCGCCCGACGGGCAAACTGCATATCGGACATTTCGTCGGAGCGCTTGAGCCGTGGGTAAAGCTGCAGGACATAGCAGAGAACTTCCATCTCATCGCCGACTACCATGCGCTGACGACAAACCTCGACAGCTCGCATCTGACTGATCTTTCCATCGATATGGCAATCGACTGGATCGCCGCCGGCATCGATCCCGAACATGCACCGATCTTCCGCCAGTCGCAGATCAAGGAGCATGCGGAGCTGTTCCTCATCTTCTCGATGCTCATCACGAAGAATCGTCTCGAGCGGAATCCTGCCGTCAAAGACCAGGTGCGCGATCTTGGTATCGATGAGCGCATGACATTCGGCCATCTCGGATATCCTGTACTTCAGGCAGCAGACATCCTCCTATATAGAGGCGATCTTGTGCCAGTCGGCGAAGATCAGGTGCCGCACGTTGAGATCACGCGCGAGTTCGCACGCGACTTTAATAATCATTACGGTAACGTCTTCCCGATCACGCGCGCCTTCCTAAGCGAATTCCCTCGCCTTCCCGGCGTCGATGGCAAGCGCATGTCGAAGTCGGTCGGCAATACGATTCTCATTTCCGATTCGGCTGAGGATACGCAGAAGAAGCTCAAGCCTGCATTTACCGATCCGCAGAAGGCTCGAAAGGGCGATCCGGGTCGCCCGGAAGTGTGTCTGATCTATAGCTATCATCAGAAATGGAATGCTGATGGTACGGAGGAGATCTACGCTGGATGTACGTCCGGTGCACTTGGCTGCGTCGATTGTAAGAAGAAAGTCGGCGAGAAGATCAACGAATCGTTCGAGCCGATCCGCGAGAAACGCAAGGCGTTGGAGCAGAATCCGCAGCAAGTGATGCAGATCCTGATTAATGGCGAGGACCGCGCGCGTGCAGTCGCCGCCGAGACGATGAAGCAGGTGCACGACGCGATGAAGTTTGGGTAAACAGGAACGGCAAGTTTATGAATAGCAAACTTAAGAAAATACCTAAGTTTAAGTCCGATGAGGAATTCGGAGAGTTCTGGCTCACTCATGATCTCACGGATTATTATGACTTAGCGTCGGCTGCGACTCGCACACAATTCGTTCGTGTTTTCGGAACAAAGGAAAGCTTAAATATTTTGCTGCCCGACGGGTTAATCAGACAGATCCAGTTACGCGCAAAGAGCGAAGACGTACCGGTAACCGTTTTACTTGCACGATACTTACGGGAAGGACTTGCAAAACGGAGAAAGTCTGCATAGAGGTCTGAACTGGGATTTGTAGGATTATTGGGATTTTGAGATAGTATGACAGAAGCAACAACGATCTTTCACCCTGCCGGCGAGCGAGGGCATCAGGACCATGGGTGGCTCAATACGTACCACTCGTTCAGCTTTGCGAGCTGGCATAATCCGCGCAAGATGCACTTCGGTGCGCTGCGCGTGCTTAATGATGATACCATCGCCGGTGGTATGGGCTTTGGGCGTCATCCGCATGATAACATGGAGATCATCACGATCGTCATGGAAGGCGAGCTTGAGCATAAGGATAGTATGGGCAATTCGGGCGTGATCCGTCCGAACGAAGTGCAGGTGATGAGCGCCGGGACGGGTATCACGCACAGCGAGTTTAATCATAATCCCGATACACATTGCACGCTGTTCCAACTTTGGGTCTTTCCGAATAGGCGTAACGTCACCCCGCGCTATGATCAGCATACATTCTCACCTTCCGAGCGCATGGACCAGTTTCAGATGCTTGTTTCGCCGATGGATACGGAGGATCCGGGGATGAAGATCTATCAGGAGGCCTGGATCTACCGTGCGAATCTCGCTGCAGGCAACACGCTCACCCATAAGCTGCATAGTGAGGATCATGGCGCGTACATCCTCAATGTCAGCGGGGCGTTCTCTGTGCAGGAGCGCGAGCTTGCGCACCGGGATGCGATCGGGATTGCCCATGCGGATACGATCATCATGAATGCTTCGCAGGATAGTGACATTCTGGTGATCGAGGTGCCGCTGGAGGTTTAGGTGGACATCCAGTATACTGCTGTATAGAGAAAATTTAGCGCAGAGGTAGCGAAGGTAAACAAAGGGGCACGGAGCGCTTTGTGACCTTCGTCAAACCTTCGTAACCTCTGTGCTAAATTGCCACTCTCTACTACCATAGCATCGTATTTTTGCACTATGAATCTTATTCTCTTCGGACCGCCGGGCGTCGGCAAGGGCACGCAGGCAGAACTCCTGCGGGATTTCTATCATCTTCACCATATCTCCACCGGCGACATGCTCCGCGCTGCCATCAAAGGCGGAACGCCGCTTGGTCTGGAAGCACAGAAGTTCGTCGAGTCGGGCGGCCTCGTGCCGGATACGGTGATCATCGGCCTTGTCCGTGAAGTCCTCGAAGAAGATAAGAAAGCCGGCAAAGGATTTTTGTTAGACGGCTTTCCGCGAACAGTTGCGCAAGCCGAAGCGCTGGAGAAATTATTCCAGGACCTCCACATCGAAGATGTGCGCATTGTCATGATCGAAGCGCCGGAAGAAGAGCTGATCACTCGTATGCTCAAGCGCGGACAAGATTCCGGGCGCGTAGACGATAGCGAGGCAACGATCCGCCACCGGCTTGATGTCTACAATGAGCAGACGGCGCCGGTACGGACATTCTACTCCACACACCGCAGCATTAAGACGGTCAATGGATTAGGGACAAAAGAGGAAGTGTCGGACCGTATCCGCAAGACCATAGCCTAGCGAACGATCAGTTTTCTGGTTTCGCGTTTGCTTCCGTACGTTACTGCGACGTAGTACACTCCCGGATGAAGTCCTACTGTGCTCAGCGCGACTTCGTTCAGACCTGCATACAACTCGCCGAGTTCGTGTGACTCCACTTCCCTCCCGGTCACATCGAAAATCTCTACAGAGACTGTTGCCGCTCTCGAAAGCGTGAGACGAAGCAGCGTACGATCCGACGTTGGATTGCCGATGAGTTCGAATGCATCCTGCCTATCGACGATGGTCACGGTCTTTGTTGGGGTGTCGCAGTCGATCTTAATATCGAAGGTACAAACATCGGTACCGTTCGTTGTGACTTTTAGCTACGACTGAACATCTCCTTTGCAGTGCGGCATTTCTGCAGCCACCACCCAGGATGCAGTCGTCGCACCTACATCGGCGATGAAGCCGCCGGTCGGCTCCATACGCTGACGTTGGGACTGGTCGCTCGTCTTGCCAGTATCGGGCTTGACGATCCGCAAGTACGGACCGACTTCAAGCGACATTGATACCGTCGTTGCCACACCGGCAAGGAGTTGATTAAAGACGAATGCGTTAACTTCGAACTGCTGCGGATCGAGCTTCCCGGCATGGTTAACAATATACTCCGGATACATCAGGGCGGTTACCGTGGCGTTCTGATCACACATATGCACACTTCCTGTACCGTAGGACATCGAGCCTACTTCGCGTGTGGATAGCGGTGGGACCATTACGGAGTCCCACTCAAAGAGGATCCCTGCGTCGGAATAGTTGGATATCCAGGGGGCACTTGGGCTGAGGCCCCACAAGTTATCGACGAGGCTTGAGCTGAAGGGCAGCGCCCAGTCGCCGACCGTCATCACCCGAGGTTTTTTCAGTCCGAGCTTGTAGTTACCATCACTGGTATAGCCGGTGGCTGTTATAAAGGAATCCGATATCGGAGAGCGGGGCGATCGGCTAAATGTTGTATAGAACTTTGGAAGTCCGAGCCGATAGGCTGCAGGATTCGATGTAAATCTTTCCCAAATTCTATTCAAGCCATAGCGAGTGAGTATCTCGCGGCTATTGGTATCCTGTTTGTGGATCTGCAGATCGAGAAGAAACTGCGCCCCGCTCAGCACGGATTTCACGGAGTCTCTATTTTCGACTGTCCAACGCATGACGATCTGACCGTGTGTAGTGAGATCGACAGGATAGACAGTTTGGATGATCCTCCGTTGCTGTGAAGTCCATACGGTGCGGACGGTATCGCCATATCGCTGGTTGACTGCGGTGGAGAGATTTTCCCGGCGCGTATCGCCCGAAAGATTAACGCCAACATTATTATTGGTCAGGATCTTATCGCCCCAGAGGATCGCAAGAAAAGATTTCTCGGGATATGAAAGTTGCGGAGAGGTTGGCGACCCTGGCGACTGCCGTATCGTAACGCGGCCCGTCAGCGTTTCAACTGTCGCGCCTACGTGTGCATTCGATACAGTAATATCCTGTGCCACTCCGTACTCGAAGCTTAGCATGACAACCAATAAACATGCGCCCCAGCGTTTCAAAGCTATCTGACGATCTGTAATTTCTTTGCGAACTGCCTAGTGCCAGGTTCAACGATCACATGGTAAACGCCTTCGCTAAAACCGGCGGTCAGAAGTGGGAATTCGTTAATGCCTGCGCGAAGCATTACATGCTGCACGTATACTTCTCTTCCGGAGATATCTATAATGCGAATCGATGCTGGTTCAGCTACGGGCAGATCGATCGTAAGCATCGTGCGGCTGGAGGCCGGATTCTCGGAAAGCTCGAATCGGATATTGTCAGGTTCTTCGACAGTGACGTCTCCCGTTGCTGCGCATTCGACAACGACGGCATGTTCGCAGGTATCGCCAACGCCGCTATTGACAAAGATCGCTCCTGTGTCGCTGAGCGAACTTTCGCCTGTGAATTTGATCCAGCTTGTAATATCTTCCGTGCAGTCCGTCACTTTATCGGCAACGATCTTCCAGCTTGCGACGCCAACACCGGATTGTGGAATAAGAAAGGGATCTGTTTGTTGCTTCTGACCAGGTTCAACAATGTGAAGGTTCGGGCCTGTCATCAGTGTCATGTATGTATTTTCCGACGGCGGGCCAGAAGCAGGGTATACGTTGAATGCATACATATCAACTATTGCCGTATCGGGTGTGTAGGATGACGCATTCCACTTAAACCTCCTCGGAAAAGATACAAGGCCAAGGATTTGACCAGTGCAGGTACCGAATTCTGAAGTGCCGTAAGAAGTACTTCCAAGTTCGACGGTCTCTCCTCCGGCAACGGTAACTTCTTCCCATTGGTAGAGAACCGCAGCATCGTAACTTTTTTCTCCCCATGGGACATTTGGCGATGTACCCCAGAGATTGTCGACGAGCGAGAACGTATACGGCATCGCCCAATCGCCGATGACTATTGATGACGGAGACTTAAGCCCAAGTTGGTAATTCCCATTACTTGTATAGCCAACGCCGGTGAGCCCCGGATCCAATGTAGGAGCATTCGGAAGTTTGTGTTGGAAGACGGCAAACAACGGAGGCATTTCTGCGTTGATGCTATCAACTGTGTATTTCCTCCAGTTATTCTTGTACCCATATCGTGTTAATACCGATGCCTCGCCGTTTGCCTGACCGACATGCAGATCGAGGAGAAACTGTGCGGCAGCACGGATGGGCGCCGATCCGTTATTCCGCAGTCTCCAACGCATAATGATCTGCCCACTGGCTTCGAGTTTTGCGGGGAAGACATCCTGCACGATCGTACATCCGCCCTTATTCGACCAGATCGTCCGCACGGTATCGTCAAGCTTTAGCGTAAGGCCACTGCTGAGTTGTTCTCCAAGACGCGGATCTTCATCAATATTAGAGCCTGTCGTGTTATTCGTAAAGACTTTGTCGGCGATCATGACGGCCAGAAATGATTTCCCTGCAAATGTCAGGTACGGCGCGTCCCCCGTTCCCGGTGCCTGACGGATCGTGATAAGACCCTCATCGACGACGGCAGCGACAAATTCGTTGCTTGTTACTTCCGGCTGCGCGAATACATTCGTGGCCAGACAAAGGAAAAAGATACTAACTAGTGTTCTCATGTAGATATCATCACTTAATAACCGACAATTTCTTTGCATACGACCGGCCATCCCAATCGGCGATGACGTAGTAGGTGCCTTCGGCAAGACCGGAAATGCCGATGACGTGATCGTTGCGGCCTGCGAGCAGCATTGCCTGCTGTACCTGGACTTCTCTGCCTGTGAGGTCAACGACGCGGATGGATGCAGCGTATGCGTCGCTGACATCGACCCGTAGGACGGTTCGCTCTGAGGCTGGATTACCGATGAGTTCGATGTGAACAGCATCGCTTGATGAAGCGGTGACGCCAACTTTCGGCTCGAAGCAGATCGAATCAAGCCTGAAATTACCTTGGCAATCGACAATTCGTATCTTGGCACATCCCCGATACGGTCTCCCCTCGTCGGTGACGGTGATGCGGTGAATATCCGGCGAGCATTCCCTTAATAATGGAGGAGTGATCGACGTTGTAAAGCGGGAAGCGTCAAGGTCAGGAAATGTAATATCTGTTATGCCCGCATGCTCATCCTTAACATCGATCGATCGCACTTTGTCAGTCAGATTCAGGCGAATAACGATCACGGGAGGGATCTCTTCATGGAAATCAGCTATAAAACCTGTGCTTCCCTTATTACCGGCGCAATCAGTTACAGTCATTTCAAAGTGCAGCCCCATTAGCGGGCGTACACTTACAATCGTTACGATATGTGTATCACGCGAACAGGGAGTGACAGGAGGAATAATGCTAATAAAATAATGATCCACGTCAACTTTCAAGTCGATACTCTCCAGTCCGCTATCCCGTGGTCCACTATCAAAGACCATAACTCTAAAGATGGTATCGGGCTTAGCTTTTATTTCTTCAAGGACCGGAGGGGCTTGGTCTTCCTGCTGCGCGTAGACAGAACTTGCTGTTAAGCAGAAGATAACCAAGCCGATGTAGCGTAGTGCAATCATCATTTTATTACTGATAATTTCCTGGCGTACGAGCGGCCGTCCCAGTCTGCAATAACGTAGTATGTTCCTTCCGCAAGCGCTACCGTACTAAGAGAGATGTCATTGCGTCCAGCAAGGAGCGCCGCCTGCTGGATAGCGACTTCCCTGCCAGTGAGGTCAACGATGCGGATCGTCGCAGCATGTGTGCCGCTGGCATCGATGCGTAGCGTTGTTCGCTCGGAGGCGGGGTTGCCGATGAGTTCGAGTGTAACTGATTCGGTGACATTGTCTACCGTTGCCGGGTAGATAGGATCAAAGCAGATCGTATCGGAGACAGACATGTTTGCTCCGCAATCGCGTATAGTAATAAGGAAACATCCCGATGCTAATGAATCTGCCTGAACGATCGTGATCCGATGCGATAGTTTCGAACATTTAGTCAGCGGCGGTGTGATCGTACTCACGAACCGCAGCTTATCTGTCGTGCCTAGTGGGGTAAGGATCAGCGTATCAATGCCGCGATCAAAGATGGCGCTATCGCTAAATTCGATTTTGCGACTCCAGAGTGCTGCCGTATCGATCTGACCTACATACGTAGGAACCGTGTCTCGAGGAGGAGTATACGGGTGCGCGGTAATGCATAGGCTGAACGAACTATCGTTACCGGTACAATCACGAACAGTAACGTTGAAGCACCCGCCGATCGTCGAGTCAAGTTGCGCGATCGTAAGCTTATGAACAAGCTTCGAACACGGTGTGAGCGGCGGCGATACTGCAATAGTAAATTTTGCAACATTCGTATTACTTCCTGGTTTTGCAACCACGTTGATAATGTCGATACCTCTATCTGTGGTAGCAGTGCGGTCGTGAATGACGAACGTATCTATTTCGGGCGCGTTCGCAGAGCGCTTCACACTTTCAACTACAGGTTTTGTCCGATCTGCGTCCTGGCAGTCGATGAGCACGGGATGCTCGCACGTATCCCCATCACCGCTATTAAAGAAGATCGGCCCGGTGCCGCTGAGCGAACTTTCTGCAGTAAATTTCAGCCAACTGTTGAGATCTGCCTTGCAATTGATGATCTTATCGGCGACGATCTTCCATTTTGCACTGCCGACACCATACTGCGGGATAAAGCCGTTGGATGGCTGCGTCAGCTGCTTGTGTGTTTTTCCGGTGACTGGGTCCACAATTCGCAGATTCGGACCGCAGTGCAGTTTAATTGAAGTAGCTGACGAAGGGGGGCCGAAGTTGGGGTCCTGCGGGATCGGAGAATACACATCGAACGCATAGAATTCAACATTTGCAGTGATGGGTTCGTACTGTCCCGTCTTCCATTCAAAGTGCCGCGGGTAGAAGAGGATGCCAAAGAGCTGGCCTGTGCAGATACCAAATTCGCCGGTACCGTAAGAGGTGCTTGCAACTTCCATCGTTTTGCCGCCCGGAATGGATAAACCTTCCCACTGAAAATGCATCGCAGCATCGGTAAACGTTGTGCCCCACGGCGCAGCTGCTGAAACACCCCATAAAAAGTCCACAAGTGCGGCAGTGCCGAGCGGACTACCCCAGTCACCAACCGTCATCTGTGATGGCTTCTTAAGTCCCAATATATAATTTACGTCTTCATTGTAGCCGACGCCAGTAATTCCTGTCGTGAACTGAGGAGCATTAGGAAGTTGGTTTTCGAATGCTGCGAAGAACCATGGTATACCGTTGGCACTTGCGCTTGTGTACTTCTCCCAGATGGGACGGTACCCATATTGGGTAAGGATCGGCGCGCCGTCATTCGGGTTTTGTGCACCGACTTGTATGTCAAGGAGTAACTGTCCTTGCCCCCAGATCGCATTCGTCGGCGAATTATTCTTGATCTTCCAGCGCATGACGATCTGCCCGCTGAACTCCAATGCTACTGCGTAGACGTCCTGAATTATATCGCAGCCATTCTTATTTGGCCAGGTAGTGCGAAGCGTATCGCCAACCTTCTGTGTAACGCCATTATCGAGGAATCCGCCAAAGCGGGAGTCACTAGCAATGTGAGCACCTGTATGATTATTCGTAAAGATCTTATCGCCGACCATGATGGAAATGAAGGACTTCTGCGGGTAACTCAGGATCGGGTCGAGGTTTGTCCCTGGCCTCACACGTATGGTAATGAGGCCTTGATTATTTGGGTCGATAATTGCAGTGACATATTTACCATCACTGACTTTTAGTTGCGCCAAACCCGGCGTTACATAAACGCAGCAAAGAAGCACACTACACCAGAACCATCGCATGATGTTCTCCTTACCGAGCGACGTATCGCTCGTTTATTTTATAACCGATAACTTTTTGGCGTACTGCATGCCGTCCCATTCGGCGACGATGTAGTACGTTCCGGCACCGAGTTCGTCGAGCGGGATCTGCACATCGGTGACGCCGGCCGGGATGAACGTCGCCGGGCGCGTGATTACGACGCGACCCGAGATATCCAATATACTAAGCTTTATGGACTGCTCCGTGACAAGGGTGATGCGGAGCGTCGTCGAAGCTGAGGCCGGGTTGCCGATCAGCTCTAAAGTCTCCGACTCCTGAATCTCCGGAGCGATCAGGTCAATAGGACGCTTCTGGAAGCAAACTTTGATCGTCGTGTCGTTATCGGCGCAGTCGGTAATGATTATGTTGACGCAGCCTCCAACAGCAGAATCCATCTGCGCAACTAGTATCCTAAGCGTATCTTCTGTACACGGCAGCCAGTGTAACGGGAGTACGGTTACATCGAAGCGAGACGATGGACTCCAG
Organism: Candidatus Kapaibacterium sp.; assembly: GCA_025450975.1. Lineage (GTDB taxonomy): Bacteria > Bacteroidota > Ignavibacteria > Palsa-1295 > Palsa-1295 > JANWLI01. Next base: position 6,929 of record JANWLI010000138.1, on the reverse strand, counting down.
CTTACACTCTTGATCAGCAAATCATTTGGCCGGTTTTCAAATGCAGAAAAATGTTTTAGGTACTTGACGGAAAAGAAACTGTCGATGTCGGAGATAGCCGGCGGATTTGTATCATTAGCGTTACAGTCAATGAGCACCTGATGCTCGCACGTATCGCCATCGCCGCTATTGAAGAAGATGTTCCCTGCAAGTGAACTTTGCGCAGTAAACTTGAGCCAGCTGGCGATCTTGTCTTTACCTATATTTATTTTCTCGGGGACGACCTTCCACATTGCCGTTCCGACGCCATACTGCGGGATCAATCCGTTCGGCGCAGTTTGCTGCAATTGGATCTTTTGATTTGGCGAGAGCATGGTATCGGGCGAGATGATGCGGAGGTTCGGACCGACATGAAGTTTCAGGTGCGTTTCCTCGGATGGCGGACCGAAGTTTGGGTCTTGTGGATGGGGCGAGTATACATCGAAGGCGTAGAACTCGATGTTTGCCGTATCCGGATCGTATTCTGTCGATTTCCATTTGAAATGCCGGGGATAGAAGACGATGCCGTAGAGCTGACCGGTGCAGGTAGTAAACTCGCCAGTACCATATGAAGTCGAGGCGACCTCAGTAGTCGAGCCTGCAGGTACCCATCCTCCTTCCCACTGATACTGAATAGCCGCGTCTGTGTATGTTGTGCCCCAGGGAGCTGCTGTTGAAACGCCCCATAAGAAGTCGACAAGCGCCGCTGTACCCAGTGGGCTACCCCAGTCACCAATAGTCATTCGGCTTGGCTTCTTCAGACCTAATTTATAATTACCATCCTGATTATAGCCAACGCCGGTAGTACCGGGAGTAAACGATGGCGCATTCGGGAGTTGGCGTTCGAACGAAGCGAAGAACCAGGACAATCCGGATGCGCTATCAGCTTTATATTTGTCCCAAACAGGACGATAGCCGTGGCGAGTTAAGATCGGAGCGCCATCGTTTGGATTTTGCGCGCCAACCTGAATATCGAAGAGGAATTGTGCCTCGCCCCAGAATGCATCTGTTGCTGATTTGTTCTTGATCTTCCACCGCATCACGATCTGCCCGCTCGCTTCAAAGGTGACGGGATAGACTTCCTGAATGATATCGCATCCAGATTTATCCGGCCACGTGGTACGAATCGTGTCGGCTGTTTTTGTCGACACACCATTATCAAGGAAGCCGCCGAAACGTGGATCGCCGGAGATGTTGCTGCCCGTATGATTATTGGTGAAGATCTTGCCATTGATCATGATGTAGACAAAGGACTTCTGCGGGTAGCTGAGTATCGGGTCGAGGTTTGTACCGGGATACCTGCGAATGGTTATCAGCCCTTGATTATTTGGGTCAATGATAGCAGTTACATGTTGTCCCCTATCCGAGACTTTTAGTTGCGAAAAGGAAGGCGTTAGATAAACGCAGCAAAGAATTACACTACACCAGAACCATCGCATGAGGTTTTCCTTCTTTATAGAGCGTCCCCGAGTCGCTCTTTTGTTTATTTTACAACCGATAACTTTTTGGCGTACTGCCTGCCGTCCCATTCGGCGACGATGTAGTACGTTCCGGCACTGAGTTCGTCGAGCGGGATCTGCACGTCGGTAACGCCTGCCGGGATGAGCGTCAGCGGCCGCGTGCTCACGACGCGACCTGACATATCTAATATACTAAGCTTTATGGATTGCTCCTCATCCAGCGTGATGCGCAGCGTGGTATTCGACGATGCCGGATTGCCGATGAGTTCGATGTCGCTTGCCGATGCTCGTTGTGCGACGCTTCCGGAAATAAGCTGATAGCACAGAACGGTATCGGTGTAGTTGCCGGCGATATCGTATACGCGCAGGTGTAAGGATGCATCTTTCGTAGAATCGTTTACGCACACTTCGAATGTTGCCGTTGTAAGTCCTTTAATGAGGGGAGAAGTACTTACGAACGTCATATTCTGCGGCGTCAGAACCTCTACCTTCTCAAGTCCTGAATCATTAGGCCGTAGTTCGTTCAAGGTGACCATAAAACACAGCGCATTACATGGATCCTTCGCATTCGGCGAAAGCTGGCTGCGGCTAATGACAACTTCTGGCCGCAACGTATCGGGGCCGGGCATGGTGGGATGCGCCGTCATGCAGATGGTGTGTATGGTTTCATTACCTGCGCAATCGCTGATCGTAAAATCGAAGCAGCCGGCAGCAGTTGTATCAAGCTGCGTGACGCGCGCGAGGTGTTTCTCTTTCGAGCATGGGAGAAGGACCGTTACTTCTACCTTGAATTTCGAAGGGTTGGTGTTTGTCCCTGGACTCGGGATCCAAGTAATAGTGTCGATGCCGGTATCGAGCGTGCGGTTATCGAGGATGTCAACGGTTGTGTGATATGGGGTGGAAGTTGTAGTGACGATATTCGATACGACAGGTGGCAGTGTATCGCCAGTGATGCAGTCGATGGTAAGAGGTTGGGTGCAGGTGTCTGAATACACATACTGATTGCCGCCATACCATTTGCCATTACCATAAAATTTTAGCCAGCTGTCAACCTTTCCTACACAGCCGATCGCTTTATCGGAAATGATCCTCCAGAATGCGGTCCCCACGCCATACTGAGGGATATATCCTGCTGCGGGACCTAGTAATTGTTGTTGCTCGGTTTGCTCGATGTTATCTGGCGTAGGGCTGAGAATGCGGATGTTTGCTCCCGTTTGCAGAGTGACTTTCATCTCAGCTGAAGGCGGTCCGTAGTTAGGATCCGTTGGGATCGGCGAATACTTATTAAATGCGTAGAATTCGACAACTCCCGTATCTGGTTCATATCCTGAACCTTTGGCGTTGAAATGAGGGGGATAAAAGACGACTCCAAGATAAAGGTCACTATTACATATGCCAAGTTCGCTTGTGCCATACGAAGTACGTGCGAGCTCGGCTGTCTTGTTACCTCCAATGCCTAAACCTTCCCACTGTAAGAGAACTGCAGGGTCTTGATAGTCAACACCCCAGGGTGCGGTACTTGAAATACCCCATAAGAAATCTACAAGCGCAGCCGCAAACGGCGCTCCCCAGCCGCCGACCGTAAGTTGCGCAGGTTTCTTTAAGCCTAGCGAATAGTTACCGTCCTGTGTGTAGCCGAGACCAACTGTTCCCGTTTCGTATGTGGGAGCATTAGGAAGCTTATGCTCAAAACTTGCATAGAACGGCGGAATACGGTAGGTGCTTGCATCCGTATAGTACTCCCAGATCGGGCGATAGCCGTATCGTGTAAGTAGCGCACCAGCGTCTCCATCGTGATTATTAATGTCGAGGAGAAATTGCGCCTGTCCCCAAATGGGAGTGTTCGGGCTGTTGTTCTTTACTTTCCACTTTATCACGATCTGCCCGCTTGCCACTAGACGCACTGGGTAGACATCCTGAATAATATCGCAGCCTTGTTTATTCGACCAGATGGTGCGGACGGTGTCACCAATTTTCTGATTCGCGCCATCGAGGAGGAGTCCGCCAAAGCGTGGGTCGGTTTGAATATTGACGCCAACATTATTATTTGTGAAGATGCGATCGCCGACCATGACATAGAGGAAGGATTTCTGCGCTCCGGTCAGCGGAGCATTTACGCCGATAGCGCGTATCGTGACAAGACCCGACATCGACTCGACGCGGGCGGTAACATACTGATTGCCTGTACTCAGCGCCTGCGAAAACACCGGCATAGCTGCCACGAGCGAGAAGAGCAGGATGAATGGTGTGGGACGCATGAACACGCTATGACAACGGTAATGAGGGAAGCCGGGCACAGATCGCTCTGCACCCGGCACCAGCTCCAATCCTATTTCACAACACTGACACTTCGGACGAGCCGGTTCGCACCAAGCTCGGCAACAAGAAGATAACGCCCGGCAGGCAGCGAGGTTACATCGAGATCGACCGAATATTTGCCTGCATCAAAGCGGCTTTCGGCTATGCGAACGACTTCCCTGCCAAGCGCATCGAACAGCATAAGACGTACCTGTGCAGCGCTCTGCATATCGACGGCAATCATCGCTGCTGAGAGTGCCGGATTCGGGTAGACAGAAACATCGAATTTATCCGCAACGCCTTCGTCACGGCGCACACCGCTCGGCTCGTTCGTCTGTTCGATCGTATACCACATCGAATTCTGCTCGAACGGATCGACGGTCATCTTAAACTGCTTTCCTTCAATATCGACCATATCGGCTCTCGTGCTACTCAATCTATTTCCGGATTCATCGAGTGTATGGAGGTACACATATTCACGATCGGACTGCAAATAGAACTCAAGTGTCGGCGCGCTCATGCGTGTCGGTGCAACACCCCACTTATTGCCGAAGCCGACGGAGTCGGTCCAGACCATCCCTGTATTTTGCCCGCGACCGGCGATCGTCAGGTGTGTCAGCGCCGATGTTCCGAGCGGCATCGTATCCATCGAGAAGAGCGTGACGGCAATCGCATCGCGGAGATTATCCGTGCGACGCATACCGAAGCCACCGAGCTTTAGGGTGTCAAGGCCAAAGGTGCCGGCAACAGAAGCTGCTGTCTTGCCGACAGCCACAAAGTGTCCGCTCGACTGCGACCAGTACAATTCCTGCGTATCGCTGACCTTTGCGGATGTATCCGGCACGTAGGGATATTCAGCAGCTACTTTTTTAGCGGGTGCATTGTAACGCTGGCGTACTTTGAAGTTCGTCGAAATATTCGGATCGAGGTACCCTTCGACATTGAAGGGGTGACGGTAGTCGCTGATCGTTGGCAGCAATTCAACTTCGCTCTTCGGATGAACGATGGGCACGTAGTTCTCCGCTACTTTGAATCTTCCGGCGCGGAAGAGCTCGCTCATTGCAGGAAACTGTCCGACAACCGACGGGTTGCCTGCAATATCGTAGAACGTTGAATAGCCGACTGCCGGGAACATCCGGTCGGCAAAGAGATTTTCGCGGTACGTTGCATACTGCGAAATAAAGATACCATCCCAATCCTGCAGCGACGCGTAGCCGGTGAGAAACGGCAACATTGATGCGTAGTGCTGATTCATTGTCGGATTGCAGAAGTTCACGATCATCGGCTTGCCTTCGACGCTCTGCGAGGAAACCAGACCCAGCGCGTAATTGCCGGCGTCGCGGAGCGGCGTATTGTTCGAGATCATCCACGTCGAATCGGTATAGGCAATATTCGGCCGGCCCTGCATGTAGTCGGTATTAATATAGCACTGGGCGAAGTCGCTGACGGTATTTGCATACGGCTCGAGCGCTGACGAGTAGTACCAGTTCGGGAATGCATTGACGAGTACCGGACTCTTGGCGGTGTCGTGAATGGCCTTGATCATCCGCTGATAGAAGTTGCGTTGCAACGAGTCGTAGAAAAGCGAAATGTCGCGGGCGCGATTATATGAAACTTGTGCTACACGCGCATAGGGCGTACGGACGATGAATCGTGCGGCTGCACTTTCTCCTGGGAAGAGTCCGGTTTCCTGTTTGCGCTTGATGGAGACCCCAACAAATAACACATCGCCCATCTGGTCACCCAGGTAGAAAATGAGATATTGCAGTCCGCTTGCCGTCGCACGGAACGGGATGATAAATTCGCGCCACGTAGTATCGAGATCGATAGATTGGGCAATTGGTTGTGCTCCACCATTATACGGTGAGACCACGGTATAGACACTGCGCCTCAACGTTGGACGTTGTGCGCTATAGCGGACTTTCGCCGAAAACCGTAATTCGTAGAGCGTATCGATGCCGCAACGTGTCGAGAGATTGAGATAGTACAGATCTCCTGCAGCCGGATTCGCACCGAGGTTGCTGACGGTGATCCATGCGCAGAATTCAGAATCCCTTCCCGGAGAAAGTAATGCGTCGGCACCACCGGATCCGTTGGCGGCGGCAAAGGACCACGCTGCAGAGGTTGTCTGCTCGAAGTTTCCATTCTCAACAAGGTTGGGAGGATTTGTTACCGTCCCAGCGCGCCATGCAAAGTCGATGCCTATTTCGCTCCCATATTTACGAAGAAGGTATTCCGTGTAAAGTGTATCTAGTCTTCGCGAGCGATTGAAGGTGATTGTTTGCTCGCCCTTGCGATAATTAAGCCAATCGTAACGCCAGCCGGTTACAAGAGGAAAATTATATTGGCCATTGACGCCAATACTGTGGACTTCGACCGCAGCAATTGCCGGATCGTCTGCATATTTTTTATTTGAAACAGCATTTGTATGGCCAAGGACGGTCTTTGCCCAGTTACGTTGTAATGTACCAGCTCGGTTATCGAGATAGTGATCGAAGTAATAATCAGGAGATGAAATGAGCGAATCCCTCCAGGCAACACCATCGCCAAGCCAATAATAATGAATGGTCTGCAACGAGAAGATCGAGTAAATACCAGCCTGACTTAATTCATAGATCAGCGTATCGAGTTTTGCGAAGGAAAGAGGATCGACCACATACGAATTTCCAGCATCGTATTGAATGAGACTTGCAGTGTTATACGCCGGGTGATCGGTATAGTTGATCCTCACGGCGTTGAGTCCAAGCTTCTTAAACCTGCGTGCGAGCTGGCGCGCTTCAGTGCCACTGAGGAAATTCGTCCCGTAGTTAAGCTCCGTTCCAAAAAAGCGAATGCGCTTTCCCGAGGCTGTCGTAAAATGCCCCTCATTGGAAACCTTGATACGCCCATCGGCGCCGGCAACTTCATCGCCGCGCCATGGTAGGTCTGACGAACGTGCCGTATCGGCGGAAATCATTGTAAACGGAAATGACCGGGTAAGCGGCTGGGCGACAGCAACAAGCGGCAGCACAAGGCTGAGGGCTAGGACTAGTTTTTTCATACGAAGAACGGGTTTAGCGTAGAATTTGCAACGACCGCGTCACGGCATTAGCTCCGTCATTTATCACCACGGCATACCGACCGGCCGAAAGGGCTGCGCAATCGATGGTCATC
>JANWLI010000137.1 GCA_025450975.1 Candidatus Kapaibacterium sp. | reverse complement strand
GAGCCGGATCTGCTGCCGGTGACGATCACGACACAGTTTCTCGATGAAGTTCGCAAAGAACTTCCGGAATTACAGCGCGCTCGACGTGACCGTTTTGTACAAGACTTTAGCATACCTAAGTACGATGCCGATGTGCTTACTGCGGATGGTGCCGTTGCAGACTTCTTTGAGCAAGCAGTCGCATCGTTACCTGCGAAGAAGACCGAGTCCGTCAAGGCGCTGTCGAACTACATCATGGGCGATGTGATGCGGATGCTCTCAGAAAAGAAGGAGTCGATCCTGTCGCTTGAGCTTGCGCCTGATCATCTTGGCGAGTTGATCGCCCTTGTCGATGAAGGCGTGATCTCGAATAAGATCGCGAAAGATCTGTTGCCGGAGCTTATCGGCTCGGATAGTTCGCCTCGTGCGATCGTTAAAGATCGCGGTATGGTACAGGTCTCCGACGAAGGAGCACTGATCGATGCCGTCAAAGGCGTACTTGCAGCGAATCCTGATAATATAGCCAAGTATAAGTCGGGGAAGACTAGCCTGCTCGGCTTTTTCGTCGGACAGACAATGAAGGCAATGGGCGGGAAAGCAAATCCGACATTATTAAATGAGATCGTAAAAAGGGAATTGGAAAGCGCCTAATGTCAGCACGTCGGAAATTTATTTGCGGAAACTGGAAGATGAACGGCACGGCCAGCGAAGCTGCATCGCTTATCGCCGGTATCGTCGGTAACTGGAAAGACGCGTACCGCAATGTTGAGCTGGCTGTCTGTCCGCCATTTACTGCTCTGCTCGAAGTGCATGCGCTCGTCTCGGGCCGCGGTGTGCAGATCGCCCTCGGTGCGCAGAATTGCTACCACGAGACGAAGGGAGCGTTTACCGGCGAGATATCAGCTCGCATGCTTGTCGAAGCAAACTGTACGTATGTGATCCTCGGGCACTCCGAGCGTCGTACGATCTTTGAAGAAGACGACGTGACGATCAACAAGAAAGTACGTGCGGCCTTGTCGGTGAGTCTTAAACCCATTCTTTGCGTTGGCGAGACGCTCGATGAGCGTGAGCTAAACCAGACGTATGAAGTGCTCTTGCGACAACTCAAGGAAGGCTTGCGGGATGTATCGGCAAGCGACATGAAGCATATCACGATCGCCTACGAGCCCGTATGGGCTATTGGCACCGGACGCACTGCAACGCCGGAGATCGCGCAGAATGCTCATTCGTTTATCCGCATGGAGATCGCAAAATTATACGATGATAGCATCGCTAATGCCATCATCATTCAGTATGGTGGCTCCATGAAACCGGATAATGCGAAAGAGTTACTTGCACAACCGGACATCGATGGCGGACTCATCGGTGGCGCTGCCCTCGATGCAAAACAATTTCTCGCAATAGCCGACGCAGCCCTCAACTAAAAACTCAAAACTCTGAACTCTCCACCACATAATCGCTTTCTCGAACGGCTCAAGACTGCCGGCGAGCGGCCTATCATTACAGGCGGCTCGATCGGCGTTGTCCTCGCTGCACGCGGACTTGTCGAAACACAGGTCGAAGCATACAATCTGCTCGATCCCGTAGCGATCGAACACGTTCACCATGAGTTTGCGAAAGCCGGTGCCGAGTTGCTCGAGACAAATACCGAGCACGCGAACTGCATCCATCTTGCACATTCTCGCTCATCGGATAAGGTCTATGAGATTAACCGCAAGGGCGTATGGCTTGCACGTACGGTTGCCAATGAGAATGATCTGATCGTTGCAGCGACAGTTGGACCAACAGGCAAGTATCTCCATCCCCTGGGCAAAGCACGCGAAGGAGAAGTACGCAATGCCTACGACGAGCAGATCGCAGCGCTTGCCGATGGCAGGCCGGATGTCCTCCTCCTCAAGAGTTTCATCGAGCTGCGTGAACTTGAGATCGCAGTTCGTGCTGCTAAAGAAGTGGCGCCTAACCTGCCGATCATCGCACAAAAGACTTTCCCCGAAGATGGCGCACTGCTTGCCACGGACTACGCCCGCAAGATCGCAGAGCGCCTGATCGAACTTGGCGTGACGGTCATCGGTACCAACGGTACGGTCGGCCCGCAGCGCATGCTTTCGATCATCAAGGCATTTGCAGTCCCGGGTATTCCTATCTCCGCACAGCCCGATATCGGCATCCCGACGCTCATCGATGGCAAGGCGATCTATAATGCGACGCCGGATTATGTAGCAGCGAGTTGCAGGCGTCTCGTCGAAGCCGGCGTTTCGATCATCGGTGCATGTGGCGGCGCATCGCCGGAGCATATCCGTGCGATCGCAGAAGCTGTCAAAGGCGCTAAGGTTGGGACGATTGAGGCCTCAGAGATCAAGGTCAAGTCCGAGCGCATACAAGTCGCAATAAACGGAGAGCACTTCTCCGGTTTTAAGAAGAAACTTGGACAGAAATTTTTAACGTCAGTTGAGCTTGATATTCCGCGCGGACTCGATATGTCGAGCGTCTTCGAAGGCGCCCAGTATCTTGCCAAGGAAGGGATCGACGCCGTCAATATCTCCGACGGCGCTCGCGCACGACTGCGTGTCAGCTCGATCGCCTTGTCGCAGATGATCCAGAATAAGTGCGGCATCGAGGCGATCACGCATTTGGCCTGCCGCGATCGCAATATGGTCGGCCTGCAGTCGGAGTTGTTGGGTGCCGAGATGACAGGAGTGCGAAATATCCTTGCCGTTACAGGCGACCCGGCGCAGATCGGCGATTATCCGTATGCGACGAGCGTCTACGACATCGATGCTATCGGTCTTATCCGTGCGCTCTCGTCGATGAACACCGGCTGCGACCTGATGGGCAATCCGATCGCCGGCGGTGAATTCGGTACGACGCATTTCCTCATTGGCTGCGGAGCAAATCCTGTCGCCGACGATATGGAGCGCGAGATCGACCGCCTGCACCAGAAGATCCGCGAAGGGTGCGAAGTCATCTTCACGCAGCCGATCTTTGAGATGCATGTTGTCGAGCGCTTTGTCGAATTGATCAAACCGTTTCGTGGTAATGCGAAGCTCATGCTTGGTATTCTCCCGCTACGTTCGGTACGGCATGCAGAGTTTCTCCACTATGAAGTGCCCGGTATGGAGATCCCGACCTGGATCCATGACCGTCTGGCAAAGCAGAGCAGCACGGAAGCGCAAAGCGAAGAGGGCATTGCTATTTGCACCGAATTCCTTCGCGATGCTAAGCGTCTTATAGATGGCGCGTATCTTATGCCGCCGTTTAAGAAGTATTCCATGGCAGTAGAAATTTTGCAGCGCGTCGGGTAAGCATGTCACTAGCAAGACCCGGTCAGCCGAAAATAGGGATCATCCTCGTTCATCTGAACTCGTATGGGCATACGTCGCTGTGCCTGCGTACACTCCGTGATATTACCTACAAGAATGTTGAAGTCATCGTTGTTGACAACGGGTCCAGAGATAATAGCGGTCAACAGTTGCGTGACGAGTTTCCCGAAGTAACCCATATCCGCAACGAAACGAACGAAGGCTTTACGGGCGGAAATAACACTGGCATCGAGCATGCGATCAAGAGTGGCTGCAGGCACGTCCTGTTGCTCAACAATGATACGATTGTAACCGCATCGTTTCTTGAGCCGCTTGTCGAACGGCTGGAAGCCAATCTTGATACGATGGGCGCAGTGAGTGGTAAGATCTACTACTATCCGCCGACAGTTGGTGGCAGGGATAAGATCATCTGGTGCGCCGGTACATTCCAGAAGTGGCACATGGGGTATCACCACTATGGTGAATCGCAGGAAGATGTCGGCCAATTTGAGGAAGCGCGCGAAGTTGCCTATGCATCGGGTTGCCTGATGTTGCTCAATGGCGATGTTATCGCAAAGATCGGCGGGCTCTCGAAAGAGTACTTTATCTATTGGGAAGAATCCGATTGGTGCATGCGGGCGAAGGAGATCGGCTATAAATCCTGGTACGAACCGGCGTCGGTGATCTACCACAACTTTCATTCAGCCATGAAGGGGAAGGAAACTCCGTTTTACATGTACATGCAGTACCGGAATGCATTTATCTACGCAAAGCGGCATTTTCACGGCTGGAAGAAACTCCAGTTTATCCTCGCGTACCCGCTTCATCTGGCAAACCGGTGCCGCTTGCTGACCTCTGCGGGCAACACAAAAGCAGTAAAGGCGCTTTTCCAGGGCATCATTGATTACTTCAAAGGATACCGTGGAAAAGAGGGACTGAGTGAACGTGGGTTCTTGAAATGACCCTTGAGAGGACCAGGTCACAAAGATTTTCGAAACTTTCACCGGCTGTTTTGCCTCTTACATCTTTCCTTTTCGCCTTTTAGATGACATCACTAGTTACGGGTGCAGCGGGGTTTATCGGTTCGCATGTAGTGGATGAACTACTTAATCAGGGGCATACGGTAGTTGCACTTGACGATCTTTCCGGCGGATTTACGGAGAATGTGAATCCCGACGCCACGTTCATCGAGGCAAGCTGCACCGATCACGAGCGTATTTCCCACCTCTTTAAAGAATACTCGTTCGACTACGTCTTTCATCTTGCCGCCTACGCTGCCGAAGGCCTGTCGCACTTTATCAAGCGCTTCAATTATACGAATAACGTCATCGGTTCGGTTAACTTGATCAATGAGGCCATCAATCATAACGTGAAGCGGTTTATCTTCACGAGTTCGATTGCCGTCTATGGCCGCAACCAACTGCCGATGCGCGAAGAGCTTGTGCCGCAGCCCGAAGATTCGTATGGCATTGCAAAGTATGCCGTCGAGCTCGAGCTGAAGGCATCGCACGAAATGTTTGGCCTCGATTATGTGATCTTCCGTCCACATAACGTCTACGGCGAGCGGCAGAATACCGGAGACAAATACCGCAACGTTATCGGCATCTTCATGAACCAGATCCTGCAGCGCCAGCCGCTGACTGTCTTTGGTGACGGTGAGCAGAAGCGCGCATTCAGCTACATCGCCGATGTTGCGCCGATCATTGCCCGCAGTGCGACCCAGGAAACTGCGAAGAACGAGATATTCAATGTCGGAGCTGATACCGTCTATACCGTCAACCAGCTTGCGGAGGAAGTCATGAACGCAATGGGCAGAGAAGTGCCTATCAACTATTTACCCGCCCGTAACGAAGTCGTCAATGCCTGGAGCGATCATGAGAAGGTCCAAAGTGCATTTGATCATACGAGCGAAGTATCGTTAGCCGATGGGATTGCCAGGATGGCAGCGTGGGTGAAGCAAGTCGGATCCCGCAGCACAAAGCCGTTCGAAGGCATCGAGATCGAAAAGAATCTTCCGCCAAGCTGGCGGGGAAGTATTACAGCAGAGAAGTAAAATCTTCAACGCTGAGACCGGATTGCCTAATGATAGAGCGGAGTGTGCCCCGGTCAAGCTCTTTATGATCGGGAATAGTGATTTGCGAAAATGGAGTACTCCGTCTTACCCAAACCCTCTCTTTTCCAGAACTTGTGCGCATTTCCGTCCTGAAATACGTGGGATGTTACTCATACTGCCATTAGCAGCGTATCAAAATGTTCTTCTGGTATGGGGAGATCGTCCTGGCGGAGCGCATCAATGTAGAGATCTATCGCCTCACGAATATTCTTGATAGCGTCTTCCTGCGAGCTCCCTTGTGATATACATCCGGGAAGACTCGGACACTCGGCTATGTAAAAGCCGTCTTCTCCAGGATAAATAATGACTTGTCTCATAAATGTTCTAACCGACTACTTGATTATTTGGTTTAGATTACAGTGATAACACTTCATCTCATTTTATATGGCGCCGCCGCAATCTGTACCATTCTGTGGCTTAACTATCTGCTGCGTGCAGCCTATCATGGAGCCGCCATCAAACTCCTTCGCTCCGAGACTTTACCTCCGCTAACGATATATCCTAAGATCAGCATTATCATTGCTGCGCGTAATGAGGAAGCCCTCATTGAGCGATCGCTTAGATCGATACTCGATACCACCTACCCGAATATCGAAGTCATCGTTTCTGACGACCGCTCGACCGATGGTACGTCGGCCATCCTAGACAAGATCGCAGCCAAAGACCATCGCCTGAAGGTTATTCATATTACCGAGCTTCCTCCCGATTGGCTGGGCAAGGTCCACGCCCTGCATACGGCCATACAGCAGGCAACAGGGGACTGGCTGCTCTTTACCGATGCCGATATTCACTTTGAGCCTGAAGTCCTGACAAAGTCTATCGCCTATGCTGAGGCGAACTCCCTCGATCAACTGTCGCTTCTGCCCGATGACCGGACGCAGCATGACAGCTTCCTATTGCCTCTATTCATTTCCGCGTTCGGCGGCATGTTCCTGCAGCGAATGAAGGTCAAGCGTGTCAACGAAAGTGTTAAAGGTGCTTTCATTGGCGTCGGTGCTTACAATCTCGTTCGGCGTAGTTCGTTTGAGCGCACTCCCGGCTTCGAGTGGCTGCGGCTCGAAGTTGTCG
>JANWLI010000136.1 GCA_025450975.1 Candidatus Kapaibacterium sp. | reverse complement strand
GTTGATAGATTGATTACGTCGAGTAGATCAGTCTGCGTCAGACTTGGTTAGAACGGGAAGTTACCACCGAGGCTGACAAAGAATGAGTTGCTCTTTGCCTTCGACTGTAATACAGATCCTTCTGCGAACGCATCGGTAAGACCGATCGAGTAATCGACGCCGAGCGTGAGGAATTCATAGTCGACGGCAATACCACCAAGTGCCGAGATCAACGGACTGTTAAAGTCGGACTTGCTGAGCATATTGTTCCGTTCATTGACTGCTAAGAGCATGTCTGCCGAAATACCACCATGGACGTCAATATTGAACGTCGTTTCGGATGGTGCGCCGCCGCCTACGAGGCGTACACCTGCTGCGATCGGAACGCGCAGATGCGTGACGTCTGTCATGTAGTCAACACCGGCAGAATTCAATGAAAGGCCAATTTGCGAAATTTCGATTCCTGGCTGAAAGAATATCTTGTCTCCCGTACGCATCATCGCACCGGCATGCCATCCGGCTTCGACTTCGGAAGTATATCCTGCCGGTTCTGCCGTGATAATGGAGAACGTCATACCGACAATAGGATTGATCGTGGTGGTCGACGGAAGGACCGGCGATTCACTCTCGATTGCTTGTGCAAAGATATTCGTGGTGAGGAAGCCTACACATGCGATTGTTAAGAGTAGCTTTTTCATGGTTATCTCGCTTTCTTTTTTGTGGGGAGACAATTCGTTAACTTACTTAATTAAATTGTGAGGATCCATTTGTAAGAGGGGAGGAGAGACTGTGATGGTGAATATCAGAAATATGATTTATTTATTCAATTCACTTTTCATCAATCAATGCACCAACGCTTAACTGTTATTCAACTCATGTGCCAAAAAAATGGCCAAATCTTACTAAATACGCCGCTTTAGCGCTCACGGACCGGATACGGTGTCCGGTACTGTAATAATACAAGTGAATCTGATAAATGTCTAACTGCTCAGAAAAAAGAAGCGCTGCATACCTGTCTAGTATGCAGCGCAAGTGGTTCGCTTGATGTCTCACGTTATAGTGGTTTAGAAATTACCACCGAAGATCACATATAATGCATCTAGTTTTGTAGACCCATTATTTACGAAAAGATCTGTTAATCCGAACTCATATTCGACATCAAGTGAGAAGAATAGTAGACGTACGCCTGCACCGACGATTCCTGCCGTACGCATCCCTGCTATGTCGTCCTCGCTGAGCGCTGTGCCGCTGCCGCTTCTGACGCGGTCATTAAAGCCTACCAGAAATGACTGCGAGAGACCTGCGCGGCCTTCTATATTGAATGGGATCGCAGATGACGCCTCGAAGAGGCGCAGGCCTGCCTGGAGCGGAACACGTATATAGTTAGCCCGGATTGCATGCTTTGTATCTCCTTCAGAAGCTGACGGAATCGTGACCGTGCTGCCATAGGAAGAATACTGGACCGATGGCTGGAGGAATAGATTCGAGCCGATATCGGCTGCGACACCAAGTGTGTAGCCAAAAGCCGAAGCTGCGTCAAGCAACTGTGGTGTTTCCTCGACATACGCGAAGTTCAGGCCGCCTACAATGCGCCAATCGACTTCCTGGGCCTTGGAAACGGTACCTGTTAGTGAAGAGAGCGTAAGTAGTACAATAAACGTGAGCTTTTTCATCGTGCCAATCCTTCTTTCTGTTTATGGTGAGCACGGGGAGGCCATTTACATGGCTATATTTAAGGATTAGGTTGCAAGATGTATGCCATGGGTGCTTATAAGAATATTAGATTTTCTTGTACAATTATCTCATTTAAAAATAAGAGAGGCAGTTTGCTTTACCGTTCGTGTCAGCAGGTGTAGAAAGTAAGCTCCCGGCCTAATTGGATCGGTAATAGTGATTAATTCTGTATGGCTCCCAGCTGTTCGATGTCCAGTAAAAAGTGTTCTGATTAATCTCCCTTCCATGTCGTACAGAAGGCAGGAAACGGCTTCTGCCCTTTCAATACGGTAGCCGAGAGTTAGTTTGTTCGATACAGGGTGAGGATGCACGGCCAGACTTGAGACATCCGTCCCAATGTCAACATTAGCAACCGGGTGATCGATATATCGTTTGATCACGATCGTACGTTGATCGTATAGGAAGTTCGTACTGAATACTCCAGCAACTAAAATTCTATTATTGGAATCAGCCGCAATCGCTGCACTGTACTCGGCGATATCCCCACCGACAGGAGCTGGAAGAAGAACTCCTCGGTTTCCAAATGATGTATCACGACTACCGTCGGGTAAACATTTTATTAGAAAGAGCACATTTGTGTTGCCGCCTGATTCGTAAGCAGCCTCTCCTGTAATATAAATACTTCCATCCTTACTTTCCGTAACAGCAACATCATGGATATAGCCTCCTCCGATCAAAGAGGGGCCAAAGTTAAATGATATGTCACGCCATCCATCACCGGTTAGTTTAACGGCAACGAGCATGTTGATCGGATTCGGTCTTCGCGCCGGACCGGCGATGATCAACTTATTATCAGCAGTCTTACAGATACTGGCCCCGTAATTAGCATGGAAAAACTGTTCGCCCCGAGGCTCAATGCTCGATTCATAGTTGCCATTCCATCCAAAAAAACGGACGTGCAGTCGGCTATCTTTTTCCCCATCATCTTCTGAACATACTGCGGCAATTCGTGAGTCCGGCAGAAGGACCGCATCAAGGATATGTCCACCATTATTTTGAAAATCGAAAGTACTGGCTCCTTTATTACCGAAGGTCGTATCAAGTGAACCATCAAGATGAAACCTCATCAAGAACCCTCGCATCATGGTGTCCGGATACGAAGGCCCGAAATATTGTCCGATGACAATAATGCGAAGATCCGAGGCCATGACAGTAGTGATCAAATTTTGACGGGTGGAATCGAGTCGTCCAGTAACTTTCCCCCCTCGCCCAAAGGTTGTGTCCAATGAGCCATTCGGCAATAGCTGAATCAGTGCATAATCACTTATTGAATGAGAATCGTAATTTGCCTGTCCGCCAATGAGAATTTTGCCATTAGAAAAAAGATGTATAGAATTTGGTATGCCGTTATTCATATCTTCGACGACCACACCGCTGTCGCCAAATGACGGATCTAATGCGCCGTCGCTGAGGTAGCGAGCAATTACATAATTACTTGGGTTGCCCGTTTGCCCAAGAAACAGTATCCTCCCATCGGGTTGGACTACTATTTTTTTTGAACGTGAGAATTGGTCAAATTTCGTATATACTTTCCCGCTATCATTAAACGTGTTGTCTAATGGTTCTGGCTGCGCTGACAGGTGCGAAGCCAACACGATGGTAATGAGGCTGAAGAGTATTTTCATGATGCCGATATATTATAAGACACCTATCCTCCGGATTTCGTCACATATCTTCCGTAAATTTGCAGGAATATGCCAAAGCGGACGGACATCCATACCATACTTATTATCGGCTCGGGACCCATTGTCATCGGCCAGGCCTGCGAATTCGACTATTCCGGGGCCCAGGCCTGTAAAGTGCTTCGCGAGGAAGGGTACCGGGTCGTACTCATCAACTCGAATCCGGCGACGATCATGACCGATCCGGAAATGGCAGATGCGACCTATATCGAGCCCATCACACCCGAGTATATCGAAGCTGTAATCGCAAAAGAACGACCCGACGCCATCCTCCCGACGATGGGCGGACAGACCGCACTAAATGCGGCGATGTCGCTTCACAAACTTGGCATTCTCGACAAGTATAATGTTGAGCTGATCGGCGCCAAGCCCGATGCGATCAAGCGCGCTGAAGATCGCGAAGAATTTTTAGCCACAATGAAGTCGATCAATCTCGAAATGGCGCGCGGCGGTTTTGTACATTCCGTCGAAGAAGCGCTTGAGATGGTCGATACCGTTGGCTTTCCGGCCATCATCCGACCGAGCTTCACGCTCGGTGGCACCGGCGGCGGCATTGCCTACAATATGGAAGAGTTCAGAGAAGTCGTCCGCCGCGGACTCGATGCCTCGCCCGTCACGCAAGTGCTGGTCGAAGAATCCATCCTCGGCTGGAAGGAATTTGAACTTGAAGTGATGCGCGACATTGCCGACAATGTTGTCATTATCTGTTCGATCGAGAACTTCGATCCGATGGGTGTCCATACCGGCGATTCGATCACAGTCGCACCGGCACAAACGCTGACCGACAAAGAGTACCAGAAGATGCGCGACGCAGCCATCAAAGTCATCCGTGCCATCGGCGTCGATACTGGCGGCTCGAACATCCAGTTTGCGGTTAATCCCGATGATGGTAGGATACTGATCATCGAGATGAACCCCAGAGTCTCGCGCTCGTCAGCGCTTGCATCGAAAGCAACGGGATTCCCGATCGCAAAGATGGCGGCGAAGCTTGCTGTTGGTTATACACTCGATGAAATTCCGAACGACATCACGAAGACGACGCCGGCCTCATTCGAGCCTGTCATCGATTACTGCGTTGTGAAGATCCCGCGCTGGGATTTCGAGAAGTTCAAAGGCCTCGAAGCGACATCGTCACAGCTTGGCGTCCAGATGAAGTCTGTTGGCGAAGTCATGGCTATCGGCCGCACATTCAAAGAAGCCTTCCAGAAAGCCATTCGCTCGCTTGAGCAGGGAAGGCACGGCCTCGGCTCCGATGGGAAAGAAGAATTCAACATCGAAGAGATGGACGATGCAGAACGTCTCCGTACGCTGCAGATCATCCGCGAACGTCTCGGCCTCCGACGTACCGACATGATCTTCTCGGTACGCTATGCAATGAAGCTGGGGATGTCGGCAACGGAGATCTTCGCAGCTACGAAGATCGACCCCTGGTTCATCGATCAGCTTCAGCAGATCGTCGAACGCGAGGAAGAGTTGCGGCTAGCAGCTGCTGCAAGCTGATCCGACCAGAGCTGTTCTGAAACAAGTGGATTGATTCAGGGTTCTTGTTTTCAAAGACGCAAGGTACCTTTATGAGACATCTTTTCCTCATCCTCACGACCCTTTTATGCTCAGGCGCATATGCTCAGATCGAAACGCAGCAGATCGTGATCCCGGATAAATTCGCCGGACGTCTTGAGCCCGGCCATGAACTTCGCGTAAACAGTCAGTACGAAGTCAAGCTTTTCTACGTAGGCAGCGGCCTTCAAAAACCGCGCTTCATGGCTATCGGCCCCAATAACGTCCTGTATGTTGCCGATATCAAAGCAAATCAGATCTTTGCTATACCCGATTTCGATGGCGATGGTCTCGGTGATTCAACATTTGTCGCTGCACCTTCTGTCGACTCTGCGCATAGCCTTTTCATCTGGCGCGATACCATGTATGTTGCCGAGCCCGATCGCGTCAGGAAGTTCATCGATATGAACCAGGACGGGACCTTCGAAAGTGAACAGCCATTTATTACCGGGATCCATTCCAGCGGTCCCTATAATCATTATACGCGAACAGTTTTTGTCGATACCGTCGGCCGCAACATTTACCTTAGCGTTGGTGCATCGTGCAATGCCTGTCGTGAAGAAAATCCACAGCGTGGCACGATCATGCAGTTCAACCTAAGCGGATCTGCAAGTCGCGTCTATGCAACCGGCCTACGCAATGCCATCGGCCTTTCCATCGACCCGGAGCTGAACCAACTCTGGGCTACAAACGCCGATCGCGACGGCATTGGCGATGACATCCCGCCGGAGATCGTCAGCCCGATCGTCGATAACGGCTTCTATGGATGGCCATTTGCGCATAGTGATATAGTCTGGGTCGATTTTACTGCAACCCCTGAGTATCAGGCCATTCTGCCGATCACGGCTGCCGACTCTGCAAAAGTGGCGTCCATGCAGGTTGCGCCGATCGAACTCGAAGCACATTCTACTCCAATGGGGATCATCTTTTACACCGATCCCCGCATTTATTTCCAGGCGCCGCCAAAGACGTTACTCATTGCTCGCCACGGAAGTTCGAAAGGCGGACGTCCTATCGGTCTCGGTTACGACGTACTTCGCTTTCAACAGGATAAAGATTCGAAGCTCTGGACGCGCGATACCTTCCTCGCAGGCTTTCTCACCGATTCGATCGAGTATAGCTATTGGGGAAGACCTTGCGGCATTGTGCAGGATTCGACTGGAGAGCATATCTATCTCTCATCCGATGCCGGCACTGCAGCGATCTACCGTATGACGCTCAAAGATTTCAATGATGTTGACGAGCGTCCGGATAATGCTGCGCCGACGATCCATCCAAATCCTGCCAGAAACAATTTTACACTCAGGACTTCCTCAGATGCGAGGATCAAGCTTCATTCCGTACTTGGAAATGAGATGCCGGTTACGATCGAGCGTATAGCTCAAGGCTACAGCGTCTCCGTGCGCGGTGTTTCCAATGGCCTCTATATGTGTACGATAGAGCAGGACGCTCGGCGCTACACTCTTCCTGTTATTCTTTGGTAGACCTCGTATAAAAATCGAACAGGCAAAAGGCTGGTGTTTACACGCACCAGGACTCCTTTTGCCTGCTCATCCGCTACGAGACGAAACGTTTGCTATATCTCTTCATCTCTTATATATATCCCGCAATTGCGCCGGAGACTATGAATCCAATGGCACTACGACACGTCTCCGGCGCAACGGGGTAAACTGCTATTAATTGAGGGCTTTCGCCATCTTGAATGCAAGCTTGATCGCCGCTTCAATATGTTTGCGGTTATCCGAATCGCGTGGATCGATCGGACGTCCGAAGCTAAACGGCGAGGAAAATACCATGCCCGGTTCGAACGTCAGCGATACATTTGCCGGGATCTCGTCTTCGATCACGATTGCCGGATCGAAATGGACCTGAAGATTTGCATTTACACGGCTGTAGTAGGTAAACGGGTACATCACACCGTTATCCCATACATGACCGCGAAGAATGATCGTTGCATCGTTGGACAGAAATTGCACGAGCGCAGAATCATTGAGGAACGGGTCGTTGGCAGCACCGCGGATCTTGTGGATCTCGAATTTGATCCGATCGTAGATGCCGGGAGGGATCGTTGCACGCGTTACCAGGTGTGTTCCCGCCGAATCGAACTCAAGCAGGTATGGACCGGTAATGACCGTTCCATAATGATGTTTGTCGAGGTTGATGATAATGATATCGTCATCGTCGTCATCATCGTCATCCTTATCTTTATCATCTTTATCCTTCTTGCCGTCCTGGCTTTTGCCATTACCATGGTCGTGGCTCGTAATGTCGTGACCGGACTTTGTCGAATTTGTATCGTCGTCCTCCGGTACGCCGCCGATCATATGCATTTTCAGGCCGCTTACGATCATGCCAACGTAGGTAACTTTTAACGAATCGACGCGGGCGCCATGGCTTTCCGGCTCGAACTTGCCGGTCGTTCCAGACGATCGTATCGTCGATGACGATAGTTGTGTGGAGAAACTCATGTTGTTATTCGAGTCCTGAGGCGAACCCGAATCCGAACATCCGCTCATCGTCCATGCGCCGAGGAAGAGCATGCCGAATAGTAGAAATGCTGAATAGCGTGTCTTGATCATCGTTTTTCTTAACGTTTAGAAATGTGAATACCAGCTTAGTTTGTCGTATCTTCTTTCGGGGGTTATTCACGGGTGAGCGGGGGAGTCCGTTAGCACAAAACTTCTCTGTAAAGAAGCCACCCGACTCGACTCCCGTGCTGCTGTATACGAGCACGGGAGAGGATCAGGCGATCAAAAGATCCCGACTCTCAGGCTCCTCCGGCATACATTCCCCACTCTGTACACCAGATTCACCTTTAGAGCCGGAAAAATCCTATTGAACTCTGCAGGTTCGATTCGATCATGAGCCGATTACGGAAGTCGTTCGGATCCATGACCGCACCGTTTGCATCGAATGCTAACTGGCTAAGAAAACGCATTCGGAGTTCGTGGTGGCCGCTGCCTTCAAGTATAAGCTTCGGCGTGAATGTGAATTCGCTCTCAAACACGGCTACACTTGCGAAGACGAACGGGACCTTCACACCATTTTTATAGGTGTGCCCTGTTACTATAACGGAATTCGAGGGTCCATATGTGACAAATTCTCTATACCTGCTATCGATCATGATGAGCGAATCGATATTTCCGTGCCGTGGAACTACTTCAAACTTCGCAGTCGGGTATATTCCGGCAACTGCTTCAGCATCAGTAACATAGTGTGTT
>JANWLI010000135.1 GCA_025450975.1 Candidatus Kapaibacterium sp. | reverse complement strand
CTGCCGATGTTGCTGCAATGCATTTTAACTACCGACACCGTACGGAGCAGCGTGAGCTGAAAGCATTCAATGACGTTGCCGATTTCCTCGACATCAAAGAGCGTATGGTTGTCGATGTCGACGTCCTTCGCAAGATCGGCGGATCAAGTCTTACCGACCCTTCGATTCCTGTAACTGCAGCTGATCTTACGAATGTCGAAGTACCGTCATCGTATGTGCCATTTCGTAACGGCGTTTTTCTTGCGATCGCAGCGGGCTGGGCGGAAGTTCTAAATGCAGATCAGATCTATATCGGTGCTGTCGAGGAAGATTCTTCCGGCTATCCGGATTGTCGTTCTATCTTTTTTACCGCCTTCGAGCAGGCGATCAATTTAGGGACAAAGCCCGAGACGAATATTCGAATCGTGACCCCACTTATCGGCATGTCGAAAGAGGAGATCGTCCGCAAGTCGCTTGAACTGGGTGCGCCGCTCGAGTTGAGCTGGTCCTGTTATCAAGGTGAAGATGTTGCTTGCGGTGAATGCGATTCTTGTGCGCTACGCCTTCGCGGCTTTGCGCGAGCAGGCGCAACGGATCCCTTGCCGTATGCAAAGCGTCCTGTGTATGCGTAGTAGAAGCCTACATATCCGGCATCATCTTCGGATCGTCTTGCTGTCCACGATTCTCCTTGCTTGTTTTTCCGATCTTTTCGCGCAGCAGGATACTGCTCGCAAGGCGCCAGCTGCTACGGCAAAAGGGGATGCTAAGGTTCGCCGACCTGGATTTGATCTTCCCGACTCGCTCTATATTGCCGTTGATTCTAATCGTGGCGATATCGATACGATCGTCTATTATACGGCTAAAGACTCTACCGTCTTCGATATCAACAACAAGCTGATGATCCTGACCGGAGATGCCCAGCTTGATTTTCGTGTGCAGCACCTGACCGCTCATCGGATTGTCCTTGACTTCAATGCAAGCACGCTCACAGCTACGAGCGAAACGTATGACTCGGTGATCGAAAGCTCGCTGGCAAGGCGGCGCAGGATCATCCGTGATACGGCGCGCGGCGTCTCGCGTGGCGCGCCGAAACTAGTCGACGGTACGACTCCGTACGAAGGTGAGGTCATCATCTTTAACATGAAGACCCGGAAGGGTACAGTAAAGCTTGCAACGACTTCGATGGCAGAGGGATACTATTACGGTGAGCGTATCAAACAAGTCGCCGAGAAAACGCTTTTTGTCGAGAACGGTCGCTATACGACCTGCGACGCGCCGGTCCCGCATTACTATTTCGAGGCGCCAAAGATGAAGATCATAGGTGACGAGCAAATTCTTGCACAACCGATCCATCTGTTCATTGCCGACGTGCCTGTCTTTACGCTTCCGTTTGCAGTCTTTCCCGATAAAGGTGGCGGCAGACGTAGCGGCCTGATCGCGCCGAACTACACGATCTCAAACGCCGGCCGTGGCTATGGACTCACCCACCTTGGCTACTACCAGATATTCTCCGATTACTTCGATGCGGCTGCGCGAAGCGACATCTATACAAAGGGAGGGTATAATCTGACGCTTGACTTGCAGTACATGCAGCGGTACGTACTCAATTCTCCGATCACCGTCAATCTTGGTTATGGGAAGACAAGATTTAATAGTGCAGACCCGTTCCAGACAAATTTCAGAACGGCCGTCCAGGTCCCAAATTTAGTGATCGATCCCGTCACAAATTTCTCTGCCAACCTTGAGTTTTTAAGTGACAACTATAATCTAAACAATGCGCAAAATATTGCAGACGTTGTAAAGCAGAACGCAAGTTCACGCGCGTCACTTTCAACTTCATTTGAAGATATTGGCGTACACCTAAGCGCATCGTACCAACGTAACCAGAATCTCCGTACAGGCGAATATCAGGAGACGAGCCCATCGCTCAGCTTTGGAAAGTCATCGCCGATCCATCCCTTTGGCGATCCAATGAGTGGCGACTCTCCGAGTATACTAGAGTCATTTGCCATCTCGTATAGTGGCAGTGCATCGCGCAGTGTATCTAAGACTCTCGTTCAGCGAGCAAGCGACACGATTCAAGGTATTCGCGGCGATACGTCGTTCGTCCATCGCGAGCAATATCGTATCGCTCATTCGCCGAGCGTGTCGATCTCTCCAAAACTTGGGTATGTTTCTGTCACTCCTTCATTTGCATATGGTGAGCAGTGGTTTCTCAGGCGAAAATTCAAGACTGCTCATGTCGTCTACGATACATTCGCAGGCAAGATCGATACAAGTATTGCATTTGACGAACGGGTGGAGCACGGACTCTTCAGAGAGTATAATTATAATTACGGTCTTTCGATGGCGACAACACTCTATGGCACTGCCAATATTGGCGCCTTCGGGTTAAAAGCTGTTCGCCATACCGTTCAGCCATCGGTCTCATTCAGGTATACACCGGATTTCTCCAGTGCAGGTATTGATCAGTATTTCGATCCAATGCTAGATACCGTTGTCAATTACAGCCTGTATGAAGATGACGGAGGCTATGGAGGAGGTTCAAAATCAGGAGTGATCGGCTTTAGCTTAGGCAATGACTTTGAAGCGAAGGTCGAGCATGCAGTTACTCCGGATTCTTCCTATGATGAAAAAGTAAAGCTTCTGAATCTTGGCGTTAGCTCAGGATATGATATCGTCCAGGATCGCTTTAGCCCGCTAAGCCTTTCAGCATATAGTCAGATGGGTACGTTCCTTTCCGTTTCCGGTACTGCAAGCTACTCGTGGTATCCGGCGAAAAAGAATGGCAGCGACTCGATCGAGCAGACGCTCGTTTCACTCAAGCAGGGCTTCCTTCGTCCGACGAGCGTCTCATTCTCACTATCCGGAAGTCTGTCCTCAAGCGAGACCAGTGACGGAATTAATATTGACTCGTTGCGGAAGTTAGTGCAGATCGAGACCCCCGACGAGGAGCGTAAGATGTTTCTTGGCGGCATGTATCCCGGCGCATTTGTATCTATTCCATTTCGTCCGAAGTGGAATGTCAATTATAGCGTGAGCTACAGTGAATCGTATACCATTTCCGGAACATCACGAAACCTGTTGGGCAATCTTTCTATCGGCATCTCGCCCTCGCGTTTGTGGAATATCAACACAAGTCTTTCCTACGATTTTACTGCGGGGAAGATCGTTGTCCCGAATATTAGAATTTATCGGGACCTGCATTGTTGGGAAATGAGTCTGGATTACCGGCCGAGCGGCCCGATCCGAGGGTTTAACCTTGAGATCCGTATTAAGGCTGATCAGCTTCGTGATATCAAGCTCAGCCGCCAGGAATCGACCTATGGGACATTCTGATACAGGAAGCCTCGAAGCACTGACCAGTATTGCACTGTCAGAACTGGGCGTGAACATGTCCTCCCGGATCCTCTGTGCCGTAAGCGGCGGTGCCGATTCGGTAACGATGGCCTATGTGCTAACGAAGCTTGCGCAAAAAGGGCAGTTCGACAAGCTTGCTCTCATCCACATCAACCACCAACTCCGCGGCGATGAATCAAATGCCGATGAAGCTCACGTAAAGGCACTCAGCGAAACGCTGGGCGTGAAGCTCTTCACACATACGGCCTCAACCCTCGAGCGAAGTAAGCAAGCAGGTGTCGGGATCGAAGAGGCTGCCCGTGATGACCGGTACGAACAGTTTATCGATGTTGCAACGAAGGCAAAATTCGATCTGGTCGTCACTGCCCATACGATCAACGACGTGCTCGAAACGGTACTTAACAACATGATCCGTGGCACAGGGCTTCGTGGCTTACGGGGTATCCCCCCAAGACGGCCACTCAATGAAGATGTTGATGTGATCCGCCCGTGGCTGCAGATCGAACGTAGCGATATTATCTTGTACGCTGATGAGCATGAGATTTTATATCGCTCTGATTCTTCCAACGACTCGTTGCAGTTTTTGCGCAACCGACTGCGTCATACTGTTATTCCTGCGTTACAAAGTGCTTTCCCCGGCAGAAATATCTATGACGGGTTTCGCAGGACGCTCACGAACATCCACGAAGCAGCCGAAGAACTGACGCTGACCGCAAAGACGCTTGTCGATCTCTGCAGCGTTGACTTCAAGGACGAATACTTAAAGCGCGATGCATATATGTGTTCGGCGTATGCACTGAGTTCGAAAGATGCAGCGTTGCGCAGAGCATTTGTGATGGAAGTCCTCGAAACGCGGCTGAAGGAGCCGGTCCGCTTATCGCTGGATTCGGTTCAAACAATGATCCTCTCTAACTTTCTTAACGAGCCGACGAAGACCGAGCTACTCCTTGATTCCAATGTCCTCATTACTAAGATGGTGGACCCCACGTTTGAGGATGAGTTTGACGACGATGACTTTGAGGATGAAGATCCAGATGATGACGAAGATTTTGAGGATATTGACGATGCCAGCATCTATGACCAGAACATCATTATTGAGCGCTTGACCCCTTATTCTGGGGATTGGCAGAAAAAGCTCACTCCCGGATCGAGCGTCGAAACGTCGGTTGGGATGTTAACTTCAGGTATTGAGAAGCTTCCTGTCGATTTCGAGAACGGCAATGCCTATTTCGATGCCCGGCAGCTTAGCTCGCCCAACCTCATCATCCGCCCCTGGCAGGAGGGGGACAAGATCTCCCCGTTTGGGCTCGGCGGCCATACCAAGCTTGTCAGCGACATCCTCAACGAAGCCGGAATCTCGTCCCACCATAAGGGAATGTGCGTGGTCGTAGCCCTGGAAAGCGACCCCAAAACGATCGTCTGGGTGCCGGGATTACGGGCCGCTGAGATGGCCCGGGTCGATGAAGCTTCCGAAACTGTATTAATTCTGCGTCGTACACCAGTTTACAGAAATTAGGTACGAACGAAGAGCCTTAAGGCTCTGTTTTTTTGGCAATCACAAATGTTTACTAATCTATACCAAGAGTCTAACCGCGACGACCGTCAGCGAGAAAAGCGCCCCTCCAGCAAAGGTGGGAAAAACCGCTCGCCCCTTCCTCCCAAGTTCAATAAGCAAGGTGGTGGTGGTGAAAACAACAACATGAATCAGGTCTTTAAGACCGTTTTCATGTGGCTGCTCATGATCGGCGGCGTGTACATGCTTATCGTGCTTTTCAGCAATCCTACCGAAACGCAGGAGCCCGAAGTCCCGTCTTCGTTCTACCAGCAACTCCTGATCAACGGTGAGATCAAATCAGGCAGGGTTGAGCAGTACGGAATGAACCAGTACCGATTCCATGGCGTCCTTAAGCAAAAACGGAATCTGGAGACTGTCAAGGAAGGTGCTACCAGCACTCCTACTGATCATTTTGTCGTTAATTTAGTGCCGGAGACACTCGCCGACCAAAACAAGCTTTGGACCGAAAAAGGGATCAAGATCACAAAAGAAGACGCGATGACGTCTTTAGTTGATAGTCTCATCAGTTTTCTCCCCTGGATCCTGATCATTGGTTTCTGGTTTTTCTTCATGCGCAGGATTCAAGGTCAGGGCATGAACGGACCGAAAGGCATCTTCTCTTTCGGCAAATCGCGTGCAAAGCTTCAAAGTGAGGGTGCTCCGCGCGTTACATTCTCCGACGTCTCCGGTGCCGACGAGGCAAAGGTTGAACTTCAGGAGATCATCGAGTTTCTCAAAGAGCCACAGAAATTTCAGCGTCTCGGCGGCAAGATCCCGAAAGGCGTATTGCTCTTAGGCCCTCCGGGCACAGGTAAGACGTTGTTAGCCCGTGCGGTTGCTGGTGAAGCAGGCGTACCGTTTCTTTCGATCTCCGGCGCTGACTTCGTAGAAATGTTTGTCGGTGTAGGAGCATCACGCGTACGTGACCTGTTTGAGCAGGCGAAGAAGAATGCTCCATGCATTGTCTTCATTGACGAGATTGACGCAGTCGGTCGTCATCGCGGCGCAGGCCTCGGCGGCGGTCACGATGAGCGTGAGCAGACCCTGAACCAGTTGCTGGTTGAAATGGATGGCTTCGAGCAGAATAACGGCGTCATTATCATGGCTGCGACGAACCGCCCCGATGTTCTCGATCCCGCGCTACTTCGTCCCGGCCGATTCGATCGACAGGTGGTCGTCGATCGTCCTGATGTTCGCGGTCGTGAAGGCATCCTCAAAGTTCATGTTCGTACGGTACCGCTTTCGAGTGATGTGAATCTGAACACACTGGCGAAGGGTACTCCCGGCATGTCTGGTGCTGACCTTGCGAACCTTGTCAACGAAGCTGCATTGCTTGCCGCT
>JANWLI010000134.1 GCA_025450975.1 Candidatus Kapaibacterium sp. | reverse complement strand
TCGTTACCGGCGTTGGCTTTGAAATGTACATTTCCGAAAAGGTCACGTTCGGCGGCAAAGGCCTGCTTCACCTAACCGGCACCGACTGGCTCGATGATTACTCTGCCGATCCGAACGGCGATGCAACACAAGACGTATTCCTGACGATGGGGCTTGGATTTAGCTACTATATCTTTGCACCGAAAGTGGACCCGATCGTCATCGAAACGCCGGCCACGCAAGTAGTGGTCGTCGAAGCGGCCCCAGTCGATACCGATGGTGACGGACTTAATGATGACGATGAGACAAAGATCTACCGCACCGATCCGAAAAATCGCGATACCGACGGCGACGGACTCACCGATGGCGAAGAAGTACTGCAGTACAAGACCGACCCGCTCAATCGCGATACCGACGGCGATGGCCTCACTGATGGCGAAGAAGTGCGTCAGTATAAGACTGATCCGCTCAAAGCTGATACCGATGGCGACGGGCTTACTGATGGAGCTGAGGTAAAAACACACCGTACCGATCCGCTCAAAGCTGACACCGATGGCGACGGATTAAACGACGGCCAGGAGGTTAACACGCACCGCACCGATCCGCTTAAGACCGATACTGATGGCGACGGACTCACCGATGGCGAAGAGGTCACGATCCATCGCACCGATCCGCTTAAGGCAGATACCGACAACGACGGACTCAATGATGGCGATGAAGTCAAGCGCACGCATACGAATCCGCTCAATCCGGATACTGATGGAGACACATTCCTTGACGGTAAGGACAGATGCCCGCTCACGGCTGGTGTCGCACCGGATGGCTGTCCGCACACGAAGAAGAATACCGTGGTCACCTTCCCTGACATTCTCTTCATCGTCAATACCGACGAGTTCAATTTCTCCGAACCGGGTACACTCGATAATCTGTATCGTATGAAAGATCTCGTCGAGCAATGTCCGGAACTCCAGGTAGAGGTACAGGGATTTGCAAGCGAAGAGGGTACGAAGGCGCATAATCAGCAATTATCCGAGCGGCGTGCCCGCCGGATCAAGTCATGGCTCATCGAACAGGGAGTCGATGCGGCAAAGATCACGCGTACGGTCGGCTTCGGTGAAAATTATCCGAAGGTCAAGGAGCCTAAGGGAGGCACAGCCGACGCAGTCGAACGCGCACGCGTCCACAATCGCCGTGTCGCAGTCAAAGTACTCAGAGCCTGCAGATAACCGTGTAAGCGGTTAACGATAAATAGCCCCGTCTGGAGAAGACGGGGCTATTTAATGTTTTAGCGCGCATTCTATTTGGGTTTGTTTGTTCTCGGGTGGAGAAAACCTACTGCATGAAGCGTAATATATGGAAACGGGCTGTATGGATAAAGCTGATCGCAACATTGGCAGATATACTATTTCTGCTTTCGATGGCAGGCCTGATCCTGTTCTCCTACTACCTTGACGATGTCCTCCATACAGCCGTTCTTCCTAAATTACACGATGCTGTTCGAAGAGCTACTAACGGCCACTACTCCTTATCGAATGAAGTGAGGATCGGCTCTAGCCAGGGAATGATCCTCCTGTATGATGTACGGATCGCTATGACCGGGTATCAGGATAGCGGTGTGGCAGTGGCCGTACGGGAAGTTGTGGTCGATACCGTCCGCCTGCGAGGCATCAACTGGTGGGATGTCGTTATCGGCGACGGACTGCGGGTGACGCATATGGAGATGCATGCACCGAAAGTCTTTATGATGGCAGTCGACACGGCATTCATTGCCGCTGGGGGCGGAGCGCTTCCTTCATCGGCGCTTGTACAGTTGTTGCCAAATCCTTCCGTCATCTCGTTCGACTCTATCGTCGTCACGGGTGCGCAGGTGTACGTTTCGGATGAGCATTCAACAAACGATCGACCGTTTCTTGACAGCATCTCGGTGCGAATGTCCGAAGTTCTTCTCGAAGAGGAGGGCCTCCAGCCGCTGCTCGCCTTGTCGTATCAAAGTATGGATGTGCACCTGCCACGCACGTCCTACGCGTTCGACGACAGCACCTACCGTATCGAAGCACGCAACATTCGGACAAGTATCAACGACTCGCTGCTGCGTATCGATAGCTTTGCTCTCGTGCCGCGACTTTCGAAGGAGGAGTTTGCTGCACACCATAGGTATGTGCGTGGCAGATCGAGTCTTCGTTCGCGTGGGATTGAAGCGCGCGGAGTTGATTTCACGGGCATGATGGAATGGAAGCGTATACGACTCCGGGCGTGCGAAGTACAAGCGTGGTCGGTCGAATACTATTCCGATAAACGCAGGCCGCGCGATCCGAAGCCGCCGCCGGCAAAATTGCCCAACGACTTTTTTCGCTCGTTTCCTCTGGCGTTCGATATCGACAGCGTCAGGATGCGTAATGGAAAGATCGCGATCCTTGAGCGCGCTCCGGGAAGTCTCAAACCCGGTGTGCTGACCTTCGATCAAGTATCGATCCGAGCCTGCTGTATTTGCTCCGACACCCTTAGTCCGCATTGCGGCAAACCGACTCAAATATCGATGACCGCACTTTTTCTTGGCGAAGGGGAGGTCACGGTACAGGTAACCTATCCTGTATTCAGTAAAGATCTCGATCTTCGGATCGCAGCCACCGTCGGCACGTTTTCGGCTAAAAAACTGAATGCGTTTCTGATGCCGAATGAGAGAAAAGAAGTCACGAGCGGTGTGATCGAAGGCGGCGAGCTGGAAATGGATATTCGTGCAGGTACTTCGACGACGAGCGTTACTCCGCTCTATCGGGATCTTTCGATGAAGGTCCTTGCAGACGATGCAAAAAAAGGAAGAGGCATCCTCGAAGGATTAAAGACGCTGATTGCCAATACGTTTATCCTCCGGTCTGATAATAGAAACGGCGACGGCGAGAAGGCGCTCACCGGCACGACGAAACGGACCCGCAACACACATGAAGAGTTTTTGCAGTTTATCTGGCTTGCGATCCGAAGATCGCTCAATGAAGTTATTGGGGGAATTGAGTAAAATAAATCTAACGTCGCTCCGCGTCTGGACAGATCTGTTTACCGCGGAAGTGATACCCGCAGAAGATACGAACCGTAATCACCTCCTATATCTGCTCCGCCCTGTGTGAGAAATATGAGGTTATCATTAGTGTCGGTAAGGGAAAACGGAGCCAGCATGTCCATTTGGCCGCCGAACTCCATTATCTCTGTCTTCGTAGGGTCGCTCAATCGTTTTCCGGTTATGTAATCGAATTTATGGAAATAGAGGATATCCTCATCCGACGGATACCAGAGATTGAAGGTGTTGCCTGAGATCGACGACTTACTTCCCACATGGATCGACCACCTGGAGCCAATCTCATTTTCAAACCCCTGCTCCCAGACAAAATTGAGGTCTGTATCAAACCCCGCCACCCAAATGTTATCAGCTTCACTCACAGATATCGACCCCGACGTTATTACTTCACCCGGATTTGTAATTGAAGCTTTGGCACCATAGCTATCAGTGCCGGAAAAAATAGTCCGATGGGAGGATGTCCCCTCGGAATAATTATCAAGTTCTTCAAGCACTGCTACGATTCGATTGTTCTTCTCCTCCACAAAGACGTCCTTCACTCGGAGGTTTCGCAGCTCATCACAATCGACCATCGCTTCCAGTGCACTCTCGGTTGGCAGGTATCTTATAAAACGTAACGATTTTTTGGCAAAATCAACTGCGCCTAACTGTAGCCCCCCGAAGATCGAATATTTATAGTGCCAAAAGCTGGGAGGTTCATTTACAAGTCCGGCAACGTAAAATGGTCGTCCGGTCGAAGTGGGAGGTACAAAGGCAAACGAATACGCATTGAATTTATCAAGGTTTTCAAACGTATGCGTTAATTCAGTAGAAGAACCGTCGGTAAACTTATACTGAACGAGTCGTAACTTCCTCCTCTGCGAGATGAACGTGCCGATGATCATATCATTATCTGCTCCCGGGAAGGAGCCCAGAAGCTGTTCGGTGATCGTATCTAGCCTGACCCGAAGACTTCCGTTTTTGACTAGTTGATTTGCGCGTGAAAAAGCTGAGAATGTTAGTATGTAGTCTCCGGAATCGGCTTGATAGGTGGATTCAGAAATAGTAAATGTGTTATTATCAGGCGATTGGTATGACATGATAGTACTCCGCCCTCCGTACCCGTCATACGACCGATGCGCTAAATGGCACTTTAGTAAATATGTATGCTCCGGCGGCACGACCGGAAATGCATACAGTTGTTTTGGCGCTGAGACCGAACCATTGACAAGGGAAAATGTACGCACGAGATACTTAGTTGAATCCGTGGCCTCGTCGTCATCCGGAAATAGTGTTGTGTAGATACTGACAGCATCGCCGGCGATATCCAGTGCATTCCAGTCGATATCTTCAGCAAGATTTGCATTAAGCCGAATCGTATCCTGGCGTCGTACAACGAACGAATCGGTATAGCGAATAGCAACGATGCCTTCATTCTGGATGCTCAGATAGAGGAGCTCGCCGTTTGGCAGGGTTTTCAGGAATGCGCTCGAAGATGAATACGGCGCCGGGACCGAGGGCTCGATCTGATTCTCTATTTTTCCATTGTGTATCGTGACACTGCTGCTGCAGGAAAAGAGAACAGAACTTCCAAGAACAAGAAGGAACAGTAAGCCAGACCGCATCATATTATCTTCAGAATACTAAACTTAATACGCAAATATAACAAACTGCCGGGCAGCGAAAACACCGTCTCATACCTTAGTGTGAACGTTGGTCATCCCCTCCTCTCCATGAAAATCAATTCACCATCTTGTCATTGTCTTTTGCAATGTAATTCGGGTTGTTTTACGTAGGGAAACCTGTAATTCATTCGATTTCTCATACTCTTAGTGCTGGCATACGAAATGGAAGAGTGCCGGCTGACTCTCAACTTAAACTAACGTACTTCTTAAAACTAGGACCTACCGTATGAACAGAAGATCTATTCCCACGGCGCTTGCAGTACTTGGTGTCCTGCTTGTCGCAGCATTTGCACTTGCCGATGCCCTCGCTCCGAAGGCAACGCTGAAAGTAACAGTCACGAGCGGACGCGGCGGCGCTCCGATCCAGGGTGCGACCATCGAAGTCGCACAGACAAAACAGAAGACGACGACAAACATGTCCGGCATCGCTTCGATCAACATCGAAGTCGAGGAGACGGGCTCGCGGACAGTCGATATCGTCGTCACGAATCCCGGCTTCACCAAGGGCGAGAAAAAAGGTATTGAGCTCAAAGCCAACCAGACGACAACTGTGAGTCTGTCGATGCAACCGCTTCCGAGAGCAAAAAAAGATGGCATCTCTGCAGAATCGGGGGTGCTGTCCTCAAATGGCTATGCCTCGAAGGGCATGCCTTCGACAATGGGAATGGGATATGGAAAAAGCTATATGCCGACGGGTGATGGCTCCAACCTGTATCTTTCCTATGACGATCTCGATCAGGAAGCATACTCGAAGATCAACGAGAACGAGTTCAAGTCCGTCAAAGAGAATGCGCTCTCGACGTTCTCGATCGATGTCGATAATGCTTCGTACTCGAATGTCCGCCGGTTTATTAACCAAGGCTCCGTTCCTCCGAAAGATGCTGTGCGCATCGAGGAGATGATCAACTACTTTACGTATGATTATCCGCAGCCGAAAGACGAGCATCCGTTCGCGATCACGACAGAGCTTGCCGATTGCCCGTGGCAGAAAGAGCATAAGCTCATCCATGTCGGCATTAAAGGCAAAGAGATCGAAACAGAAAATCTTCCACCCTCGAATATCGTGTTCCTCATCGATGTCTCCGGCTCTATGAGCGGACCGAACCGTCTCGGCCTCGTGCAGAAGTCATTCCGACTTCTTGTCGACCAGATGCGTAAAGAAGATAGAGTTGCTATTGTCGTCTATGCAGGCGCAGCGGGCCTTGTCCTGCCTTCGACAAGCGGCGACAACAAAGACGATATTCTTGCCGCGATCAACAACCTGAACGCAGGTGGGTCGACTGCCGGCGGCGCGGGCATCCAGCTAGCCTACAAGACGGCTCGCGAGAACTTCCTCAAGAAGGGCAACAACCGCGTCATCCTGGCAACCGACGGTGATTTTAATGTAGGTGTTACAAGCGATGGCGAGCTTGTACGTCTGATCGAAGCGGAGCGCGAGTCGGGAGTCTTCCTGACCGTGCTCGGCTACGGTATGGGCAACTACAAAGACTCGAAGATGGAGCAGCTTGCCGATAAGGGTAACGGCAACTACGCCTACATCGACAACATCCTCGAAGCCGAGAAGCAGCTTGTGCGTCAGATGGGCGGCACGCTGCACACGATCGCGAAGGATGTGAAGATCCAGGTCGAGTTCAACCCGGCGTTTGTCAAGGGCTATCGCCTGATCGGCTACGAGAACCGCGTCCTTGCAAAAGAAGATTTCAACAACGACAAGAAAGATGCCGGCGAGCTTGGCGCAGGCCATACGGTGACGGCGCTCTATGAAGTCATCCCTGCCGGTGTTGCGAACTCTCATCTTGATAGCGTCGATGGTTTGAAATATCAGACGGCGACGATCAGCGACGCAGCGCGCGCAAGCGGCGAGCTGATGACGGTGAAATTCCGCTACAAGCAGCCGACAGATTCCGTCTCCAAGCTGATCACGATGCCGGTACGCAATTCCGATGCAAAGAACTTCGCCTCGGCAAGCGAGAATCTCCGCTTTGCATCGAGTGTGATCGAGTTCGGTATGATGCTGACGGGGTCGAAGTTCAAAGGCACGACAAATACGAAGCACGTTCTCGAGATCGCCCGTAACGCAAAAGGTCGCGACGACGAAGGCTACCGTGCCGAGTTCATCAAGCTTGTGGAGATGTATGAGCTGCTGGATAAGGCACAGTGAGAACTGGGATTTGTGGGATTCAATGGGATTATTGAGATTATAGGGGGGCGCATCTTGCGATGCGTCCCTCTGTAAGACTTTCAGGACCCTCCGGGGTTCTACTTTCACATTCACTTGCTAGAAACGAGGACAGAAATGATCAAGACTCTCGCTATTTTCTGTTTTAGTATCGGATTGGTACAGGCTGTGAGCGGACAGGCATGTCCCGGAAAGGCAACAGGCAAACTCATGGCCACAGTGTATGACTTTGAGACGAAAGCACCACTGTACCGTGCTGCGGTAAAGATCGCTGAGTTAAAGTTGGGAGCGATTACGACCGAAGCAACGCGCGGTAAGGCAACGATCGTCAATATAGAAGCCGGCACCTATACGGTCGAAGCTACTTTCCCTGGATACGAGAAACATACTATTACGGGTATTCCGATCGGTCCCAGAGCAACGCCGGACCTGAGGATCTGGATGAATCGAAAAGTGCTGCCCGAATGTATGGTCCAATATGCGCCTACTGAAGAGCAGCGCAAGCATACTGTAGCCAAGCAAGCACCTGCTTCGAGACTCATCATTGCGTATGAAGAAACGAATAGCAAAGCTCATGTAATCGAGCAAGCAGTAACGCAACCCGATCTGGTTACCATGCAAGAACTGAATTCGGGTCAGGAGAAAAATGCGACCGTCGTGCATACGCTGGAAGTCTTTCCGAATCCTGCCACCGGCTTAACGCAGTTACGGTTTCATGCCGAACCTGGCGAACTGGCAACGATTCGCCTCAGTAATAGCAAAGGCGATATCATACAGCAGCAAGTATTCGAACCTTCGTTTGTCGGCAATCATGTGGTACCGTTAGATCTTTCGGAACTTCCATCCGGCGATTACTTCGTGCATATGGTTGTACGCGATAGGTCGTTGATGCGACGGTTGACTGTGATAAAATAGTATTCGTATTAGTGTTTTTGGGATTAAGGCACATCGAAAGATGTGTCTTTTTTATTTTCATCCCTTTGCCAGAGACAAATCGGCATTTTTCGTGTTCCATCTTCGACATAGTAGCCCCTTTAACCCATGAGACTTCTTGCCCTTCTATTTATACTTGTCGGATTGACACCTTCTGTATTCGCCCAAATCCCAAAACCCGAAAAGCGTGATGCGGGCTGGGAAGCGCGATTATGGTATGAGTTGGAGCGTACGGTCGATCCGCAGACGGGCGAGCTGCCGCCGGATATTAAGCGGCGCGAGTATGAGTTTACGTCGAAGCTACCTACGTATCGCGATGCGATCTCGTTGAAGGGTCAGCGCACGCTTGGCGTCGATTGGGACCAGATCGGACCGACCGGCCAGCCCGGACGTATCCGCACGTTCGCCATCGATGTTGCAAATCCGCAGAATTATCTGGCCGGCGCAGCCTCGGGCGGCGTGTGGCGTTCGATCGATAAGGGTGCGTCGTGGGTGAAAGTAACTCCTGCCAACGAACTCCAGCTCATCAGCTCGATCGCCCAGGATAAGCGCGCCGGAAAAACGG
>JANWLI010000133.1 GCA_025450975.1 Candidatus Kapaibacterium sp. | reverse complement strand
CGACCTTGTCGCTGTCGATCCTGTCACCGCAGAGTGGAAGACGCCGATCAAGAAGAATCCGTTTGACGTATCGTTCAAGGATCGCGGACAGTTCTTACTCGACTTGCACAACAAGGCGCTTAACACACCGGCAAATGGTAGAAAGCTTCACGTCACAAGCCACATGACAAGCGTGCGTGAGGAAAAGTACTTTGCCTCGAGCGAAGGCTCGAAGATCTGGCAGGAATGTACGCGCATAAGCCCGTCAACATGGGTCACCGCTACCGACACATCGAAGGGTGAGTTCGCAAGCCGCGCCCTGCTTGTCTCGCCGCAGGGCCGCGGGTATGAGTACGTCGAAGAATATCCGTACGATAATGAGATCAAACAGGCAGTTTCGGAAGCAGTAGAAAAGATCTCGGCAACGAGTGTTGAGACCGGCGAGTACGATCTCGTCCTGCATCCGACGCATTTGTGGCTGACGATCCATGAGAGCATCGGCCATCCGACTGAGCTTGACCGCATCCTCGGCTATGAAGCAAACTTCGCAGGCACAAGCTTCTTACGTTCGGATCGCATCAATCGCTTTACGTATGGAAGCGAACTGGTCACCGTTATGGCAGATCGTACGCAGGAAGGCGCACTTGCAACAGTGGGCTTTGACGACGATGGCTGCCCGGCAGAAGAGTATCCGATCATCGACAAAGGCGAGCTTGTCGGCTTGCAGACGACGCGCGAACAGGCGAAGTCGATCGGCGAGGCGAAGTCGCGAGCGCAGAGCTATGGCCAGGGTTGGTGGGGTGTTCCTTTCCAGCGCATGCCAAACGTCAGTCTGAAGCCGAATCCGTTGAAGATGTCGCAGGACGACCTGATCAGGGATACGGAAAAAGGTATTTTCATTAAAGGCAACTCGAGTTTCTCGATCGACCAACAGCGGTACAACTTCCAGTTCACTGGGCAGGTCGCTTATGAGATCAAAGATGGGCAGCTTGGCAAGATGTTACGCGATGTTGCGTATCAGTCAACGTCGCAACATTTCTGGAAAAGCTGCAACGGACTTTGCGATGCAAGCGAATACATGATCGGCGGTTCGATGTTTGACGGCAAGGGCGAACCTTCGCAGTCAAACCCAGTCTCCCATGGCTGCCCCACCGCACGATTTAAGGACATCAACGTGATCAACACCCGCTCGCAGTCGGCCAATGCCCGCGGCGGCATGCTCGATCACAACGAATTCGATCAACACTAATTATGGCTGTCAATAAAGATATTTTTACTGCATCGGAGCTCGATGCACTGTCAAAAAAGGTCGTTGGATTTTCCAAGGCCGAGTGGTGCGAAGTTCGCATACACTCGAACCATAGCGCAAATCTGCGATACGCTGCAAATACGGTCACCACTAGTGGCTCTGCAGTGAACACGACCGTGACGATCCGCTCGGTAAACGGCAAACGTCAGGGACGTGTAACGACGAACGATCTATCGGACGACGGCCTGCGCCGCGCAGTAGCAAGAGCTGAGGAGATCGCTTCCCTTTCGCCGGAGAACGAAGAGATCGTTGCGCCGATATCGGAAAAGCCGAAGTATCCACGCTCGAGCCAGTATGACGATGCCAGCGCCGATCCGGGATATGCTGCCGAGGAGCGTGCGAAGATCGCCGAAAAGGCGATCATTGCTGCACGTGGCCGCGAGCTGATCGCTGCAGGTTTCCTCGAAACAACTGTCGGTCGTTCGGCTTATCGTAATTCGAAAGGCATTTTTGTTTCGGATCAGAAGACACGCACAACATTCTCGACGACGATGCGCAACGAGAAAGGCACGTCAAGCGGTTGGAATAAGCGCGCATCGCATGCGATCGCGCGTCTCGAAGCGAATCCGGCCATTAATCGTGCGATCGATAAGTGTGTTGCCTGGGACGATGCGAAAGAGTACGATCCAGGCATCTATAAAGCTATTCTCGAACCATCGGCAACTGCAGATATGATGCAGCAGCTGATCTGGTCGCTCGATGCCCGCGATGCCGAAGAAGGCCGCAGCGCATTCAGCCGCCTGGGCGGCGGCACGGCACTTGGGGAAAAGATGCTCGCAGATAAAGTGCATATCTACTCGGATCCAAACCATCCGTTCGTGCCGACGAGTATCTATGCTGATGACGGCCAGCCAACCGGACAGGTCGATTGGTTTAAGAATGGTACGTTGATGAACTTCACCCGCAATCGCTACTGGGCGCAGAAAACCGGCAAACCCGCGCAACCGGGACCACCGAACCTGATCTGCGAAGCAGGTGGCGCTATGCTCCCCGAAGATTTCCTGACTACCATTAAGGAAGGATTTCTCATTACAAGCTTATGGTATATCCGCGACGTCGATAATCAGACGCTGCTCAAGACTGGACTCACCCGCGACGGACTGTTTTACGTCGAGAACGGCCAGATCAAGCATGGCGTCCTGAACTTCCGCTGGAATGAGTCGCCGATCGCCGTCTTCAAGAACGTCATCGAAGCCTCAAAGCCGGTAGCAACGGCTCCGCGCGACGGTGACGACTCGATGCCGGTCTTTGCACCGATGGTCGTCGTGAGCGGCTTCAACTTCTCGACGCTCTCGGACGCCGTCTAAAAGTTATCAACAATTTAATACCGGATTTACCTGAACCCAACTCTAGGTTCGTAAGTTGGTACTTGCGTTGTATTCACATTCCGTACGAGAAAGGGACCGCCTATGGTTTCACATGTAACGGTTGTGGGGCGACAGATGGAGGTTGATCTTTATCGGTCTACGATCGTCGATGATGAGCATCGTGCGCATACGGTAGAGATTCCCGTCTCACTGTTAGTAGTACCGCCCCGCGACTACTCACGTGGTTCAGACAATGAGCACCTTGACACGATCGCTCGTGGTACCGTGTTGATGCGTACCGAGCCTGAGGATAATTTCCATAAGGTCGATCGTTCTATGGTTAACCGTGCTTATGCTGCAGCTACACGCGCAGAACTCTCGAGCAGTGTCGTCATGGCATGACGATCAGCCCGAGAACTCTGAAAAACCGCTCTGAAACCCAGAGCGGTTTTTTTATATGTAACTTGGTAATGGATACCCTGTTTTATATGCATGAAGCTCTTTCTATTTGTTCTCATTCTAGGAATAGCACTCCAGGCATGCGGACGACCGGAGTTTGAACAGGACAGCGGTAGAATACGCGTTGAATTTAGAGATGGATCTGTCAAAGAACACCACCTTCTTGCAGTCCGCAAAACTTCATTGCTTGTCGGTACAAAGATCCATCCTGAAGTTCTTCCGATCTCTTCCATGAATCGAATATTTGCCGAAAATAATGCGAAGACTACGTGGTCGATCGTCGGAGGTTTAATTGGTCTTTCGAGTGTAGCAGTGGCATCCAGTGTCGTTATTAATAAAGACGGCCCTAATAGTGGCCAAGGTTTCCTCGCAAATAATGGCGTCTTGTGGATATTCCCTCCAACAATTCTAGGTGCTGCAATTGGCTACTTCCTTGCAGATGATGAAGATGAGTTCGATCCATCAAATGACGAGCACTTAAAAGAATTACGTGAAGTTGCCGCGTACCCTCACGGGGAGCCACCCGAGTTATATAATGTCAAGTGAGACCTACACTGTTTCCAGCTTACGGCTCATTTCCCGCACCCTCGTCACGAGTTCTTCCTGATGGCTGGCGTGCTCCTCCGGAGGGTTCGGCTGACCAACTCCAGTGACGATGAGATCGCGCAGACTGCTGGTTATGTACTTCTCCCATGCGTTCGAACAGATATCGTAGCATTCATAGGCAGGCACAAGACCTGCATGGGTAAAGCTCACTTCGGTTTTATCGCCGTTGGATACAACTTCAAAGACAACATCGGTATTTTGCCATTCGGAGGTGTCCTTAATGAAGTTGAATGCGTTATGCAAAACCCGCCAAACGACTTTCTTACCGGGAATGAGCTCTGTGATCTTAAAAGTGCAGCGATGGACATCCTTATAATGATAGTAGAATACTGAGTCAAGGTTGCTCGTATCGCCTTCTACTGCTTCTGACCACCAGCCACGAACATTATTGATCGCTGCAAATACTGATTCCGGTGACTGGTCTACTGAGAAGCTTGTGGTAAAGTTGTTCATTCGTTCTGTTCCTTATGCTATTTGTTTCTCGTTTACGTATTCATACTGTGGCTCCCACCCTGCTGCGCCTGCGGGCAGGAGATCGAGCATGTGCCAGATCGGTGCATAGAGATCGCCGGGGCCGAATTCGTCGTAGCCGATGCGCTTGATCGTCCCGTCCGCTTCGCGGTGGAATGTCGAGTAGCCTGGCATTGCGTAGTACTTATCGTCTTTCATTTTGCCGAAGCCCATGTCGATGGAGAACGTGCGGTCCTTATCGGAGAGCATCTTAAACTTCCATCCACGGGAATCGGCAAATTGCTTCTGCGTTGCCGGATCGTCTGGCGAGATCACGACAAATGAGGTGCGATCCTGAATATGCTGATGAAAGCCGTTAATGCCATCGGCCCAGAGGGTGCAGTAGACGCAACGCTTGCCCATGTTGTGGACAAGGATGAGATCGTCTTTATCGCCGAAAAGATCGGCTAAGGCGACGGGCAAATTCTCCTGATCGTAAAATTTATAGCTCTTTTCGATCGGGAATGCCTGTTTTGTTCGTAGCTCGATGATACGCATCCTGCGCTCGACGATCTCCTGATGAAGTTTTTCTATTTCCTGGTCAGTATATAGTTCGTACATATGATTGTATTGTAAAATCTGGATGCAAATATATCGGACCAAACCCGGGTGGCATTATCTAAAATTGCGAATCAGCATCGGGGCGGAAGCGATAGGCCAGTGGCGTAACGCCATACGTACGCTTAAATAGCGCTGCAAACGATGTTGCGCTTTCAAATCCGACCTCAAAGGAGATCTCGACAGCTCGCAGATCGGTATCGCGCAATAGCTCACATGCGCGTTTGAGCCGGCATTGAAGCTGATACTGATGTGGCGTTATCTTAAAGGCCTGCTTAAAGAGGCGGAGGAAATGGTAGCGGGAGAGACAGGCAGTCTGCGCAAGCGTGTCAAGCGGTATCTCTTTCCTGTATTGTTTGTCGATAAGATCTTTAGCAAGCACGAGCCGGGCAAATACTTCGTGTCGCAGTTCTTCGGTAGCATGTGGGAGTCTGCTCACTCCTTCGCCGACAAAGTTAAACACGTCGAACGCAGACTTCACGAGCATATCGATCGGCTCTTTGAAATTACCGAAATCATCGGTATTCCCTGCTCCGGCTATCGATGCCAGATCGAACTCGCGGTGAAGCTTCGCATAGAAGGGATTGGCGGAGAACATTGCGACTGCAGGTTCAGGAGGATGCGATGCGTCCGTTCGCTCGCGCAGAAGTTTGCGGCGATCGTCGATCTCGGCGTTGAGGCGTTCGAGTAATTGCTTTGCTGCGGGAGTCACTGCTCTACGGTTAGGGTTATGTAACGCTTCATTCTTTGGATAACGTTCGTTGATCGATAAAAAACGCGAAAAAGCGATCTTCATGCTTGTGCTCCTGGTTACGATCTGGGGTACGACGTTCGCCGTAACGCAACTTGCACTCGACGCAGTCTCGCCGGTGCTCATGGCCTTCACGCGGTTTGTCCTTTCGGCAATACTCTTTTACTGTTTCTCCAGAGACGCGCGCGATGCGTTCAAGGCAGTCGTACGGCCAACCACTGCTCAAGAGCGACTGCTGCGAAAAAACAGTCTCATCCTGGGCCTTGCACTCTCTGCCGGATATATCTTTCAGTTCTTAGGACTTGAAACGACGACGACATCAAAGTCAGCCTTTCTTACCTCGACGACGGTGATCTGGACGCCGATCTTCGTCGTCCTCATTTCACGGATCAGGCTGCATGCACTTACGATGATCGCGATTGCGATCTCGATCGTCGGTATCGGCTTGTTGACCGATCCCTTCCCCATTGAGGCGATCATTGCCGGCGACCTGTGGACGATCGGCTGTGCGATTGCCTTCGGCTGGTACATCTTCTGGCTCGACCGCTCGCTTCCGCAGGCCATCGCCTACGCCGGATCGGAAGAGCGAGGCGTCCGGATGATGGCAGGCCTTCAACTCTTTACGGGTGCGCTGTGGATGATACCCACCTTGTTCATAGGTGAGTTGCGATTCACGCTCACAGATACGGCTATCTATGTTATCCTCTATACGACGATCTTCGCTACCGCGCTTTCGTCATACATGCAGTCGAAAT
This sequence comes from Candidatus Kapaibacterium sp., assembly GCA_025450975.1. Classification (GTDB taxonomy): domain Bacteria; phylum Bacteroidota; class Ignavibacteria; order Palsa-1295; family Palsa-1295; genus JANWLI01. The sequence continues at coordinate 1,563 of JANWLI010000133.1, read as the reverse complement.
ACCAGAAGGAGGTAACGCCGGTGGCTGCGTCGCTGATCTACACGCTCGAGCCGGTGGTTGCGACTATCGTCGCCTACTTCTTTATGGAGGAAAGCTTCGATTCCTGGGAATGGGTTGGCGCAGGGTTAATTATTGCCGGAATGTTGTTAGGACAAGTTGGTGATAAACGGACTAACTAACCTATGATCGATTTCTCAAGGGACAAGCGATTTCGCATTAAGAATGGCAAGTCGTTCAAGCTTGCTGCATCGGATCCTTCGTATACGGCCGGCCTTGATAATAATGAAGCAGCTAAACGCGACCTCAACCAGGAGCAAGAAAAACTCTCAAAACTCCAGGAAAAGCTCTACGCCAGCAAACGGCACGCTGTCCTCGTTATCTTCCAGGCGCTCGATGCAGCAGGTAAGGATAGTTGTATCAAACATGTGCTTTCCGGCTTAAACCAGCAAGGATGTACGGCAACAAGTTTCAAGAGCCCTTCGAAGATAGATGTGAGTCATGATTTTTTGTGGCGCTCTGTACCAGCCTTACCCGAGCGCGGATCGATCGGGATCTTCAATCGGTCGTACTATGAGGATGTGTTGATCTGCAAGGTACGTCCGGAGTTTATTCTTGAGCAGCATCTTCCGGGTATCGAGACGGTCGAAGACATTGATAAGAAATTCTGGAAAGCCCGCTATGAGTCGATCCGCAATTTCGAGAAACACCTGCATGCCAGTGGTACGACCATCATTAAATTCTTCCTTCACGTGTCGAAAGAGGAGCAGCGGAAGCGTTTATTAGAACGCATCGACGATCCGGAAAAGAACTGGAAGTTTGACGTCAACGACATCCGTGAGCGTGAGCTTTGGTCGGCGTATCAAAAAGCCTATGAGAAAGCGATCCGGGAAACGGCATCACCGGAAGCACCTTGGTACGTTGTTCCTGCCGATAACAAGTGGTTCACGCAGATGGTCGTCGCCGATACGATTCGGGGTACCCTTGAACGACTGGACTTACAGTACCCAACTCCGGAAGAAGGAATACAGGAAGTGCTCAGAAAGGCTCGTAAGCAACTGGTGCAAGAATAACTGGTAAATTTGCATTAATGTCAAAAATAGGCTCCCCTGTAGACGGGAAAAATACTCAAGCAACCGCCAATGCCGAATTCCACAAGCAGAAGCTCACGGAGCTTTCGCAGCTGGAAGCGGTAACGTTTCTCGGCGGCGGCAAGAAAAACATCGAAAAACAGCACGAAAAAGGTAAGCTGACAGCGCGCGAGCGCATCGAGAAGCTTATCGATAAAGGCAGCCGCTTCCAGGAAGTCGGCATGTTCGCAGCCCACGGAATGTACCAGGACGAAGGCGGTGCTCCGAGCGCAGGCGTCGTCGTCGGCATGGGGCGCATTTCCGGCAAGCTGTGCATCGTCGTAGCCAACGACGCCACCGTGAAAGCCGGCGCCTGGTTTCCAATGACCTGCAAGAAGAATCTCCGTGCGCAGGAGATCTCGATCGAGAATAATCTGCCGATCATCTACCTTGTCGATAGTGCAGGTGTCTTCCTCCCGATGCAGGACGAGATCTT
>JANWLI010000132.1 GCA_025450975.1 Candidatus Kapaibacterium sp. | reverse complement strand
TTTGCTCTGCCCGGGACTGCATTGATCTCCAACAAGCCTATCGGAATGCGTCTGGATCTCGCTGCGAATGCAACAGGTACACTTAAGTATGCGCCGCCACCTAAAAAAGCGTTTGGCGAGAGCTCGCTGAGCAGCAGCCGTGCTCGTCGTGAAGCCTTCATATATTTTACGGGAAATCTGGCAAGCGATTTGACCGATCGTCCTGGTGCCTGAATGTCAATCGGAAAAAATTCAAAGCCTGCCTTTGGTACTTCCCGGGCTTCGATGCGATCCGCAGTACCGATGAACGCAATACGAATATCGGGACGCTCGGCACGAATTTCCTCGGCGACAGCAATTGTCGGATACAAATGTCCGCCTGTCCCTCCGGATGCGATGACAATACAGCTGCTCATCTATGCGTATCGTATTGGAAGTGGCAGCGCCTGCGGTTTTGGCAGTATCTCAGTATGCTTTGAGATATTCAGCAAGATTCCAATAGCGGCTGCGTTAAAGATCATACTTGTTCCGCCGTAGCTGATAAACGGCATCGGTAATCCTGTTACGGGCATGAGCCCTGAGTTTACCAGTGCATTGATCAGTACGTTAATCGCGATCATCATCGTTATCCCGAATGCCACATATCTGCCGAATGGGTCCGGAGCATGCTTGGAAATCTGGATGCCGCGAATGATGATAAACGAAAATATGAGCAGTAAGAACGTTGCTCCTACAAATCCGTATTCTTCACCTATGACCGAAAAGATGAAATCGCCGTACGATTCAGGAAGGTAGAAGTCTCGTTGTCGTGACTGGCCAATGCCTACTCCGAAGAGACCTCCGTTTCCGAGTGCGATGATGGCTTGCGAAGTTTGATAGCCGATCTTTTCTGAGTGCTCGTTCTCGACGCCAAAGAATGTCAGAACTCGCTGTACTCGGTACCATGCAGTCATTGCGTAGATGCCCCCGACTACGATCGCCAGGGAGCCGGTTGCCAGAAGATACTTCAGCGGCATCTGTGCGATGAAGATGATCGACATTGCCAGAAACATTACAACAGCAGCGTTCGACATATTAGGCTGCTTTGCGATCAATCCGGCTGTTACGGCTGCCCAGAGCATGATCGGGATAAACGATCGCTTGAAGTCACCGATGTACTCCTTCTTCGCGGCACAAAGCGCTGCAATATGCATGACGAGTGCAGCTTTTGCCAGCTCGGTTGGTTGGAATGACAGCGGCCCCAACGGAAGCCACCGTCTTGCTCCAAGTTCTACCCTTCCAATGACAAGCACTGCAAGAAGAAAGCCTAGGGCGCCGAACATGATCAGCTTAGTATGCTTCTGATAATGCCGGTAGTCGATCTTGGTAAAGAAGAGCATCGCAGCGATAGCCAGAAGCACCTTTGTCGCATGTTTGACAAGCATTCCTTCGCTTGTTGCAGTTTTTGCAACACTAAACGATGCACTTGCTGTATAGACGAAAGCCAAAGAAGCCAGAAGTAAGCCCGTAACCGTAAGAAAAAGACTGATATCTGCTGTTCTTTTTACTTTCATTTATTTTTCTGCGTTCACCAAATCCTTGAATACGTTGCCACGATGTTCGTAGTTATCGAACATATCAAAGCTTGCACATGCCGGAGAAAGGAGTATGACGTCACCTCTATCTGCTTTGCCCCTTGCAAGGTCCACTGCTTTTTCCATGGAATGACCTGCTTCGAGCACAGGCTTCATCTTTTCAAAGTACGATTTTACTTTTCCAGCGCCATCGCCAACTGCAACAATTGCCTTCACATGCTTTTCCACGAGATCACGAACGGCACCGTAGTCATTTCCCTTATCCTTTCCGCCTGCGATCAGGACGATCGGCTCCTGAAAACTCTGCAAAGCGTAGTAGAGGGCATCGACATTTGTAGCCTTGGAGTCATTATAGAATTTGACTCCATTGAGTTCGCGGACGAACTCAATGCGGTGTTCTACTCCCTTGAAACTTCGCAATGTCTTTCTGATGCTATCAATGCTGACTCCCATTGCTTTTGCCATGAGTGCCGATGCCATTGCATTCATCAGGTTATGCGGTCCGGGAATCCCGATCTCACTTTTCGGGATGAGTGCTTCGCGTTCGCGACCTACCGCGAGCATGACGATATCATTCTCGAGATACGCTCCGTTCTTTAGCTCTGTTTTGAGAGAAAATCCAAGTGTACGAAAACTGAGGGTATCTGCAAAGCTTCTAACTACTTCGTCATCATAATTAAAGATGAGAATATCGTGGCCGCGTTGATTATCGGCGATGTGAAACTTTGACTGAATGTACGCTTCGTAATTCTTGTATCGATCGAGATGATCGGGTGTAATATTGAGGATTGCTGATACCTTAGGCCTAAATGACTTGATCGTGTCAAGTTGGAAGCTTGAGATCTCAAGAACATAGATGCCACGTTCGCCAAGATCCTGATCGGCTACATCTGCGAATGCAGTGCCGATATTACCGGCGACTACCGTATTCCATCCAGCCTGCTTAAAGATCTCTCCGGTTAAGGTCGTTGTAGTCGTCTTCCCATTAGTACCTGTAATCGCTACTATGGGGTGAGATACAAACTCTGATGCGAGCTCGATCTCGCCAATGATCGGAATATTCTTTTCCCGTGCCAGCACGAGAATAGGAGCATCGGAAGGTACTCCGGGGCTCACAACGATCATGTCTGCATCGAGTGCACGATGTGTATTCGCGCCGAATTCGTGCTCGACCGTCAGTTGTTCGAGTTGCTTTATGGTAGCGGCATGCTTTTTCTTTGGAGCACTATCGGAAAGAAATACTTTTGCCCGTTTCTTCAGCAGAAGCTTCACGCTGGCAAGCCCGGACCTTCCCGCACCGAGTACGGTAAAACGTTTGCCGCGAGTCTGCATCTTATCGGACTTTGAAAGTTGTAAGTGTTAAAATTGCAAGTAAGATAGCAATGATGTACGCGCGTGTCACAATTTTTGGCTCAGCCCATCCAATGAGTTCGAAATGGTGATGGATCGGCGCCATGCGGAATATTCTCCGGCCTTCGCCAAACCGCTTGCGCGTGTATTTGAAGTATAAGGTTTGAGCGATGACGGACATCGATTCAATAAAGAACAAGCCGCCAATGATCGGAAGTACGAACTCCTTCTTGATGAGTATCATCGTAACGCCCATTGCACCGCCCAGTGCAAGTGAACCGGTATCACCCATGAACACCTGCGCGGGGTAGGCATTGAACCAGAGAAAGCCAAGTGCGGCGCCTACGATAGCGGCACAGAACACGGTAAGTTCTCCTGCTCCTCGAAGGTATGGTATATTCAGATACTCAGAGATCTGAAGGTTACCCGTGAAGTACGCAAGTGCCATGATCGCCAAGAATGCAATTGCCGTGGTGCCTGCAGCAAGACCGTCGAGACCATCCGTAAGGTTGATCGCGTTTGAAGTTGCTGTGACCACGATAATGACGAACGGTATATAGAGAATGTCCCCAAAGTCAAAAACCAGGTTCTTGAAGAAAGGCACTGTAGTCGCAGAAGCAATATCGCCAAATGTGCCGGGTGAAAGCAGGATGCAGATGCTTACCAGAAGTCCAACTGCAACCTGACCTGCCAATTTCCATCTTGCGATCAGCCCTTTTCTTTTCTTTTTGACGATCTTAAGGTAGTCGTCGAGGAAGCCGATACCGCCAAGAGCGATGGTTGACACGAGAACAAGGATGACGTAGATATTACCGATATCACCCCAAAGGATTGCTGGTATTAAGGCGGCTGCCAGGATGATCAATCCTCCCATCATCGGCGTGCCTGCCTTTGCCAAGTGTTGTTTCGGCGCTTCCTGCTTTCCTTGCTCAGCAATTTGCAAGCGCTTCAGTCGGGCAATAATTTTAGGCCCGATGAAAAAACTGAATAGAAGCGCCGAGATGGCAGCCATTGCTGATCGGAATGTCAAAAACCTGATAAGCTCACCTCCCGGTGGGGAAAACTGTTTATTGAGCCAATCAAATAAGTAGTATAACATTGTCTCTTAAGCAAATTCCGTTATCGAAGCGCTTCGACGATCTCTTCCATCCTCATTCCTCGCGAGCCCTTTACAAGCAAGATGTCACCACGCTTAAGCTTTTTCTTAAGATCAGTAGTGATCGTATTTTTTGAACCGTGTACCGTCTGACCACGCTGCTTGTGCAAGGTTTTATATGCATGCTCCATTGCAGAACCTGTGAGGAAGTAACCCGCGAAGCGGTACTCCGCCATTAACTTTCCAAGTGCTGCATGTTCTCTCGAACTTGCATTCCCAAGTTCGAACATGTCGCCGGCAGCGACGAACTTCTTGCCACGTGACTTCATACGATCAAGCGTAGAAAAAGCCGAGGCGAATGACTCGGGGTTTGCATTGTAGGCATCGTTAATGATCGTGATCCCCGCTGATGTTCTCACGACCTCCATTCGTTTCGAATGCGGAACGTAGGTCTCGAGTGCCTTTTTTATTTTAGCCTTGGTCAACCCGAAGTGCAGCGCAACTGCTGTGGTTGCCGCAATCAGATTAGGAGCATAGTCAGCAAGTAGCTGGGTTGAAGCGGTAAATTCTGTTTTGCCGAACTGTATCTTGATCTTGTGCTTTCCCTTTGCATCAAATCCAGCACTTTGAGCCCTCACATCTGCACCTGGCATAGTGCCGTATGCTATAGACCATTCTTCAAAGAGCTTCTGAAGTGGCCGAATGTAGCGATCATCATGGTTAATAAATGCAAATCCACCGTGTTCCTCAGTGAGGTAAAGACAGCTCAACTCCTCGCTGGCAACACCATCGAGATTCTTAAAAAACTCTAAGTGCTCTCGCCCGATATTTGTTACAATCGCATGCGTAGGCTCAGCAGTATTTGTGAGCCATGCTATCTCTCCAGGATGATTCGTCCCTATTTCCAGCACAGCTATTTGATGAGACGGCCGAAGCTTTAAGAGCATTTGTGGCAGTCCAACCTGGTTGTTGAAGTTTGCCTCGGTCTTTAAAACCTTGAGTGACGATTCCAATACATGCGCTATCAGGTCTTTCGTCGTTGTCTTGCCATTCGATCCTGCAACAACGAGAATGGGAATCGAAAATTTTTGTCTGTAAAGATTGCCGATCTCACCAAATGCATCGAGCGTATTCTTTACCACGAGACAGGGTAGTTTGAATCCTGGATTACGCTTAAACCATTTTCCATCGACGATGGCTGCTACAGCCCCTTTTCGCTTAATATCTTCGAGGAAGTTGTGCCCGTCAAAATTCTCCCCTCGAAGCGCAATAAAGACGTCGCCTCTCCGTACATTTCGTGAATCGGTCGATACTTTTCCGACGCGCTCTGTCTTAGCTATCTTAGAAAATCCTTTTGCCTGTAGATGAGAGACTTGGAGTAACTCGTGCACTCGAAGATTCATACTTGCTGTTTGATCCAGTTAAGCACAATTTCTTTATCGTCAAAATGTGACTTCGTATTGCCAACGATCTGGTAATCCTCATGCCCTTTACCGGCAATAAGCACGACATCGTTCTGGCCTGAAAGCGACAATGCATGCTCGATAGCTTTCTTGCGATCCGGCTCCGTCGTTGTTGCTGTAATTTTCTCTTTCGGAATACCAGCACAAATTTCTTCGATGATCAGGTGCGGGTCCTCATTTCTCGGGTTGTCGCTTGTAACGATCGTTATATGACTCAATTCTGCTGCGATCTTACCCATTAACGGGCGCTTGGTACGATCTCGATCGCCTCCGCAGCCGAAGACAGTGATGATCCTGCGGATATCCTTATCGATCGTTGCAACTGCTTTAATAAGATTTTCGAGTGCGTCCGGAGTGTGAGCATAATCGATAATCCCTAGCCCTCCGGAGGGCAACGTGATCTGCTCGAATCTGCCGCGTACCGGCTCTAACAATCCGGCCTTTGCTCCTAACATGTCGAGACTAAAACCTTTTGCTCCGAAGTACAGCGCCGATGCTGCAGCGAGCACATTGAGGACATTAAATGTCCCGACGAGTTTCGTGCTGAATTCTGCCTTCTCGTCATTGTACCGTTTTCTTACATCAAACGTAGACCCATGCAAGGTCATTTGTTGTATGTCGGCAGTGATGTCGGCATGCCCGAATGCACTGCCGTCATGTAGACCGTAACTGTACGAAGTTGCCTCACTATCCTCTACCATAAAGCTGCCGTAGGGATCGTCGGCATTTGTAATGGCAATTGCAGTGCTATCTAATGAAGTAAAAAATTTTTGTTTTGCTTTTGCGTAATCTTGAAAATCCTTGTGAAAATCTAAATGATCTTGCGTAATATTTGTAAATACGCCTATATCAAACTTCAAGCCTGATGTTCGCTCAAGCACGACGGCGTGCGAGCTGACTTCCATTACGCAGGTCGTAACTCCTTCCTGTACCATTGTTGCAAGCAGCTCGGAAAGGTCTCTTGATTCCGGTGTTGTATGAGTCCCCTCAATAAACCTGGTACCAATCCATGAACCCAGTGTCCCAACTAACCCAACCTTCTCGCCAGTGAGCTCACAAAGTTGTTTAATGAGATTTGTCGTTGTCGTTTTACCGTTTGTTCCGGTGACACCGATCAGCCGCAAGTTCGAAGATGGCGAACCGAAAACCTCTTCGCTGATAATCGCTAATGCCCTCCGGCTATTGGTGACGACGATTTGTGTAATCTCGCTCGTTTGCTGAAGAAAGGCTTCGTCTTCGAGGACAATCGTTGTCGCCCCTTTTTCAATTGCAGTAGTAATGAAATGATGACCGTCTGCAGCAAATCCGCGAATAGCAAAGAAGGTGGAGTTTGGCTTCACCTTTCGGGAATCGTATTGCGGGTCCGAGAGATCGGCATTCTGCGAGCCATAAATGGCGCGAATGCCGATCTCTCTTTGCCGCGTGAGCTTACTTAATTCCATTTGTCAAAGAACGATGCTCTTTTCCGAAACCTTCCCAGAGCTTACGCCCTTGGGGTTCGTACTTTCGGTGCGATCATAGCAATGCTATTCTTCACCGAAAAGCGTGACGATGGCTTTCTCCGTTGTAAGTGCAGCACCGGGTTCAGGTTCTTGTCTGACGACTGAACCACTGCCGGAGAGGCGGATGCCTATTCCGGTCGATGCAGAGAATTTGATCGCACGGGCCATCGGCATACCGATGAAGTTTGGAACCTCGGAGAGGGTTCGTTTCAGCTCCTGAGACTCTTGTGCCCGGACGATCAGTTTGACGGATCCATCTTTGACTAATTCAACCTGCTCGACGATGCCGGCAGGTACACTTTGGGTTACACTATATCCCTGGCTTGCCAGGATAGACCGTGCAAGGTCGGCGCTCATGCCACGGACATTAGGCAGCTCGCGCTCATCACTTTTCTCAGTTATAATTGGCTCCTCGATCTCTGGTGCGGCGCCACCATCAACCGGTGCAGCCGTAGTGAGAAATGGCGTACTGGTTCTCGCTTCCACCGGAAGCTTACCATTCATATCGAGAATGCCAGTTGCGATCTCCCGAAATATCGGAGCGCTGACAGCACCACCATAGTAACCGTTTCGCGGCGAACGGAGGATTACCAGAATCTCATACTCCGGCTTATCGGCAGGGAAGAAACCTATAAAGCTCGATGTATAATGTTGCTTTGAATAGCGCCCGTTGACAAGCTGCTGTGCCGTACCAGTCTTCCCGGCGATCGCGACACCTTTGATCTTGGTGGTTGTTCCGGTACCGGAGTCGACCACGCCTTGCATAATGCTTCGAATCGTTTGTGCTACTTCCGGGCTTACAATTCGGCGAAGCTCTTGCGGCTGAATATCGGTAACATCGCCACTCGGAGTTGTCCGCTTGGAAACCAGGTACGGCTTCATCATTACGCCGTCATTGGCGATTGCTGCGTAGGCGCCAGCTAGCTGGATCGGCGTTGCAGTCATTTCATATCCGAAGGATACATATCGCTTAGAGTTGACGCTCCAACGGTCGGGTTTACGGAAATTGCCCTTGACCTCACCTGGCAGATCAATCCCGGAGAGGACGCCAAATCCGAAATCCCGCATGTACTTGTAGAACTTTCTCCGCTCAATTTTGTCCGATATTTTAGCAAAGCAGACGTTGCTCGATTTCTCGAGTGCTGCACGGAAGGTCAATGCGCCATAGGGGTGACTATCTTTTATTTTAGCGCCGCCTTCGATCGTCCAGGTGCCATTTTCCGCGTTGATCTTATCTGTTGTCTTAAATGCTTTCTCTTCCAGTGCTATGGCAGCGGTCAAAACTTTAATAGTTGATCCTGGCTCGAACGCATCGGTGATCGCACGATTGCGCAGCATGTCATTCGATGCTGAGAAGAAGTCGTTGGGATCAAAATCCGGCATGTTTGCCATCGCCAGGATTTCGCCCGTGCGTGGATCCATGACGATTGCGATGCCTGCCATAGCGTTGGCACGCTCAACGCCTCGGCGCAGTGCAGCTTCAGTCCGAAGCTGGATACGTTCGTCGATTGTCAGGTTGATATCGTCGCCATTGAGTGCAGACTGCTCGTCGTAGTCAACATCCGGACGAAGCCCGCCGCGACCGTCGCGCTGCATGATGGCGTATCCGTCGTTTCCACGAAGAAGCTTATCGGCGAACATTTCGATGCCGGCAAGTCCTCGGCCGTCTTTACTTGAGAATCCTACGATATGGGATGCCCGCTCAGCAAAAGCATAATGACGTCGCTGGTCGACTTCTCGGAGGAGCCCACGTTCCTTGATACCATCGAAGGATGCCGCTATTTCCTGTGGAACGTCGCGCTCAACGACTATATATCGACGCTGTGGATCAGAGAAAAGCTTTAGATAATGCTCCTTTGGCTTATCAAATACAGATGAAAATTTTGCAGCCAGCTTCTCTTTGTCCTTAATTTCCTTCGGGTCAACAGCGAACTTGACGACGAATGCATTTGAGGCAAGGATGATACCATTGCGATCGCGAACAACTCCACGACGCGCCGGAAGGACGATCTGTGTGCGATACTGGTTTGCAGCTTGTTCGGCCAGTTCATCATGGTCAACGACCTGCACTTTGAAGAGCTTGCCGACGATCGTTGCAAACCCTATGAGGAAGAAGGCTAGTATAATGTAGAGCCGACCATTCGTGCGCATTGGATCACGGGGCTCCGAAGGCGCAAAGAAGCGATCGATGAGGCGCTGATGCCACTTGCTTTCCTGGTGTTCGGAGAACGGCGGTGCGGAGATCTTACCGTTATACTTCGGACCGGATTCATCATGAGTGCGAGCGAGGACCTGCGGTACGTGAGCACCACTGCGGGATTCATAGCCAGATGTTGAGCCTGCTGAACGCACGGGGGCACGATGCTTCCTATATTACTGAACGATTATCTCATCCTCGCTTGTCGATTCTGTCATTTTCAGTTTCGTCAAAGCCAATTCACGAATGCGGTCAGGCGCTGCCAGACGCATCTCGTGAGCCTTTAGCTTTATGATCCGCTGTTCTTGAAGTTCAATTTTTGATTCAAGTGCGGACTTACGATATGTCAGCTGATTCACCTGCAATGTATTCCAGACGATCAGGACTGCACAGGATGTGATCACCGTAAAAAAAATGATGACGTAGAAGGTCGGAATGCGTTTGATGACCTTCTCAACCGTCTCACCTTGTGGTTTTTTCTTCTTTATACTAATTTTGGGTTCATCCGCGGGGAGTTCGGGGAAATCGTCATAGGGACGTTGAGAGCCGATCGGCTCATTAGAGGCGATTCCACGAGCCCGGGGAGTATAGACAAGATTAGTCATGTACGCTTTTGTGCAACCCGCATCTTCGCGCTTCGCGAACGGGGGTTGCGTGATTGTTCTTCCTGATCCGGAACGACCGGTCGCTTCGTTTGAAGAACGAGACGCGCCAGATCAAAATCGATTGATGATCGTAGAGACTTCAACGATCCTTCCTCTGCTAACGGAGCCGACTCTCTCCGGAACAGCTCTTTCACTATCCGGTCTTCAAGCGAATGGTAACTGATGACGACGATATGGCCGCCGCCTTTGGTTAAATCAATTGCTTGCTGTAGTGAAAGTTCAAGACTTTCGAGTTCTTCATTGACTGCAATGCGCAGCGCCTGAAAGATCCGCGAAAGCACCGAATTCTTTTTATCTTCCCTGATACCGGTCGATACGATCGCCGCTAGCTCATGAGTGGTCTCAAGAGGGTTGCCTGCTCTCGCTTCAACAATTCGTCTTGCGATCCTTCCTGCAAACGGCTCTTCGCCATACTTCCGGAAGATCGTTGCCAACTCTGCTACCGATGCATTGTTGACCAGGTCCCGCGCATTGCTCTTGAGCCGTGGATCGAGCCGCATATCGAGCGGAGCATCGATCCGATAGCTAAGTCCAATGCTCGCCGTATCGAGTTGATGGCTTGAGACGCCAAGATCATAGACGATGCCGTCTATCATCTCGATGCCGTGTTTGCCAAGCGCTTCGCGCAGCTCGCGGAAGTTGTCGTTGATAATGACCACTCGATCGCGCAGCTCCGATAGCCGTTTAGCGGCATAGTCGAGCGCATAGGGATCTGTATCGAAGGCGTATATCTTGCCGGTCGAAAGTCTCGAAGCAATTGCTTCGGTATAGCCGCCGCCACCGAGGGTTGCGTCAACGTAGATGCCGGTCGGATCAATTGCCAGAGCTTCGATCGCTTCACGAAGCAGTACCGGTTCGTGATAATCGCTTCCCATTGTCAATGAACTTGGCTTACTTCGCCTGAACGCCGAGTACTTCCTCTGCTACAGACTCATAACTCTTTTTCATCGACTCCATATATCGTTTGAAGTTCTGGGTGTTCCATAGTTCGATATGGTCCAGGACTCCGACGATATACACTTCATTTTTAATTTCTGCAAAATCGAGAAGCGCGTGGGGAATGAGTAATCGTGATTGGGCATCCATGGTAATCTCTTCGCTCCACTGCATCAGCATTCGGAGAAAGAACCGGTCGCGATCGTTCGATTGATGGAGCGACCTGATGCTGATCTCGAGCTTATTCCACTCGTCGAGCGGATAGGCATATAAGCATTTTTCAAGGCCACGCGAAACGACGAATGTTTGCCGGGCTTCCGGATTCAGATGGCGACGCATTTTTGCAGGGATGCTGACGCGACCTTTTGCGTCGACTGCATAAATATCGCTGCCTTTGAAAGTTGACATTCGCTTCGAAGTTGGGGCTGGAATAAAAAGCGTGGAAGGGGAATATCTCTCAATAAAAGCGCCTGAAGCATGTTTGCCCCCTCACCCCAGGCCGCCATCAATTTTCAACAGATATCCCCACTTTCCACCACTTGAATACAAATATAATACTCTTTTTGGGAAAAACAATAGCAAAGTGAAGATTTTTTTATAAAAAGAGTGCTTTTTTTACGAATCCTTGGGCCTTTTCAAGGAGATTCCGGGCCTCTTCTATCCCTAAGTTACGGTTTTTCATTAGGATAGCGGTTTTAACATGCCCCTCACTTTTTTCCAGCAGATCGGCCGCAGTTTCATAGTCACAGTCCGTCGCCATCATAATGATCCGTTTCGCCCGCTCGGTGAGCTTTTTGTTGGTGAGCTCCAGGTCGATCATCATATTTTCATAGACTTTGCCCAGGAGTACCATCGTCGTCGTCGTGATCATTGTCAGGACCATCTTCTGCGCCAACCCTGATTTCATGCGGGTTGAGCCCATAAGGACTTCCGGGCCAACTTCCGGACAGATCGCTTCAAACAAATAACTTGTCTCGATCGAAATTCTGGGATTCGTGGTGAGAAGGACCGTTGCGGCGCCAAGTTCATGCGCTTTCTTCAACGCTCCGATTACAAATGGAGTCCTCTTGCTGGCCGCAATGCCGATAACCATGTCGTTGCTGTCAATTCCAAGTTCGGTCATTTCCTCGGCGCCCTTATCTTCTTTATCTTCAGCGCCTTCCTGGGATTTAAAGACTGCATGGTGTCCGCCAGCCATAATTCCCTGGATCTGGTTCGGGTCCGACCCAAATGTCGGAGGACATTCGGCAGCATCGATAACTCCCATGCGGCCGCTGGTGCCGGCGCCAACATAGAACAACCTTCCGCCCGATTGCAAAATATCTTTGAGTTGTAGCACTACGCGCTCGATCGCCGGGATCTCGGCCCGTACTGCAGCCGCGACCTTTGCGTCCTCTGAGTTGATCAACTCGAGGATCTGGCGGCTATCAAGCTCGTCAAGATTCATCGACAGGGGATTACGCTGCTCCGTCGACAAATTCTTGATCTCATCAAACAGAATTTGACTCAAAATTGCTATTTATTATAAAATTTGTACGTATAATTATAATTTACACGCTTGTTCCACGTGGAACCTCTAGTTAAGTGCTCCAAGTAGAATAGAAATATCAGTTGGAGCTACTCCCTGAAGCCGTGAGGCCTGCCCGACCGTCGCCGGCCGTACCTTCTGCAGAACTTCCCGTGCTTCCGTACTTAAAGCGATAAGCTTATCGTAGACAAAATTACCCGGGATATTCCGTCCCTCGTTCTGACGTACCCGTTCGATCTGGTTCAGGTGCTGACGGATATATCCGCTATACTTGATCTCAGCATCGAGGCAGGCAAGGAGTTCGGGATCTGAAATGAATATCGTGAGCTTTTCCGGAATATCGAGTTCGCTTGCAATAGCTTCAAAGGATAGACGGCTTGATATCAGGTAGTCTTTTACCGACCTCCGAGCATCTCCAGCTCCGATCCTTTCCTTCTCTAAAAAGGTAACTGCAGATTCGATCAGATCTTTCTTAGCTCTAAACTTCTCATATTGGGTCTGACTTATCAGACCATATTCCTGAGCCTTTTCCGATAGCCTCAGGTCGGCATTATCCTGGCGGAGCATTAGCCGGTACTCGGCGCTGGAGGTAAATAGCCGGTATGGCTCTTCCTGTATCTTATTAATAAGATCGTCGATCAGGACTCCGATATACGCTTCCTCTCTCCCAAGATGGAAAGAATTTACACCCTTAATTTTCGCCGCAGCGTTGATTCCGGCGACTATACCTTGGGCTCCGGCCTCTTCGTAGCCGGAGGTACCATTTACCTGACCGGCAAAATAGAGGCCTTCGACGAACTTGCTTTCGAGGGTATGGTGGAGCTGGTAGGCCGGGAAGTAGTCGTACTCGACGGCATACCCGGGACGCAGCATCTCGACATTCTCCAGGCCTTTGATGGTCCGGAGCGCCATGAGCTGGACGTCGGCCGGCAGGCGTGTGGAGAAGCCATTAACATATACCGTGTCTCCACCATCTTCCTCCGGCTCGAGGAATATATGATGCTGTGGCTTTTCCGAGAATCGGGTTACCTTGTCCTCGATCGAGGGACAATACCTCGGGCCCTTACCCTGGATCCGTCCGGTAAACATCGGTGAGTCGACAAAGCCTTTTGCCAGCTCGTCATGGGTTGCCTGGTTCGTATAGGTTATCAGGCAATGGATCTTGTTCTCAACTTTTACACCTGTTCGGCTGGAGAATGGAGTGATGGTCTCGTCTCCGGGTTGCGGTTCGAGGGCATCTTTGTCGATGCTTTTCCAGGATACTCTTGGAGGTGTTCCGGTCTTGAGGCGGAAGGTCTTGAGCTGCAGGACTCCTTCAGGCTCAGTTGCCAGGAAGGTCGGTTCTTCGCCGAAGCGGCCGCCGATCGTCTGCGAGACGCCAGTATGCATGACGGCATTCAGAAAGGTGCCGGCACAAATGATAACGGCTTTTGCCTGCAGTTTTTCGCCGTTTTCTAAATTTACACCCTTTATCTTGCCGTTTTCGATCCAGAGCTTCCGGACGTTGGCTTCGACGATCATTTCCGGATCCAGCTCCCGAAGCTTTCGCTGGGCGATCATCGGATACTGGCTTCTCGATACCTGAGCCCGGGGCGACCATATCGCCGGGCCTTTGGACTTGTTGAGCATCCGAAAGTGCAACGTGCACTCATCGGTAATTTCACCCATCAGACCGCCTAGTGCATCGATCTCCTTGACGACCTGACCTTTTGCTGTTCCGCCGATCGCAGGGTTGCAGGATAGCTCGCCAACCTTATCTGCCTTCAACGTCAAAAGCCGCACGGTGAGTCCCATGCGGTGGATGGCTGCGGCAGCCTCGATTCCGGCATGCCCGCCGCCAACTACTATGACGTCTGCAAATAGATTTTCCACGTGGAAACTTAATTATGCGCATAAAAATAGAATACTCTATTTCCCTATGCACATTTTACTAAATATATAGCTTAAACTCTCTTCTCCAGCGTTTAATCCGACTAATTCGCCGATCTGCTCGCTTGCCGAGCGCAGTTGCTCGGCGATAAGGGTCGGTTCTTCTTCGGGAGAAATTGACCAGAGTTTTGCTAACACATTTCTCAGGCGTTCGGCTTCACTGCCGGAGATGGCAAGGCTGGAGGAGCCGGTGTCGAACGCGTCGATGGTCGATTCAAGAAATGTGACGAGCGCTTCGATGCTATCGTCAAGCGCCGAAATACAACTGCCGTTTGTAAAATTGTCGACGTCGCATTTATTGTGGACGAGCGTTTCATTCGGCTGCGCTGCGACGTTGCGCGTTGCAGGATCGGTAATTCGCAAAACGATATCGGCATCCTGTTGCGCTTCGGAGCCGAGTGCGATGCCGCGCGATTCGATCTCGTCACTTGCAGATCTAATACCGGCAGTATCGATAACTTTGATACGTCTGCCATGCAGCGCCATATACGCTTCGACATAATCGCGCGTCGTGCCCGGAATGTGACTGACGATACTTCGCTCATAGCGAAGCAGCGCATTGAAGATGCTGCTCTTGCCAACATTCGGCGGACCGACGAGTGCGACGGAGATGTAGCCCTTGTCCAAAGCCTTATTCTCTGCGGCTTCCACGAGGTCTTGCAAAATTTGTTTTGTCTCGTCAAGCTTAGCCGTGAAGCCGGTTGCATCGATATGATCCGATTCGCCGAAGTCGATCTCGGCATTAACAAGTGCGAGTGCTTCGATCACAGTATCGTATGCGCTGCGCAGTCGTTCGAATTTTCTTCGCACAACATTTGCGGCGTTGTGCAGCGCTTGTTCCGATGATGCATCGACTCGCAGTGCGATCTGCTCAACTTCTTCGAGACTCATCTTGCCGTTCATCCAAGCGCGACGAGAAAATTCTCCGGGCTCGGCAAGACGAGCGCCGTGCGATGCAAGAAGATTTGCAACTTCGGTTGCGATCAACTCCGAACCGTGCGTTGTGATCTCGACAACATCTTCGCCTGTAAAACTTTTCGGAGCGCGGAATACGGTGACGATGACATCGTCGAGCGCTTCGCCCGATTTGCCGAGCACATCGGTGTAGATCGTAGCGCCGCCTTGCGCGACGAACAGCTCCTCTGGCTCACGAATGATTTTCGCCGCGATCGAGATGGCGTCGGCGCCGGTCATGCGAACCATCGCCAGGGCGCTTTTGCCCGGCGGGGTGGAGAGGGCGCAGATAGTATGGGTGAGGGAGTTTAGAGGCATAATTAATTTACACCTCCGAAATCAGGGGTATGTAAGTCGTTTGTTAGTAACGGAGTAGCTGTGCACTTGCCGTCATTCTGAGCGACAGCGAAGAATCCGCTGATGTCTTGTAGCCTGCCAATATTTACACCTCCGAACGCCCGACCGTCCGACCGTCCGACCGCCCGATCATGGGTAGCTAAGTCCTTTATTTGCAACGATGTCGCAGTGCACATCACGGGAGTTGGTAGTTGATAGGTGTTAGTTGGTAGCGAGATGTTCGAAAGAGAGAAAATGCAGCAACGTTTTCATAGCCAGATATAAAACAAAATGTGATTACGAAAAATTTGTTGGGGTGCATGCATGTGTGATGCGACAACCAACAACGACGCAGTAGAGACGCGCCACGGCGCGTCTTCGGAAATAGCAGCATGTATGTGCATGAAAGAACGCTACGGTTTGATCCAGCTCCGCTAGGAGCGGCATGTAACGAAGCGTCGGTGACATGTCGCCCCTATCGGGGCTTGATGATCTCTGTCCTGCATTACCCCCGGCTTACGCCGGGGGCTACCGACATGTCGCGCCCTACGGCGCTTTTCGCATGGCTGCGCCATGCGGGGATGCGGCGGTAGTATATTGATGCATGGAAATCGGCCCCATGATTATGCGCTTTCTGAAGCAAGGCACGCGCAGCGTGCCCCTACGGTTGCATTTCGACGGTGGGCATGAAGATTTGCGGTGGGTTATTGCGTTGGCGGTGTTATCTTAGTGCGCGATTGAATGTGTCATCAATGAAAATCCTATTCGTATTCATTAGTGTATTGCTTCTTGATCTTGCACATGTCAGGCAGGCGGTGTCGCAAGAGACAAAGCTTGGATGGTACCAGCAAAGCGCAGGAGTTTCTCACACATTGGGGAACGTACAGTTTACAAGTCGAGATACTGGGTACACTGCCGGAGGAGACCATTTTTATCGAACTACCAATGGAGGTGAAACTTGGATGCCATTTGGCCCCCCCGATGTAGGTACAGGATGGGGGCATTTCTTCTTTTTAAATTCCGGAATAGGTTGGGTGAATGGACTCACTGTGCTTTATTATACTGAAGATGCCGGCGAAACTTGGACTGAACGAGCATTGCCTTCAAGCGCACGTAGAATAAATTTCGTAAATAAAGATACAGGATGGGGGATTGGAGGACGTGGAGGTGGTACAGGCTGGTGCCGAACATACGATGGAGGTAAAACGTGGTACAATGCGGGTGTCGGTCCTGGAAATGGTGCTATATTCGACCTCGTTGTATTCGATTCCAAACACATGCTTGGTGTAGGAGAAACGTATCCTTTAGTTACCGATGGTTGCGCTTCACTTGTTTACGATAGTCTTGGATTTCCTCGCAGGCCACCTAATGTATGTTTAGAAGCTGCATTTTCCGGAATAGATAATTTAGATTCCACAACTGCAATAATGTTTGGAGGAGATGGTATTCCCAATAGCGATGTCATCCATGTATATAGAACAGAAAACCGTGGATTTGGATGGAATTCAAGCAAGTATCTTCCTGCTGGAAGAGCAGGAGTTGCAATAGACTTTTCAGATAACCTTAATGGAACCGCAGTCGGAAAAGCCGGAGCAATTGGGAGAACCACAGATGGCGGTTTAACTTGGGAAGCGCAAACGTCACCTGTTATTGAAAATCTTAACAGCGTTCATTTTATTGATTCGCTAAATGGTGCCGCCGTTGGCGATAAGGGATTAATACTTCACACGACAAATGCTGGCAAGTTATGGGTGCAACAATTTCTTCCTACCTCATTGAATTCTCACGTAACCCCCCAACCCTTCGCCACAAAGACTACGATCGCCTATGAGCTTCCGAAGGCTGTGCGGGTTACGGTTCGGATCTATGATGGGTTGGGCAAGGAGATGCAGACGATCAGCGAGCCTGGTGTGCAGGATGCGGGGTTGCATTCGGTGGAGTTTGATGGCAGCGCGTTTTCGAATGAGGTTTTTTATTATCGGATCGAAGCGTATCCGTATGTGGGGACAGGGAAGTTTACGAAGGTACCTTTTTAGGGTTTGCGTGTGACGCGCGTGTCGGTCGTCGCTTGCGCGACTTCGGAGTCGAGATTTATTTCGTTACCCGCCACTTGCGTGGCGGGCTATTATCGGTCGTCGCTCCGCGACTTGCGTGTGGCCGGTAGCCGCAAGCTTTAGCTTGCGTAAATGTTTGTCGCTGACTGCGACGTCGAAGGAAACATGCGATGCAACGGCATGCCGAAAGATTTACGCAGGCTAAAGCCTGCGGCTACAATCGGATCGATAAATAGATAGAGGCGCGGACACGCGCGGCGTGTCCCTACGGGTTAGTCGGCGAATGCCGACATCCGATATTAGCCCGCCACGCCAGTGGCGGGTAAGCATATTATTCAAACCATGAAGTCGCGCCAGCGACGGCCGATGACAGGTTGGTTAATGTTTGTTCTTGCGGCGCTTGCGGTCGAGGTAGTAGATTGTACCGAAGATTATGAGGAGGCCTAACGCTATGCCTAGTCTTTCCCAGATGGATACTGCGAGACCCAGTTTGTCAAATGTAAAGAAAGCGGCAAAGACCGAGACGCCGTAGATCGCCCAGTAGATCATCCAGCGGCGGTTTTCTTCTTCGGTCAGGTTTTCGCGATGGAAAAAACTAAGTCGTGGCATGATGCAAAATTACAATGCTAGCTAGTCATGCCTGTGCTCCTCCGTTTTTAGAAGTTTGAACGCGAGCACAATCACCCACACTAAGAATATGCCTATGTTGATGCGCTCCCAGACGCCGATCATTGGTGTTGGCGCGCCGGTGTCGATGCCGGGTGCTTCGAGGAAGGTGAGGAATCCGAAGACGACCATAAGCACGACCGTTGCGATCGAGAAGTTGCGGAATTGCTTTCCGAGGGCAGTGGCGGTGAGTCCCAATGAGAGAAGAAAGATCGTCTGAGTTACGCCTGCGAGTACCAGGTGCATAGTATCGCTAATAGTACCTCCGCCAGCTGCGATCGTTTCGCGTAAGTGCATCGGTGCGAAAAACCAGAGGATGCCCAGCGCACCATACGCCATGAGTAACCAGCCGGCTATGCGTAGCTTAGGATTGCTGCCGGCCGATCGCCATACGCCCCATGCGAAAGCGATCATTAGAGGTGTGTATGGTGCGCTTAAGGCTATCCAGAAAAATCGTGTCGGCGCGTCGATTGCAGAAAGCTCGCTGACGGTTTGCGTTACCGAATCGTAGGCAGGCCACTGGCCCGGGACTAGGATATTGGCAACGATATACAGGAGTGACGCCGCAATGCCACAGATGAGAGCGCCATTACGCAACGAGATATCTCGTTCCGTTGCAAGCGAGAGTGCGGCGACAACGGCGGGGATTACAGGCAGTCCCCACATGGCGTGCAGCCAGTGAACTTCGAGCAGGATGGAGATCTCGATCCAGTACCAGATCAGCCATCCGGCGATGGCGATGCCGGAAAGGAGTAGGTCGTTGGGTGTTCTTCGTAGCGTACTTACAAATGCGACGATGCTGAGCACTCCCATGGCGAAGAGGATGATGCCTGGAATAAGAAAGTCGCGGAAGGTGCCGTGCAGGATATCGACGGGCATATCCATGAGGCTGCCGTCGGGAGAAGCAACAAGGAAGCTGCCGCCTACAAGAGCGCCGAGACCTTCATAACCGAGAATGATGATGATGATAATGCGCTGCCAGTTATGAGTGACGCCTCGTTCGGCGAGCAGCTTCCGTTGCGAAAATTCAAAGGCGAGCGTTCCCATACTAGCTCCGAGACAGAGTGGGTAAGTGTGTTTATCGATTGCTTTCGTTGCAATTTTCGGACCTGTTTTTGATTCGTGAAAAATGAAGGTTAAATGGTATTTTCTAACGAAATACTTGTCAACTTTTATTACGGAGTTACAGAAAGTTTACGAACCCGACGACAATTAGGATTACATCTCTAATGAGATATCCAGCGCCACTACGGAATGCGTCAGCGCGCCTACGGAGATAAAATCTACGCCGGTTTCTGCTACGTGGCGGATGGTGGCTAG
>JANWLI010000131.1 GCA_025450975.1 Candidatus Kapaibacterium sp. | reverse complement strand
TCGGCCAACTCGCCCATCTCTTTGTTGCGCGATTCTATGATGCGCGAGAGGGCGCGTTGTTTTTCGGTGATGAGATCTTTGAGTGGTGCCTTGCGGGCGCCGATCTTCTTTTTTGCCTGGTGCAGGAAGCCCGTCGGATCGTCGCTGTTATCGCTGTTGCGCACATCGAGCTGGGCCTTGGCAAGATCGGCGCGGTAATCAGAGATGACGACCTGGTAGATCTTCGCCATAAACTCAAAGCGCTGCAGCACCGGCACGTTGACAGACATCAGCACCGTATCGACACGTCGGTTCATGTTGGCAAGCACGGCGTCTTCGGAGTTCATCCAGTACGTATCGCCGAGCACGCGGTCCATCTGGCTGTGGAGCAGATGCTCAGGAATGCTGAGGTCGATCGCCGGCGGCGCGGGACAGGTATCGCACAAACGTATTTGGGCCTGCGATACTAAAGGCAGCAAAACAACAAGCACAACGGACTTCTTCATAACGAGCCTTTCTATGAATGATGAAACGGAATGTATCAACGATCATAGCGTGCTTTGTTTGCGTGAGAAATATTTTGTTGCAGACGAGAGTCCGACGATCTTCATGGCGGAGAGTTATTTTATGAACACGAATTCATGCATCGCAGAAATCATGCCAAGGTAGTGGTGAGGGTAGATGGAGGTGAACGGAGCAAGCCCGCTGCTCTATCCAGTGGCATTGTTGTATATCCGCGGTGGGGCACTGCATGCAGTGCCCCTACCTAAAGGTTTTAAACCAACTCATCATGAGCAGGTAGGGGCACTCCATGGAGTGCCCCACCTTGAGGTCATTGCGTTCAGAGCAGTATGCGTAGGATCCCACAATAAATATACTTTTTGTCCCAAACCGCTTGCATTTTGCCCTAAAATTTCGTATATTTGTACTGTAGTCCATTGACACGTATAGGGGCGATTCTCCAAGGTCCGGCACCTGACAAGATGGCAAGAGACATCTGTGGTGTGCACAATTAGGTCGGCTTAAAATAAGGACTTACGTACCCCTCAACCAGAGCGTGTAAATTTGTTCGGACATGCCAAATTGACAGTTACATCCACGATACCTGACCCTAAAAAAAGGCGTGGAAATTTGCATAGTATGGAAACGAACATAGCACAGAACT
Source organism: Candidatus Kapaibacterium sp. (assembly GCA_025450975.1). Lineage (GTDB taxonomy): Bacteria > Bacteroidota > Ignavibacteria > Palsa-1295 > Palsa-1295 > JANWLI01. The sequence continues at coordinate 8,497 of JANWLI010000131.1, read as the reverse complement.
TTGCCGCGCTGATCGACGGCTCAAAGTATGACGAAGCAGCGGCGCTGCTGGCCGAAGAGTGTAAATACCAGTATGCCGAAGGGAAGTACCAGGGCCGGGACTACGTGATCAATATTTACCGGCAGAATTTCGAGCAGTCGAAGAAGGTCTACGATGAGGTTGTCTACTCATCGAATGTTGAAGAGACTGCCGACGGGATCTATAAGATCGATTTCCTTGATAAGATCCGCAAAGGTCACAAGTGGCATGACTTCAAGTCCTACCAGATCGTCACCGTCGCCGATGGCCTCATCACCGCGATCGAGCACCACGAGTATCCCGGCGAGACGGAGTTGCTCCGCGCATTTTATAGCCGGTACCGGTAGCCATCAGAGCATCCGCCGGATCTGAGATCCGAGCCTCTTCGCTTCGAAGATGTTTGCGCCGATCGTTGCAAGGAGGTTCTGCCGAAGAGCGGGAAGTTCGTCAGTCCAGGAATCTCCGAGCGATGTATGAAGGAATGTATTGAGTACTCGCATATCCTGGACGACGCCAAGATGATCCTGTAGATCTTCTAATGGACCGAGGATCTTGACATACGAACGGCCAGGAACGTTGGCGGCAAACTCCAGCTGGTAGCGCAGCATCTTAGCCGACTTGCGAAGATCGTGGATCGTATCGCCAGGCTCGGCTTCGAGTAGCGACTCCAGATCATGCGCAAGGTCAAGTTCTTCGAGGATCTGCCATGCTGCATGGGACTTTACAACTTCCATTGCAGGCTGTAGAAGCTCCGGAAGACGTTCAGCGGCGATCTCGTCGCTTTCACCTCGGAACTTCGGATAGGCAATCCATTTGTCAAGCTGTTCAAGAATATGTTTGAAGGATTTACTTTCCAGAGCCTTCACTATTTGCTTCGACACCTTTTTATTCTGCTTGTCAAATTCCCTCCGGACTTGCTTGACAGGCTTGAGTTCATTTCCAACGGCTACCGATATTTCGCTAAACTTCTCAATGAGAACATCGTTATCGCGTTTCTTGCCAAACCTGCGGGCCACGTCTGCAAGCCGCTTATCGGTCAGGGCTTTCGGAACGACAATGAGCGGATTGAAAAGCGAGAGGGCGGCTCGAGTTTTGCGAAGAGTCGTGCGAATCTGGTGAACGTCTTCGGAGTCGGCGTTATCACGAGCTTTGCGCCGAAGTTTTTCCAAACGTCTGGAAAGTTTTGCAAACACGCCAAGCAAAAGTTCGCCGGCGGATAGTTGTCGAGTTGTAACCACCTATTATTAACAAACGGGTGGCATAAAAACTGCCGGATTCCATATTAAATTATGTGTGGAGGATTATATATGATACAAAAAAAATGACGGCATAACTCAGTTGCCCGAATCATACCGTCACATCATTATAACTCATTCCTCAGTTACAGCACAGAGGAACGCAGTACAAAGATACGTAAATTTCTTCAAAATGTATCACAAGACCATAAACCCATAAAACAACAAGAAATAGAGCAACAGAGCGCAGGATAATTTCAAGAATTCTTTGATGGGCACCTTGTATCGCAGCAGTAATATATCTATATTGCTGGTGCTTTAATAGGCACCTATAAGAAACTATGCGCGGTACCATATCAGAAATTACGAATCGCTTCGAATCGACAAGCTACGCCTCCTTTGACGACGAATGGGGTACAATAGCCGAAGAACTTCCCGTCATTCAAACCCAATTCTATACCGACAATGCTAAATCGATCCTCTTCAAGAATAATAGTCCGGATGTCGGCATGGATTACTCGATCAACGTCTATCGAGGCTGCGAACATGGCTGCGCCTATTGCAGGGCTCGGCCGTACCATGAGTACCTCGGCTTCAATGCCGGCATCGATTTCGAATCGAAGATCATGGTCAAGCATGATGCACCGCGTCTCTTGCGGAAGGCATTCGACGATCCGAAGTGGATCCCGCAAAGCATCATGATGAGCGGCAACACAGATTGCTATCAACCAGCAGAGCGGAAGTACAAGCTGACGCGACAGGTTCTCGAGGTATTCCTCGAATACCGGAATCCGGTAAGCATGTTAACGAAGAATGCTTTGATCATGCGAGATATCGATATCCTAAAAGAGATGGCGAGCATGAATCTTGTCAGTACTCTGATTTCGGTGACGTCGCTGGATCCCGAGCTTCGTCGGACGCTTGAGCCCCGGACATCAACTGCGAAGATGAAGCTCAAGGCGATGGAAGGACTAGCGAAAGCCGGCGTTCCGATCGGTGTGATGGTCGGGCCGATCATTCCGGGGTTGAATGATAATGAAGTACCCAATATCCTCAAACAGGCAAGCGATGCCGGTGCGACGTTCGTAACGCATACGATCCTGCGGCTTCCGCTTGCTGTCGAGCCGATCTTCATCAACTGGCTGGAAACCCATGTGCCGGAGAAAGCAAATCGCGTCATGACACGGGTCCGGATGATCCGCGACGGTCGGAACAACGATTCCAAGTTCGGGACTCGTATGACCGGCACCGGCGGCTATGCCCATTTCATGCATACGCTGATCAGGTCGCTTTCCAGCAAGTATAACCTGCGGCAGCCGCGGATGGGGTTGCGGACAGATCTCTTCCGGCGACCAGGCGAGTTGTTCTGAAACATTTTGTAGGCGGTACCGTCGCATTAGAAGATCAGTTTTTGGATAATGTTGGAAGCGGCCTAAGAAGGACTCCGGTCAGGCCAGTTTGAGGCAGATCGGATTTCTTCATATATTTGAAAAACTTCCATATGATACGTTACTGGATAAGTGCTCTGATTTTTTCTGTCGCGATCGTTATCGCAGCAGTCGTCCTTGGCAATACGTGGCGTAAAACCCATGAGACCAAGAAGATGATCAAGGTCGTCGGTCTTGCAGAAAAGGAGTTCGCATCCGATCTCGTCGTCTGGAGCGGATCCTATACTCGCCGCTCGATGACCGTGCAGGAAGCCTATGCTGCGCTTAAGAAAGATGCGGAAAGCATCCGGCAGTATCTGGTTGCCAAAGGAGTCGATCCGAAGCAGATCACCTTTAGCGCCGTCAACTCGAATAAGGAATATCGAGGCGTCTTTAACGATAAAGGTGTACAAGTCGATAGAGTATTCGATGGCTACTTCCTTTCCCAGACTGTAACGATCGAATCGAACGCTGTCGATAAGATCGAGCTGATCGCCCGCGAAGTAACAGAGTTGCTCAACATGGGGATCGAGTTTGAATCTTACGCTCCTCGCTACTACTATACGAAGCTTGCCCAGCTGAAAGTAGACATGCTTGCCGCAGCTGCGACCGATGCTCGCAAGCGAGCCGAGACCATTGCCGAAAATGCCGGCGGCGGACTTGGCGGCCTGCGCAACGCTGCCATGGGCGTCTTCCAGATAACGGCGCCGTTCTCCGAAGATGAAGAGTTCTCGTATGGCGGTACCTTCAATACAAGCTCAAAGCAGAAGAAGGCTTCCATTACTGCGCGACTTGAATTCGGTATAGACTGATCTTATCGATGCAGCTTAAGGTCTACAAATCGCTCTGGGGAATGACTGGTGCGATCCGAGATCAGCTTAGCCAAATCTCAATTGCAGGATATGACGGAGTTGAAAGTGCTTGCGAAGAGATCGCTGATCGCGATCAATTCCGTCAACTGCTCACAGATCACAGCCTCGACTACATTCCGCTCATCTATACGGAAGGCGATCATTACGAATCCTTCAAGCGACTTGTCGAACTGGCTGCTTCGTATTCGCCGCAGAAGATCGTTGCTCATGCTGGACGTGACCTGATGTCATTTGATGAGCAGGTCACGTTCTTCAACTATGCTCTTAAAGTTGAACAGGAATATGGTATCCATGTTGCTCATGAGACGCACCGCAGGCGGCCGCTCTTTAGTCCGATGAATACCCTGGCATTGCTAAAAGAATTGCCTGACCTCAAGCTCAATATCGACTTGAGCCACTGGTGTTGCGTGACTGAGTCGATGCTTGATGATCATGAAGAGGCGGTACAGATGGCCTTGCAGCGATCGGTACATCTTCATGCCAGGGTGGGGTATGAGAACGGTCCGCAGGTGCCGGACCCTCGGGTGAGGGAATGGGAGGCGCATCAGGGGCGCTTCGAAAAGTGGTGGAAACAATATGTCGAGATACAGCGCGGCCGCGGCGGCGTTATCTGCAGCGTAACGCCGGAATACGGTCCGCCAAGTTATATGCAGACGATTCCCTCCACCGGTATGCCGGCGGCTGATCTATGGGAAGTATGCTTATGGACTGCAATGCGATTTCGCGAAATCTATAAATCCTAAAAATCGAGGGGCACCCTTCTTATTTTGCAAGCTATGAACTTGCAAAACTCATCTTGTATGGAGATAAACTTTTAGCGAATCAGGTGAAGATCACGGCCATACTTTTCGACCTGGTCAAGTAAGTTAGCCGATCTGCGCTTCAAGGTATCGAGTTCAAAGCGTTTCCTTCTTTTGTTGTAAGCCAGTGCAGCGACTGCACCTGCAACGACTGAGCTAAGCAGTAGTTTTTTCATCGGTGTCTCCTATAAATAAATAATGAACACGTTGTCCCTGGTGGACATAAATCATGCCAAATCCGGCGACTAGCGGTGGCCCGGAGGTCCGGTAACCGTTTTCATCGGCTCTGGTTGTTTTTGCGGTTCGGGAAGAGGGGTCGTAAGCTTGTTATTCGTTTGCTTGCCTGAGACTGCGGCCTGCGGCTTTGCAGCCACTGCCTGCGTTTGCTTTGCAGGTTCTACTACTGAAGCCTGACGCCCGGCAGGCGTTGCAGCCGGTGCTACAGCTTTGACAGCGACTTTCGTCACTGGCGCTGCAACGGCAACTTGCTTTGGCGCGGATTCGAATTTCCAATAGCCATAGACGATAGCTCCTACCATGAGCAACGAGAAGAAGCCAATGCTATAGCGCCAATCGCTGCGATACGGTACGAAGTCTTCGTACCCGGGATACTCTTTGCGGTTCTTCAGTGAAGAAAGCTCGCGATACGGATCTTGCGTATTCATATGTTGATTGTACTGTTAGTGGTTGTGAAGTTGTCGCAAGATGACATAATGTGTGATGAAGATTTCTATACATAAAGGTACGGGGTGGATACGATAGATGTTACAAGTGAATAACGAGAGGCGATATCCCACAGATATCGCCTCTTACCACACGGCCGGCAGGCCGTTCTCAAGTGTGAGTACGCCGTGCCGACCCCGAACGAGGAGAGGACACTTTTACTCGAGCCCGCCGAAGCGAAGGTGATCGTAGTTGTACCGCTCCGGAAGCTTTTCTCGCCGATCGAGCATTACGGCCGCTTTTTTTTTAACTGATCGCCAGCTTGGCAGCTTTTCTCTGTTGAGGTAAGCAAGGATTCCTGCGGTGATTGCAGACCCGGCAGCGATCGCACTAATAAGGATATTTGCTTTCATATATTCCCTTCCTGTGGTTGAATGTTGTGGGCAACATGCAAGGGAATCTATCTCACAAACCATGCCACAAAAACCCTGATTGGACGCGGGTTTGGAGACTTTACGCTAATGTAATACGCGTAATCTCCGGCGGGCAGTTAAAGCGCATCGGAAGCGCTACGGTGCCGATGCCGCGCGAGACGTACATCTGCGTCTGTTTACCGTTCTCTTCGATCTGGTAGAGACCGGCAACATACTTCGACGCAATGCGGCTCAGCGATATGGTTTCGCCTGCAATACGTGCGAAGACGATCTGGCCGCCATGCGTGTGGCCGGAAAGCATCAGGCCGACATTTGTCATTGCGTACTCGTCAAAACGGTACGGCTTGTGATTGAGGAGGATCGTTGCGGCATTATCAGGAACGCCGCGGAATAACTCATCGATATGCGAGGCAGTTTTGCCTTCGACAAAATTTGCTACGGAGTCGGCATCGACATCGTCGACACCGAGGATGTACAACTTTTCGCCGTTACGTTCGAGCGCAACATTCTCGTTGCGCAACATTTTTACACCGCAGCTTTCAAGCACGGCGCTTGTCATATCGGCATCGACGTAAAACTCATGATTACCGGTCGTTGCGAAGACTCCCATCGGCGCACTCAACTCGTGGAAGGTCTCGGCGATCGCCGGGATCTCATTGCGGTGCATCGAGACGAAATCGCCCGGCAGCATGATCACATCGGCTTTTACCGAGTTGATCGCTGCAACGACTTCGCGCAGGCCGTCAGCATTCATGTCCGGACCGGAATGAATCTCGCTGGTGAAGGCGATCGTCATTCCTTTAAACGACTCGGGCAGATTCGGGATCTTGATCGTGCGCTCCGTCATCTCGATATCATTGCGCGTTGAAATTCCTGCTACACAGCCTACGGTTGCCAGGCCTGTAACGCCAAGGACGCCAAGATGTAAAAATTTACGGCGGGTAAGCGCACCACTCGAAGGATTCTGCTCGATTGCTAATGACATTATCTACCTTTATTTCACCAAGTTACTTGAAAATTTCGTTCGCAGGACCCTTACAGCCACAACAGGGATCAGGATCAGGGTCCAGGATATAAGGAGGAATACCCAAACTGTGTACGGATACAGTATGATGTTGGTTACAGTTGGAAGCTCGGCCGCAAGCTGGCGGCGGAAGTACATCAAAACGACCGGAATATTCATTATAATGAATACCCACTTAGCAGCAGGCAGCCATTTCGCAGCTTTATCGGGGAAGTAGGTCCGGATATAGCGGCGGAGTTGCCGGAAGACAAAGTACTGCAACATGGCGAAAACGCCGGTTGTCAGGAGGAAAAACAGTATGTACGATCCTTTTGGCACAGATTCAACTTCCTACGGATTGAGTAAACGCTGCGTTTCATTAAGGTGTTCTATTTTCCAGCACCTATGACGGAAGTCTCAACGCCCTCGCAGAAGCAGGAACAGCTAAAACGGCGCCGTTACAAATGGCTGAAGATCGCAGCCATTGTTCTGGTATCGCTTTTTGCCCTTCTCCTCCTAATGGATCTCTTGATCATGCCGCTTTACGTGAAGCGCGGAGAAGTCGGCGTTGTCCCGAAAGTTATCGGCTTGCAAGCCGACGAAGCCGTCACCATGCTCGAGGAAGCCGGGTACGATCCGATCCGCTATGAAACCCAGTTCAGCGACAAAGCCAAAGAGGGGACGATCATGCGCCAGACACCCGAAGGCGGCGATGAGACGAAGCCCGGCCGCAAAGTCTACCTTATTATCTCCGGCGGCAAAGAGATGGTCATCGTACCGAACTTCATCGGCCTTAATCTCAAAGATGCCCGCATTAATCTTGTGCGCGCCAATCTCGAACTTGCAAAGACAGAGTTAGTCTTTACCGATTCTTCACCGAGCGGCATCGTCTTCCGCCAGATCCCGAGAGCCGGAGAGAAGATCTCCGCAGCAAAACAGGTAACCCTTTACGTATCGCAAGGTCCGCGTACGGGACTCGTGGCAGTCCCATCGCTTCTCGGCGTAAAGCTTGAAGAAGCGATTCGGCGTCTTTCGTCCGTCGGCCTCTCAGTCGGAAATCGTACTGCTCAGCCTGGGGAAGGATTGGCGGGTACGATCATCGAGACCTATCCTACTGCCGGAGATCTGGTCAGCGAAGGCAGCTCCGTCGATCTTTGGCTCGTCGAAGAAGGAAACAGTGTGACTCCCGAAGAGTAGGGGTTGGGGAAGTCGATAGTTGATAGTCAATAGTCGATAGTCGGGAATTTACACGTCTTGTAGACCGCTGAAATTTACACCCATCCTGGTCATCCTTTTAATCCTTCCAATCCCGGTCAAAGTTACACCTCCCAAACATGTATAGCTAACCCCTTGATATGCACCAACATAGTTGTGCACCACACGCTAGTTTGGAATTTACACCTTGCCGCCCGAACGCCCGACCGTCTGTACGTCCGACCGCCTAACCAAATTTACACCTTCCTGAATCATGGGTAGTTAACTCCTTTGTTTACTACGATGTAGCTATACACATCCGCATGTCGATACTTGCCATCCGATCGTCGGCAGAAATTTACACCTTGCCACACCGAACGCCCGACCGTCCGTACGTCCGACCGCCCAACCCACTGCTGATAAAATTTACACCGCTTCAATCTACCTCCTAACTCGTAAACGAGAACAATGCCCCCTACAATATAGCAAGTCCCCATAGGTGCCCACAAGGTGCCCATGTAACTTTCTATTCACATTTTATCCACAGGGTTATGCACCGGGACGGGGTTCGGGCGTACGGACGGTCGGGCGTTCGGTGGTGTAGATAGAGGCGGGTTCACGTAGTGGCACATTGCATGTGCCTTGTTGAAGATGGCTGTATGTTGAAGATTACCGAAGACATCGAAAATGGCATACATCCGTGGCAGGGCACGCGCAGCGTGCCCCTACGTTAGCTCCGGTAGGAGCGTCATGTCGATAGCCCCCGGCGTCAGCCGGGGGGTGTGGGTACGCGACTTAAAGCTCCGGTGGAGCGGCATGTTTCGAAGCCGAGGGTCCCTGCCGCCCCTAAC
>JANWLI010000130.1 GCA_025450975.1 Candidatus Kapaibacterium sp. | reverse complement strand
GGGAATCGTCCTTGTGCTGATGCAGATCACGCTCGGTATGATCACGATCTGGTCGGCCAAAGATCCGAACTGGACGTCGCTGCATGTCGTCGGCGGCGCAGCAGTGTTAGCTTCACAATTTGTACTCGCCGTTCGCGTGCGTCATCTGACAAAAGAATCCGCCGAAACGTCAACAGCTCTCAACCAGGAATATGCGGAGGCAGGTGCAAATGCTTGAACCCGTCGCAGCACTTGAAAACCCGCGCACGCAGCTGCTGCGTGATTACTTCGATCTCTCGAAGCCGGGTATCGGTTTTTACGCCATCATCACAACATTCACGTCCTTCTGGATGGCAACGCAGGGGCCGCTCGACTTCTGGCTGCTTGCCCATACCTTGCTCGCAACAGCACTCGTAACTGCCGGCGGCGGTGCACTGAACCAGGTGCTTGAGATCCAGGCAGATAGCGAAATGCGCCGCACCGAAAAGCGTCCACTTCCTTCTGGAAGAGTCTCGGTCGAACCTGCGCTCGCATTTGGCGTCATAACTTCGATTGCCGGAGTGCTCTGGCTCTACCTGTCCGTCAATGGCCTGACTTCCCTGCTGGCCATTCTTACGCTGATCGGCTACCTCTTCGTCTATACACCGCTGAAGAAGACTACACACTTTGCAACGATCGTCGGCGCATTCCCGGGAGCGATACCCATCCTCATTGGCTGGACGGCCGTCTACAATTCGATCGATACACGCGGCTGGGTGCTCTTCGGCATTCTCTTCTTGTGGCAGATACCGCACTTCCTCGCCATTGCCTGGATGTATCGTAACGATTATGCGCGTGCCGGCTTTCCGATGCTGACTGTTGTCAAGCCCGATGGTATTCAGACCGGATATCAGTCTGTCATCTATCTTGCTGCGCTCATCCCGCTAAGCTTGTTGCCGACGATCCTCGGCATGACCGGGATCTTGTATTTCAGCGGAGCACTCGTGCTCGGCCTCGGCTTCTTTGCAACGGGGGTTCGGATCGCGCTGCAGCGGAATAATCCCGCAGCGAAGCAACTCCTGCTTGCTTCCATCCTGTATCTTCCCCTGCTACTCATATTAATGATCGTCGATAAAGTATAATGGATAATACACTTAAAACGTCGGTAAATAGTCGTGCAGTCAATAAGAAGACCTTACGGACACTTCTGATCACGATCGTTGCTCTGTTTGTCATCTCGGTGATCTACATCATTATTTTCCCAAGTCTGTAATGGGCTCCGACATTATCTTCGAACGTCCGAATCTCGCAGATTCCACCCATGACGGTAAAGAGCTTGTCAGCTCGAAACGTCTGGGTTTCATGCTCTATATCGGACTCACGATCATGCTGTTTGCCGGGCTCTTCGGTGGATACGTTATCCTTAAAGGCGGCACTGTGGTTTGGCCACCAGAGGGAATGCCCCAGATGCCGATCCTTGCCATCCTTCCGCATACGATGATCCTGATGGCGACCGTCCTCCTCATGCGTACGGCTCTGGCGTATTCCGTGAAAGCTGATTTTCTACGTTTCCGGCTCTTCGTCGGATTCGCCGCCTCGCTCTCGCTTGTCTTTACGATCGCCTTCTTCCTCGAGTGGCAGCGTCTCATCGACGGCGGTCTGCTTTTTGAGAATGTTTACGGCAGCATTTATTTTATTATGACCGGCGCATTTATCGCCCACTTTATCGGCGGCATTGTTGCGCAGGTGCGCTATCTCAAACGTACCACGGTCGTCAATCTTATTGTCGGGCATAATGTCGGCTTCAATAATGCCGTATCGTGGCATTACCTTATGCTCTTCTTATGGTGTATTATCTGTTTCCTCGTCTATTGGAATTTTTAATCTGACTACAATGGCATCGAAAACGCAGCGCATTCTCTGGACCGTACTTATCCTTGCATTAGCCGGTATCGGCATCTTCGCCCTTCGCGATTTCCTCAAAGGCCAGGAGATCACGGAGCCGTCGCGCATCCTCCCATCGCTGGGCTCAGTACCTCCCTTCGAACTGGTAACGCAGGAAGGCAAGCCCTTCTCCAGCTCATCGCTTAAGGGTAAGTACTGGATCGTCGATCTTATCTTTACGAATTGCGGAGGCACCTGCCCCATCCTGACGGCAAACCTCGCAAGCATCCAGAAAGCCCTTGCAAAGACCTCCGATGTAGAACTCGTAAGCATCAGCGTCGATCCGAATAACGACACGCCGGAAGTACTCGCCGAATACGCAAAGCGCTATAATGCCGACACGAAGACCTGGACGTTCCTCACCGGTAAAGTACAGACGATCTACACGATCGCCAAAGATGGCTTCAAGCTATCGCTCGACTCCGTGAGCGGCGATGAGATGAATCCCATCGTTCACAGCGAGCGCTTCGTGCTTGTCGATAAGCAGGGAAATATCCGCGGCTTTTACGATGGCACGACGAAAGAAGCGCAGTCGAAGATCCTCGGCGATCTCGGCGACCTCATGAGAGAGGAGAAGCAGCGCAATGAGCGTTTATGATCTCCCGATGCTCAACGCCGGACTGAACCTGACGGCAACGATCATCCTCCTCTTTGCACGTTCGGCGATCAAACGCCGCGAGATCGAGAAGCATAAGAAACTGATGATCGCAGGGTTTTCGGTATCCGTGCTCTTCCTGATCAGCTACCTGATCTACCATGCGAATGTGTTGAGCGTTCCGTTTCGCGAGCCGGAGTGGTTTAAACCGATCTACCTTGTTATCCTGCTCACCCATATCGTTCTGGCAGCAACCGTACCATTTTTAGCAGTGATCTCGCTTCGTAGGGGCCTCAAGCGCCAGGACGAGAAGCATAAGAAGATCGTCAAGTACGCCTATCCGATCTGGATGTACGTCTCGATCACGGGCGTGATCATCTATCTGCTCTTGTATCAGATCTTTCCGCAGCCAGTCTAAGTTACCATGGCAGTATCGGCAACACCTGCAGTGAAGAAACCCCTTGGAAGCGGTGGGATAATATCGTTCTTTCGTTCGCTTAAGAGCGGGTTGTTCAAACGCTGTCCGGCCTGCCATAAGGGAAAGATGTTCTCGAAGTACTGGACGATGCGCAGTCACTGCCCGCATTGCGGCGTGAAGTTCGAGCGCGAAAGCGGGGAGTACATCGTCGCCATGTATATTAATATTTTCCTGACCGAAGGCATCTTCATCGGCGGATATGTCGTCACCAATTATGTGTACGACCTCGATATGTGGACGCAAATAGCCATCTGGGCGCCGTTCAACCTGATCTTCCCGATCTTCTTCTACCCCCATTCAAAGGGATTGTGGGCCGGGATGCTGAACGTCATGGGGGGATTATATCGCGATTAGGCTTGTTTTCTTGACCAGAATGAAACGGACCGCCTTCATACTGTTTGTAGAGTTTCTCGTCTTCAGCGTCTACCACGTAGGCAACGCAGTTGCACAGGGCTGTGCGATGTGTAAAGAAAATGCCGCTGCTGCCGGAGAGCAGGTTGCAAACGGGTTTAACTACGCGATCCTGGCCATGGTCTTCCTGCCGGCAACACTCGTAAGCGGCGCCTCCTTGTTTGTGATCCGCGCAAACTACCTCAAGAAACATCCGGAGAGCAATCTCTCGATCTTCGGGATCATCCGCGAAGTAATAAAAGAACGTCGCAACCGCGGCTTATAAAACGGCAGCGCCTTCGCGCAGTGCGTTTAACTCTTTCGAAAATTTCAAGATCTTTTTCATGATCTCTTCCTGCTCGGCAGGTGGGACGTCGCCAAGCTTTTTCTGCAGTTCGCCAACTTCTTTCGTGCGCGATGCAATGAGAATGTTTTTCGCCGCCTGTAGCGTCATGAGCTGACAGGTTACGGACGGATCGTCCTGCGCATTGCGCCATTCAGGGCTGATGCGATCGCGCTCAAACATCACATCCGTCACCAGATCGCGAATACCTGCATCGTCACGGAAATACTCGATCACGTCAGCCGCCGAGCGTGGAATACCGGACTCCTCGTATGCCTGGATCGCATGCATTATAACGGTGCGGCACAACTCGTTCTGGATCAGCGAGAAATCGAAATCAAGACTGATGGCAGCTTCATAGGCAATGGAAGTGTCTTCCAGGAAAGCCTTGACCAATACGCGCTCGGCAGGTATTGCATCGTGTGAGGAAAATGCTGCAACGACAGTCTCCGCCTCAAGCTGAGATGTCTGCCGTCTCGGAGGCGGCTTTTGCTGAGCTCTTCTATTTCCGACAGTGATCTTCTGCAACTCGGTGAGCAGCGTTGTCTCCTGCAGCTTATACCGCTCTGCAATTCTGCGTACGTACAATTCCTGTTTGATCGTATCGGGCACTTTGGCGATCGTCTCGACGAGTGATCGTATCGCTTTCGCCGACGTCTCCGGCTGATCGAAGACGCCCTTCTCCCGATAGATCCTTGCCTTTGCCTCAATGAACGACGCCTTGCGGCCAAGCTCTTCACCGAAGGCTTCGGCGCCATGACGCTTGATATACGAATCCGGGTCCTCGCCTGCCGGGAGAATTACAACGCTGACATCGAAGCCTGCCGTAAGCGCCAGCTCGATACCGCGCAGTGCAGCATTCAGACCTGCCAGATCTGCATCGAAAAGCAGCACAATATTTTGCGTGTAACGGCGAAGGAGATTCAGCTGATCGACCGTAAGCGACGTACCCGATGCTGCGATCGTGTTTTGAAACCCTGCCTGCGCCAAAGCGATGACATCTGCATAGCCTTCGACTAAGATCGCAACGTCACTCGTGCGAATTGCATCTTTTGCCTGAAAGAGTCCATAGAGAACGCGCGACTTCTGGTAGATCGGCGTTTCCGGCGAGTTGATATATTTCGCCAGCTTCGAGTCTGCGCCAGGCATTGAGCGGCCACCGAAGCCAATGACCTTGCCCGTCGCCGAATAGATCGGAAAGATGATGCGGTCGCGAAAGCGGTCGTAGTAATCGCCGCGGTCGCTTTGTGCAACGATGCCTGCCTTCTCGAAGGCAGCAAGCTTTATATTATTTTCCTGCTTTGAATGAAAAAATGCCGAGCCATCGGGAGCGTAGCCGGCCCCGTAACGATGCAGGATGTCCTCACGGAATCCACGTTCGGTGAGGTAGCTCCATGCTCGTTTTCCTGAGTCTGCGCGGAGCGCCTTGTAGCAGTATGTTGCAAAATCCTTGCAGGCGCCATACAGGTTTTCCAGCTCCTGGCCTTCATCAGACTTGTGATCAGACGAGCGCTTTTCGTATGGAATATTCGCAGCGCTTGCCAGCTTCTCGATAGCCTCGGGAAACGTCAGGCCCTCCATCTTCATCAGGAAGGAGTAGACGTCGCCTGCAACGCCGCAGCCGAAGCATTTGAAAATGCCCTTATCTTCGAGGACGTTGAACGACGGCGTCTTTTCGGAATGGAACGGGCAAAGACCGAGAAAATTGCGGCCACGTTTGCGTAATTGAACATACTGACTGACGACATCGATGATGTTCGTCGCTTCCCGTACTCGTTCTACAATATCGTCGGCCGTTCGCATGAGGTTAGAAAACACAAAGTCCGCTGGTTTTGGCAACGGACTTCGAAAAAAATCACTTTTTAACGATTATTTCGTACTATCGGCAGGCGGAGCGTCTTCCTCATCGACCGGGACGAGGACAATAAGCTCGCCTTCAACGACCTTCGTCTGGTAAGTACCCAGCAGCTTGGTCGCAGGGCCATTGATGGGCTTTCCGGTCATATCGAACTTCGAGCCATGGCATGGGCATTCGAATGTCGGAGCCTTCTCCATTTCCTGTTTATAGGCAACCAGGCAGCCTTTATGGGTGCACTTAATATCTACGGCGACATAGGTCTCCACATCGGTTCGTGCAATGAGGATATCTTTGTCGAGGTCTTCGATCTCAAGCCTGTAGGCACCACCCACCTGCTCAAGTTCCGGAGTATCAACGAGCATGATGGGAATTTCGCGTATTCCGGCAACAGCGCTGGACCGTGAGGACGCCTTTACGGTCGGGATCCCCAGGGATCCGAGGACCGAGCTTCCAACAACTACTGCCAAGCCGCTCATGCAGCTTTTTTCAATAAACTCCCGCCTATTCATCCGTTTGCGTTAATTTTCAACCCTTCGAGAAAGCTCTGGAGAACGCTTTTAGTTCATGAGAGCTAACAGCCTGTAATATGCATCCTTCGCAAGTGTATATCCTGCCTCGATTTCGAGTGCAGTGCGATATTCGTCAAGCGCTTCGAACCAGTCGCCGCGGCGCTCAAGGATACGGCCCATATTGTAGTGCGGGAAATGCGGTGTTGCATAACGCTTGGCCTTGATGGCAAGCTCGAGATACGGAATTGCTTCTTCCGTGTCGCCGCGCTGGATCAGGTAGGCGCCAATATCGTTATACGGGTTACCAAAATCGGGGTCGATCCCAATGGCAACCTTACATTCTTCGATCGCCGTGTCGTACTCCCCAAGGAAGCTATATGCCCATCCAAGGAAGGTATGTGCTTCGGCTGTCGGATGCAATTCGATCGAAGCTTTATAATTTTCGATGGCTTCTTGCAGATGCCCGGACATCTGAAGTCTGTAAGCCTTCTGCAAATACTCCTGAGCCCTCTCTTCTGGGGTTGCAGGTTTTTGTTCGGGACTTGTCGTTTTCATGATGTACTCCTCATTCAATCTCGTCGTGGTTTGTCTCGTTCGATACGAAGTTGGTTCGTGTCTTCTGGCGGTTCGACTCTTCTATACATTTAACGCTGTACAGACTCAGGAGTTACGCCCTCTCCTTTGCGGGGATCGCGGGAGGCATTCTCCGGCGATCGTTTTCGGGACGCATTGTCCCTACTCTTATATACTTTCAATCGGCGATTTTGCTACACAATGAATAAGAATTAACCTTATTTTATCGCCTTTCTATTTGCACACTCTGCAAGTATGATGCCAACGCTTGTAGCCACGTTTAACGACTCTCCAGCCCCAAAACGGGGGATTGTGACCGTTTCATCGGCGAACTGTTCCACGGACAGTTCCACACCATGCGCTTCCGAGCCGAAAATTAATGTAAGATTATCTTTAAAAGTCATACTATATAAAGAACCCGTGTCCTGTTTTGAGGTTGCGGCAACAATCCATCCGCCGCGTTTCTTGACCTCGGCACATTCGGCTTTTAAGTCGACTCCTTCGAGAATTCCTACAGAAAAAATTTCGCCCTGCGTCGAACGCAGCACCTTAGGATTATAACAATCGACCGATCCCTGCGAAAGCATGATGCGCTTGACGCCAAACCATGCAGCTGTTCGTATGATCGTACCAAGATTACCAGGGTCCTGAATCCTATCGAGTGCGATGGTTAATCCCTGAAACGTGCTCGACGGTGGTTTCGGAAATGTTACTTCGGCAAAAATTCCTTGTGGCGCTTTCGTATCGCTTATGTGCTCGGCGACCTTCGCAGTGACCGATAATAATCTGATCCTGCGTTGTGCTGCGACCCTGAGCACTTCAATGTGCTCGGCAGCTGCTTCAGGAGTTG
>JANWLI010000129.1 GCA_025450975.1 Candidatus Kapaibacterium sp. | reverse complement strand
GAAGCACCTTCTTGTCGAAGCAGGTGAGGAGAATGCAGGGCTTGTCGATATTGGGAATGGCCTGGCCGTCGCCTTTAAGATCGAATCGCATAATCATCCGTCAGCCATCGTACCCTACGAAGGGGCTGCAACCGGTGTCGGTGGAATCCTTCGAGATATCTTCACCATGGGGGCCCGCCCAATCGCTGCGCTGAACTCACTGCGCTTTGGCTCACTGGAAAACGAACGTACCAAGTATTTGCTTCGCGGCGTTGTGCATGGTATTGCTGATTACGGTAATTCCTTCGGCGTGCCGACGGTTGCCGGCGAAGTCTACTTCGACCCAAGCTATCAGGGTAATCCGCTAGTCAATGCAATGGCCGTTGGTATCGTCGAGCATGGCAAGACGATCAGCGCATCTGCAAGTGGCGTAGGAAATGCCGTACTTATTGTCGGCTCAAGCACAGGCCGTGACGGCATTCATGGAGCAAGTTTACTTGCAAGCGCTGTCTTCGCAGAAGGATCGGAAGCACTTCGTCCGACAGTGCAAGTTGGCGATCCTTTCACAGAGAAACTTCTCCTTGAAGCGACGCTTGAAGCGATCGACGCCGGCGTCGTAGTCGGTATGCAGGATATGGGTGCAGCCGGTATTTCCTGTTCGACATCGGAAATGAGCTTCAAAGCAGGCACTGGTATGGATGTCGATCTCAACAAAGTCCCGCTCCGCGAGGCGACGATGTCGGCTTACGAGATCATGCTTTCGGAATCGCAGGAGCGCATGCTCGTCGTCGTCGAGCCGAAGAATGTCGACAGGATTAAGGCTATTTTTACGAAATGGGATCTTCCGGCTGAAGAGATCGGTAGTGTAACCGACACCGGCCGTGTCGTGATTCGTTATCACGGTGAGATTGTTGCCGATATTCCATCGAAGGCACTTGCCCTTGGCGGCGACATGACACCCGTCTATATCCGTGAGAAGCAGGAGCCTAAGTATCTTGCTGCAACGCGCGCCTTCGGTTTTGAAACCGTGCCCGATGTGACAGATATTACGGGCACGCTGAAGAATCTTCTGTCATCTGCAAACATTGCCAGCAAGCGCTGGGTGTATGAGCAGTATGATTCGATGGTACGGACAAACACTCTTGCACTTGAAGGCAGCGATGCCTCAGTTGTTCGCATTAAGGGCACCTCGAAGGGCATCGCACTCAAGACTGATTGCAATGGTCGCTACGTCTATCTCAACCCGTATCGCGGCGGCGCGATTGCCGTAGCTGAGTCGGCGCGCAATGTCGCATGTGTTGGTGCGTTACCGACGGCGATCACAAACTGTCTGAATTTTGGTAACCCGTACGATCCGGAAGTTTATTATCAGTTTGCCGAAGCCATTCGTGGTATGGGGGATGCATGTAAAGTGTTGGAAACGCCAGTCACGGGCGGCAATGTAAGTTTCTACAACGAGAGCCCTGACTCTGCAGTCTTCCCGACGCCGACGATCGGCATGCTTGGTGTGATCGACGATGTAGCGAACACAGTTACTGCAGGATTTAAGAACGCTGGCGACAGCATTTATCTCTTAACTGCATATCATTCCTCCGATCGCTTTGACGGACTTGGTGGCAGTGAGTACATGACGCTCATTCAAGGTGGTAAGGCACTTGGCGATGCGCCGTATCTCGACCTCGATGGAGAGAAGCGCCTCATCCGCACACTTCTAGACCTTGCAAATCGCAAGGTCGTTGCGAACGCGCATGATGTCAGCGATGGCGGGCTCTTAGTAGCTCTTGCCGAGTCGTGCTTTACGGGCGGTCGGGGAATTGACGTAACAGTTGAGATCACAGGCCGTCGCGATGCCGCCTTATTCGGCGAGCAGCAGGGAAGAGTCGTCGTTAGTGTCGATGCTAAGCATGAGCAGGATCTTCTTGCGATCGCTAGTCAGCACAAACTCCAGGCAGTTAAGTTAGGTACAGTTTCGGAAGGCACGGATTTTGTAGTGCGCAATATGATCCGTGTGCCGGTGGAGGAGTTGCATGCATCGTATCGCGACGCACTACCTCGGGCGATGAGCGGTGTTAATGATTAAAAACGGAAGATGTTCTCCACGCTGAGAGCAAAGATCTTTGCAGGCTATCTTGCCATCCTTCTACTCCTTGCCGGACTGGGTACCTATGCGATCTATTCGTTTAGTACGCTCGGCGAAGTTACCTCAGCGGCACTCGAGTTAAACGCGCAAACGACACTTGCCAACCTGACGCTCTATGGCAGCGTGACGCGCGTCAACGAGGGAGTCGTGTCGCAGTTAAACGATCCTTCCATCGTAAGCGATACATTCATCACACAGCAATCCACAGCTTTTTTTGAAGCGTTGCAGAAAATGCAGCGCTTTATTGCATCTGCCTCGGATTTTTCTACGACTGCCATCGCCGAATCGCTTACGCGCATCGAAATTGCCTGGCAACGTTACGAAGCGCTGTTGCGAGAGTTCAACAGCTACCGGCAGAGTGATCTTGAAACAGCCCGTCGTTTCTACGATCAGGCAATGGTATCGGCCTACAATGAGCTGACCGTGCTTATTTTCGATCTGACCGGAAAGAACGTACGTGCATTCAATATGCTGCGTCAGGAAAGCGCAGAGCGGACGAAATCGGCAATCGTGGGCGTCGTGGCCGTCGCGCTAGTCGCATTGTTGCTCGGTATTGGCGTCAGCTATTTTCTTGCGTGGCGGACGGCTGAGCCGCTCTTGCAACTACGAGAAACCTTGCGGGACCTCAGTGGCGGTAATCTGTCTGCCAGGCTTCCGGTCTCGAGTAACGACGAGATCGGTGCCGTCAGCTTCGAGTTCAACCGGCTTACCGAGCGGCTTGAGGAGTACGAGGCGATGAATATCACGCAGATCCTTCGCGAGCAGAGTAAGTCGCAGGCTATTATCTCTTCAATCGACGATCCACTCTTTCTCTTCGATACAAAGTGGAGACTTCTACTGGCTAACAATGCGGTCGAGCAGATTACGGGCATGCATGGACTGCATGAGGGGACGAGTCTGGCGGACACCTTCAAGGATGAGTATCTGGTATCGATGATCGACAATCTTTCGAAGGAGCAAGGGCAGAAGCAGTCGATACCGTTTATTATTTCCGTACTGAGCACTGATAAGGTCAGGTATTACAAGGTAGCCGTAATCAGGCTTGCTGAGGCAGCTGCCAATGGAGGACTAGACGGCTTTCTGATCATCTTTACCGACATCACACACTTTAAGGAGATCGACGAACTCCGCTCGGACCTCATCGCGAAGGTCTCGCATGAATTCCGGACGCCGCTGACGTCGATGAAGATCGCCGTCGACCTTCTGAGCCGCTCGACGCTGGGGACAGTGAATAAAGACCAGCAAGAACTTATCGACACAGCGAAATCTGATGTCGACCGCCTCGACAAACTCGTTAAAGACATGTTAGCGGTTACTAGGTTGGAGACTTCAGTCAACGAACTTAGTGACATACCCTACATCGACGCATCTGAGGCAGTTGAAGAGCTGACAAACTCAATGAGGCGTCAATATGACGGGAAAGGGGTAGCGCTGGTAAGTAATATTGAGCCGATTCATGAGAGATTGCAGATTCGCAAATCTCATCTCGAGTCTGTCGTCCAGAATCTCCTTTCGAATGCGTTGAAGTTTACCCCTCGCGGGGGAATGGTGACCGGAAGTATGAAGTATGATGCGGCATCGGAGACTTTGACGATCGAGGTTGCGGACACGGGGATCGGAGTTGCCAAAGAGGATCAGGAGCGGATCTTTGATAAGTTCGTCCAGATCAAACCGGCTGATTCTGCGACGCCTGGGTCGGTCGGACTAGGGCTGGCAATCGTCAAGGAGATCGCCCGGCAGTATCACGGGACCGTCAGTCTTGAAAGTGCTAAAGGCAAGGGAAGTAGATTTACCGTTCGATTAACCGTAGGCAGGGAACAGGCAGTATGAGCAAATCACGCATTCTTGTCGTCGACGACGAGCCGAACATCCTGAAGATGATCTCGCTCGGGCTGAAGTCGTTCGGCTACGAAGTTGACGGGTACGGGGAGGCTGAACTTGCCCTCAAGCAGATCGACAAGGACATCTTCGGCAACACGAGCTATGACTGTGCATTTATCGACCTGATGATGCATCCGATGAACGGCATTACGCTCATGAAGGAGCTGCATAGACGTATGCCGGACCTTGTCGTTATCATCATCACAGCGCACGGCACGATCGAAACTGCAGTCGAAGCCTTAAAAGACGGAGCTTATGATTATCTCCAGAAGCCATTTGATATTAGTGAGTTAGAGTCTTTATTAAAAAGAATTGGTAGGAAGCACTCAGTAAGAGTTAAGATATCAGAAGAAGAGGCGATCATAACGCGGAATGAGCAATTATTAGGAATTTTAAACGTCCTTAATCGTATTGCAAAATCAGAGCTTCCCGTTATTATTGAAGGTGAGACGGGGACGGGCAAGGAATTGCTCGCTGACTTCATCCATAAGTCAAGCGATAGGAGCGCGGGGCCGTTGATCAAGCTGAATTGTGCAGCTATCAGTGAGGAGCTGTTTGAATCGGAATTATTCGGTCATGTTAAGGGCTCGTTTACTGGGGCTGTGCAGGACAGGCCAGGTAAAGTAGAGGCTGCCAATGGCGGGACACTATTTCTCGACGAAGTTGGGGAGATGCCGCACTCCCAGCAAGCTAAGCTGCTGCGATTTCTTCAGAATAGGGAGTATCAGAGGATCGGTGAGAATGCCACGCGGACGAGCGACGTAAGGATCGTCTCGGCTACGAACCGGAATCTTGAAGAAGCCATCGATAAGGGTGAGTTTAGGGAAGACCTGTTCTATCGCCTGTCCGGCTTTCGAGTGAATATCCCGCCTCTGCGGCACCGTCCGGAGGATATCTTGCCGATCGCAGGCCGCTTGCTTGAATCCCTGGCCGAGAACGGCAAACCATCACATCTTTCTCCTCAGGCTGAGGAGGCGCTGCTTAAGTATAGCTGGCGGGGCAATGTGCGGGAGCTTGAGAATGTGATCGTCCGTGCTGCGATCCTCTCTGGAGAAGGGAAGGAAATACGTATTAACTCGCTTCCGGAGTATATATCCAGCCCTGAAAAACGGAAGGCAGGAGTCGTCTCGTCGTTCGGTGAATTGCGCTCCCTCGAAGAGGTTGAACGTGATCATATCGCCTATATTTTGGAAAAAACTTCAAGTCTTGAAGAAGCTTCGAGAATATTAGGGATCGATACTGCAACATTATGGCGAAAACGGAAGAAATATGGGCTTGGCTAACTTCTTTGTTTTTATTAAGTAATTGTTAATTTGCGACCTATGGCGTATATTTGTGTTCTAATCGGGGAATTTCTCTCCGGGAAATCACTTTTTCACGCTTTCTATACAACTCAACAAGTTTAATTTAATAGCATTATTCTTATGAAGAAGAATTCTTATTTTGTCGTCGGTGTCCTGGTTCTCTCGATGGTGATCGGCTGGGCCATTTGGAACTTCTTAATGGGCAATCCGGACAACTTTAGCGATGGTGCGGGTCGCACGCATCCTAAAGGTGGTAGCATTATGGGCACAATGTACCTTGGAGGATTTTTAGTACCAGTCCTTATCGGCCTGATCGTCATGATCTTCTCGTTCGTTTTTGAGCGCCTCATTAGCTTGAAAAAGGCTCAGGGTAAAAAAGATCTGGATACCTTCTTAAAGCAAGCCGATAAACACCTTGCCGATGGTAACATCGATGCAGTCATCGATCTCTGCAACCAGCAGAAAGGAAGTGTCGCGAACATTGTACGCGGCGGCGCAGAGCGATTCCGCGATGTTCGCAACAGCACAGATCTGACGAACACGCAGAAAGTAGCTGAAGTAAAGCGTGCCCTCGAAGAAGTAACCATGCTCGAGACGCCGTTACTGGAAAAGAACCTCGTTATTCTTTCGACGATCGCCTCGATCTCGACGATGATCGGTCTTCTCGGCACAGTGTTCGGGATGATCCGTTCGTTCCGCGCACTTGGTGAAGGCGGAGCAGGAGCCAGCGCAACACAGCTTTCGATCGGTATCTCAGAAGCGCTCTGGAATACAGCTCTCGGTATCGGCGGTGGTATCCTCGCCATCATTTTCTACAACGTCCTCACGAACAAGGTCGACAAGTTCATCTATACGATCGACGAAGCGACGTTAACACTTGTCGAGAGCCTGGAAAACCGTTTCTTAGGTAAAGCGTAAACCGAAGGGAGTATAGCACACTATGGCGAAAGCAAGGCTTAAGCGCCACGGATTTCACATTGATATGACGCCGCTTGTCGACGTCGGCTTTTTGCTCTTAACATTCTTCATGTTAACGGCAAAGTTCAAGTCCGACTCCGGCGATTCGGTCGAGATCAAGCTTCCGTCTGCGCAGGCAGATACGACGAAGCTTCCCGATGTGAACATCGTGACGCTCACGATCGGCCTCTCGCAGGTTCTGCCCGGCGAGACCCCCGACACGCTTCTGTATTTCGGAGTATCAAGCGAGAAGGATCGAGCTGCAGTGTATCGCGACTTAAAACGTGATAATCCGCAGACCAATCAGCCCTATACCGATGAGGATTTGAGTAAGATCCCTCAAATGATAGTGGCAAAGCCTGATCTCGACATTTTGATCAAGGCAGCTCGCTTGCAGAACCCGTCGTTCCGGTACGCGATCAACGCGGACCACCGGCTCAGCTACGGCTATGTCGATGATGTCATGCGTTCGATGCAGAAATACGGCGCAACGCGCTTTAACCTTGTGACTACGACGCAAGGCTAGGGCATTTCAAAATTCAATCTGACATTGCAAGTTTAGGTACATTATGGGTGGAATGGTAGCCTCCGGTGGAGGCAGGGGACACGGGAAAAAGGGCAAAAAAGCCATAAAACGCGTTGGCGTCGTTATGGATATGACGCCTATGGTGGACGTGGCATTTCTTTTGCTCACGTTCTTTATGCTTTCGACGACGCTCGCCCAGCCACAGGTGATGGAGATATCGCTCCCGCCTGATAGCAAGGCGAATATCGAGATCGGTGAGTCGAATCTGTTGACCATTCGCGTCCGTGGGGACGAAGCGATGTTCTGGAACAGAGGAACCGAGCCACCGACGAAGATCGAATCCAAGGAGTTGGGTGGTGTTCTCGAAGCACGGCTTCGTGAGAATCCGAAGATCGCAACGCTAATCAAGATCGACCGTGAGGCGAAGTATCAGAAGCTTGTCGATATTATCGACGAGCTGAACCTGGTCCTTGGCAGACTCGGATCTTCTGAGAAGCGATTTAGTATTGTCACGTTTGATTCAACGGATATGCCGCTGATCGGCAGTATGTAAAGAATACGGAATAGTATGTCACTTGCGAATTTGACCCTTAAAGGGATGGACCGTTACGGTGCGATCGAGCTGCGGCAGAATGCCGACAAGTTCGTCACGCGCGGTTTTATAACGGCCGTATCAATGTTTATTTTATTATTCCTTCTTTCTTTCGTCATAAGTGCAATTACGAAAGAGGATGAGAAGAAGATCCCAAAGCTCCGTATCAAGAGTCTTGCAGAACTGGCGCCGCCGCCATCGACGCAGGATGAAGTTGCCGAGCCGATGGCCGTTGCTCCGCCGACAATGGACGTTGCAAAGCCGACCTTCGGTATTCCCGTACCGGTGCCGGATGCAGTAGCTCCTCAGGCCGTGATGCCCGATCTTAACGATCTGCCGGTATCATCGACCGTTGGCGAGGGTACAGGGACAGGTGTTGTCCTTGAAGGTACTGGCAATACTCCGGTTGAGATCAAGGCACCAGTAGTGGTTGACGAAGAGCCGGATCCCGAAGAGTTTATTTCTGTCGACGTCGAGCCGCAGCCGATCCAGAATCTCCAGTCGCTAGTCGTCTATCCTGAAGTTGCTAAACGCTCAGGCCTCGAAGGTAAGGTGATCATCTCCGCGCTCATCGATGTCGATGGCAAAGTGCTCAAGACGCGTATTGAGAAGTCAGACTACGACGTCTTCAAACAGCCGGCGATCGATGCGTTGATGAAGGCCCGCTTTACTCCGGCCCGTCAGAACGGCGAACCGGTAAAGCTCTGGTATACGGTGCCGATCTCCTTCAAGCTCACTGAAAAGTAAAGTTTTTGAATCGCAATTTGAAAAGGCAGTTCGTTATCGGACTGCCTTTTTTGTTTTCTTCCATTTCATTTTTCAACTGTTCATTGCATGATGATAGATCGCTACTTTATGAATTCGCTCAAATCGAACTGATTTAGGTGTGGCATTGCCTTTGTCGTATGGAGAATGTCTTTCATATTACAAAGGAGTATCTCATGTCACTAGCCGATCATACCTTAAAAGGGATGGAGCAGTATGGAGCAATTGAGCTCAAGCGCAATGCTCATCTATTTGTCGCAAGAGGATTTTTTGCGACCCTGATGCTAACCTCATCGCTCATCGTAGCATATTATACCTTATGGCCCGATACGTATGACGTACGGATCGGCCCTGTCATTCGCGGACTTGCGATCATCGCCCCGCCACCGTCGATCAAGACAGAGGTTGCCATCGCAGCCGGCTTCGTAGCGCCATCTATCGATGCCGTGAAACCAGTCTTTGGCATTCCTGTGCCTGTGCCGAATGCGGTTGCGCCAAATATGTATCTTCCGGATCTGAACCTTCCAGTTGTTTCGCCAGGTACAGTTAGTGACGGTGGCGTAGCCGGTTCTCCGCCTGTCATCACCGTTCCGGTGAAGAACGATCCTGTCCCGCTGGCCATCGAAGATGATCCTGACATCTTCAAGGCCGTTGATCGTCATCCGGAGGCAATTATCGATATCTCGAGCCTTGTGGTCTATCCTGAAGTTGCCAAGCGCTCTGGTCTTGAGGGAAAGGTGATCATTTCGGCTTACATCGATACCGATGGTTCGGTCATCAAGACTCGTATTGACATGGCCGACTATGAGGTCTTCAAGCAGCCTGCTATCGATGCCGTGACGAAGGCGAAGTTCACCCCGGCCTTGCAGGGCGATGAAGCGGTTCGGCTTTGGGTTACCATTCCGATCAGCTTCAAGCTGACGCAGCGATAAAATCACTATTTTTGTAATGCTGCTAAGCACTATAACTGGCAGCCTTACATTTTTCTTTGGAGTGGTACCCTATGACAATTGCGATCGTCTTCTTATTGATTGGCCTTGCTGCATTTGGGATCGGCACTTATATGTTCCTTGATCCGACCATGCTTTCAGCACTGGAGCCGACCGTCAGGCTTGTCTTCAGCATTCTCCTCATCCTCTACGGCTTGTTCCGCATTATTACAGCCATCGGTGGCATTCGCCGGGCTAAAGCCGCCAGAGCGTCGTGATCGTACGGTACCTGCTTTTTGCTGCGGTCCTCATTCTGCAGTTCGGGTGCGATTCGAAAAAGAGCGATGGGCCTCCGCCGGATACCGCTACGACCGGTACGATGGAGTTCATCGCCGATATCGAACTCCAGCCTGCTATCGATAGCCTCGTCGCCGGCTTCAATGCCGACCATCCCGAGGCGAAGGTGGCGGTCAAGTACCTTGCAGCTACTGAAGCCCTTGATGCTATGCTGCAACGTAAGTCGCGCCTGGTCATCATGGGCAGGGCATTAACTTCCAAAGAACAGCGGTTTCTCGATTCGCAGCAAGTCGAGCTTGTCGACTTCGATATTGCCCTCAATGCTCTGGCCCCCTTCGTTAAGGTTACGGCGAGGATCCACGAGCTGCCGCTTGTCGAGATTATGAAGAACGTGACCGGCACGGCTCCGAGCTATACGCAGGTTCTTGGCTCGCATCTATCGAGTACGGAGTCCATTCTCGATTCGATCTACCTTGCCGATACATCCTTCATCAAGGGAAGGGTGTTACGTTTCTCGACGCCGGATAGTGTCTTCAATTATGTCAAGAGCGATCCGGAAGCGGTCGGCTATCTTAGCAGCGCCTGGTATAAGCGGATCATGTCGGACAGTACCGTCCGCATTCTTGATCTTGTGCACGAAGGTGAGTACAAGATGCTTATGCTGCATATGGCGTACGTATATCAAGGGAAGTATCCGCTCGTCTCGCGGGTCATGGGATATACGCTCGAGCCGCCGAATACCTTGCCGCGCGGATTTCTCGCCTATGCGATGAGTGCAGACGGCCAGCGAATACTCTTAGATAACAATTTGCTGCCGCGAACGCAGATTATAAAGCTGGTGCCGCCTAAGGAATGATGCGAACTGGGATTTATGAGATTTTGTAAGATTTTTGGGATCGATCTCATAAATCCCAAAAAATCGTACAAATCCCAGTTCTCCCTAATTAACCATCCAGGTATTACCTGAATTGAGCAGCTTCTCGAGGTCGGGTGTGGACTTCGCTTTTGCTGTGTCGATCTGCATTTCCATTTCATCCTCGTAGGTCGGACGTTCGATGGCCAGGAAGACGCCCATCGGGACGGGGAAGCCGTCCATATCGCCCATACGGCCGAGGATGCTGGCAAGGATGCGGTTCGTTTCGTCGTGACGAAGGATCGTCTCCGGCGCTACGTCGGCAACATTAACGACTTTCGGATTAAAGCCGTCGAGGACAATTGCCTTGTCTTTGTTCTTTCCGTAGATCAACGGTTCGCCGTGGCGAATGGAGACGACATTGTCGTCTTTAACATCTTTCTCGGTGAGATCGAAAAATGCTCCGTCGTTGAAGATATTACAATTCTGGTAGATCTCAAGGAAGGATGCTCCCTTGTGATTGTGGCCGCGCTTTACGATCTCCTGCATGTGCTTCGGATCGCGGTCGATCGAACGTGCGACAAACGTCGCTTCGCAACCAAGTGCAAAGAGCACCGGGTTCAGCGGATGATCGATCGAGCCGAACGGAGTGGACTTTGTCTTCTTGCCATGCTCCGAAGTCGGCGAGTACTGACCCTTCGTCAAACCGTAGATACGGTTGTTGAAGAGCATGATATTCAAATTGAAATTGCGGCGCAGTGCATGGAGCGTATGGTTACCGCCGATCGAAAGACCGTCGCCGTCGCCGGTAGCAACCCACACATCGAGCTTCGGATTTGCTGCCTTTACGCCGGAAGCAATGGCCAGTGCGCGTCCGTGAATCGTATGGAAGCCATACGTATTCATGTAGTACGGGAAACGCGACGAGCAGCCGATACCTGCAACGAAGACCGTCTCGTGACGGGTGACGTTGAGGTCGGGAAGCGTACGCTGTACCTGTGCGAGGATCGAGTAATCACCGCAACCGGGACACCAGCGGACGTCCTGGTCGGAAGCAAAATCTTTAGCCGTTAATGCTAAAACCGGTATGTCGACATTTTCAAAATGTTCGGTCGGAGCCGGTTTTGGCGCCTGCATCGGTGGTGGAGCAACTTTCTTAAACGGCGGCGGTGGTACTGGTTTCGGCGTATCGGCCATATCCTAAGTCGTTAAAAATGGGTTTTTGTAAAGCCCTATATAAACAGCTTAGACCCTCCGTTCGTTCAGAAAACCCTCTTTTTAACACAAAGGCACAAAGGGTACACGAAGCACCACTACGTCCTCTTTGCGATCTTATTTTTCTTCGTTTCTTCGTGGTAAAAACCCCTCTAAGTCAACTAACTCCACGGTTTTTCTAACGAAAACCGGACTTTGCTGAAAATCAATTGGCCTGTAACTTTATATAATAATAAGGTTATAGGATGCCACTGCATTTTTTCATATTTGTGGGGAAGAATGTCAAACTATGAGGAAATTTGTTTGCGATATACTGCTGTTGACCCCGGTGCCTTGCTATCTTAGCTACTTAGTTTGCCCGGTGCTAAGATGACTCATTACGGAGCGTGCTGAATTGGGACGCTCGTAGAACAGAAAATAGTTTGTCGGATTCTTATAGTCGGATACTTTTACTTTAACGGTTCGCTAACAGCTTGTTAAACTTGACAAGGTATGTTTGCGCCCCGGAGCAGAAGTAGCTTGCTAAATCAAATTGAATCGGAAGTTTGCTTTAAAATTTATCAATTAACATAATTAGTATCATGAATACATCTAGACTCTCCATGTTCTCACTTTGCCTTGTTGTTGCTATGCTTGTAACCGTAGGCAGTGCGAAGGCCCAGTTTTCAAAGCCTGTAGTCGTTTTTACAGGTAAAGTCCGCAATGCGCAGACGCTCGAGCCACATTCGGTGAAGGTCAGCGTTCGCGAAGTTGGTAATAAAACGCGCGAGATCACCGCATCGAAGTCCAATGCTTCGACCGGTCATTACCTCCTCGTCCTGAAGCCGCAGACGAAGTACTGGCTTCATGTCGAAGGCAACGGTGTTGCCGCCAAAGATATCCTGATCGAAACACCCGCTGCACATGGCAAGACGGTAACGATCAATGAAGATATCCCGGTGAATGTTCAGTCACTAAAGAATCACTCAGCAAGACAGTAATACGAAAGAAGTAAATGAATGAGATGCCGCCTCGGTCCTAAGGCGGCTTTCTTTTGCATTACAATTGATTAGGAGTTGTACGACGGCTTGAAATCGCTGCGGAGGCGGCGTCTGGCGTTGTCGATGAAATCTTTCACTTTATTAGTACGCACGCGCTTGAGCGCTTCGACGACTTCGTTGCCGAGTGTCGAAAGCTCTGCATGGATCTCCAGCGGCAGCTGGTAGGTAACATTCTTGATGAGTTCGAGCGCTTCTAGGCTGATCGCAACCTCTACCTGGCGTGTGTTGTCATAATGGTATCCGGCTTCGTCTAGGATCTGCGCAAACGTCTTAGTCCGGCCACTTTGTTGCAGACCCTTCAGGATAACTTTTCCTACTTCGTCAAGGCGATATATAGACTTTCCATTCTGCATCATAAACATATTCCGGGGGGTGAGAAGACCGTCACGAGGACCGCATTCACTGCAAATTTACCAATCCATTATTTTACTTTTATTGCAGTATTTTAAGAAATTGTTGTAAAAGAACTGGTAATTGATAGCGTTCGTATATTACATGGACATGAAAGCAGTTATCTATACAAAGTACGGTCCGCCGGAAGTCCTTCAGGTTGTTGATGTTCCGATTCCCGTACCGAAAGACGACGAAGTTCTCATCAAGGTCTATGTGACGACGGTCAATCGTACCGACACGGGCTTCCGCAGTGCAGAGTACTTCATCATCCGCTTCTTCTTCGGGCTAACGAAGCCAAGGCGCCAGATCCTCGGCAGCGAACTGGCAGGGGAAGTGGTGGCCGTCGGCAAAGATGTTATCTCATTCAAGGTAGGCGATCATGTGTTCGGACTTAACACCGATATCTTTGGCGCGCATGCCGAATATGTTGCCGTCAGGGAGAAGAAGGCGATCACGACGATGCCGGTGAATGCGACGCATGAAGAAGCGGTCGCGCTTTGCGATGGACCCTGGCTTGCGCTTACCGGTCTGAAGGCAATGAAGATCGAGCGCGGGCAGCGGATCCTCATCAATGGCGCGAGCGGGTCGATCGGCTCGTCGGCCGTCCAGCTTGCCAAGCATTTCGGCGCGAGGGTGACGGCAGTGTGTGGCACGAAGAATATCGAGCTTGCAAAGTCACTTGGTGCGGAGCGGGTGATCGATTACCAGAAGGATGATTTCACGAAGATCGACGATGAGTTTGATCACATTCTCGATGCAGTCGGCAAAAGTTCGTTCTTCAAGTGCAAGCATCTGCTCAAGCCGCATGGCATCTATATTTCGACGGAGCTTGGCTACATGTGGCAGAATCCGCTGCTTGCGTTATGGTCACTAGCATTTGGGAAGAAGAAGGTGAAGTTTCCGATCCCGCGCGATAGGAAGGATGATATCATCTTCTTCAAGAAGCTGATCGAAGCGGGCGAGCTGAAGGCCGTGATCGATCGCCGCTACTCGCTCGATGACATCGTCGAGGCCCATCGGTACGTAGAGTCGGAGCAGAAGACGGGGAGCGTGGTGATCCCGATCGCGAGCTGAAGTCGCGCTAAATGCTGTAACTTTGCCTACTCCATGGCAGATGTCTTTATCAGTTATTCGTCGAAGGACCGGCCGCAGGCGATGTCGCTTGTCGAGCAACTGCGCTCGAGCGGCTATTCGGTCTGGATCGATCAGGGCGGCATCGAGGGCGCGATGAACTGGTCCAGCGAGATCGTCGAAGCCATTAACGACTGCAAGACGCTCCTCTTTCTCATCTCCGGGAATTCGATCAAGTCCGAGAATATTGCCCGTGAGATCCACCTCGCCTCCGAAAAGCGCAAGAGTATTCTGCCCGTCGTTCTCGAGCGCGTGCAGCTTCCGGTGATGTTCGAGTATCCGCTCTCGGGTCTGCAACGGCTCAAGTACGAGAATACGCCGGCGATCGAAAAGGCGCTTGCGGCGATGCTGAAAGGGAAGTCGGCAAGCGACGCGCTCTCAACGGTCAGCACCGATGCGAAGAGCGAAGACGGATTTGTGCACCTGGCCGTGCTGCCCTTCGATGATCTCTCATCTGCACACGATAACGACTGGTTCGCCGACGGTATGACGGACGAACTCATCAATACACTCGGCACGCTTGAGAAGATGAAGGTACCGGGACGTAACGACATCATGTTTTCTAAGAAGAATCGTCCGCGGACGAAGGAGATCGCCGACGACCTGAAGGTGCGCTACATCGTAGATGGCTCAGTACGTAAAGCGGGTGAGAAGATCCGTATCACCGCATCGCTAATGGATGTGCTCGACAACCGGCAGCTCTGGTCCCACAACTATGACGGCGTCTTTGATAACATCTTCGAACTCCAGGACACCGTAGCCAAACAGATCGCCGAATCACTTAAGCTCAAACTCACGCCCATGGATATAGCCAGGATCGAGGATCGACCAACGGAGAATGTAGAAGCCTATGAGTTGTATTTGCGGGGAATGGAATTCCAGAGGAGGATAACCAGAGATGGCTATGAGCGAGCAATTAAACTATATCAGGAGACTATTAATCTTGATCCTAAATTTGTAATTGCTTACCTTGAATTAGCAAGTACTTATGTAGCTTACTATCGGGAATGTTCTCGTGATAAGAACTGGCTTTTACGAGCGGAGGAAAATCTAATTAAAGCAGAAGATATAAGTGGCCAAACAGCTAAGACGCTTTGGATTCATGGAGAGATAGCCTGGCAGAAGGAAGATTTCGAAAATGCAGAGCGGATTTTATTACTGGCAATTAATACAGATCCTACGTATCAAGCAAGCTACAATATACTTGGTAATCTATATCTACGGACAGGTAAAACTCGGGAAGCGGCAAGTGCATTTGAAAAAGCTGCTGAGCTTCAAAAAACTACATTTTCCTATTTCAATTTTTTAGCGGCATTGTTTGCCTCTAATAATAATGAGAAGGTGATTACAGTGGCTCAAGAAGCTCTGCCTGTATTCCAAAAACACATATTACGAAATCCTGATGACATGATCTCGCGTGTAAACAGCGCATTCATACTTTTTTGGGCAGGGCAAAAGGAAAGTTCATTCTCTGAAGCAGAGACACTCTCTCAAGTGAAAGACCTTGATGGGATGGCCCTATTTAATTTGGGAGCTCTTTATGGTGAACTTGGCCATCCTGATAAAAATATTATTCTTTTCAAACGAGCTTTAAATAACGGCTTCAGAGAATTAGAAGCACTGATCAATTATGATATAGGTGATAAGACGTTTCAGCCTCAATTAGAGGGGCTCGTTACAGAACTGAAAGCAATCATTCGTGCAGAAGCTACTATAAGTCAGTAAGCTAATAGCTTGGCTTAATCGTCAATTGAAAGCAAGGCAGTCCCTTCAGGACATGTATAAGTAACCTGAACCTCGCCAGGCTCTGCATCAGTATAGTAATTACTTCTTGTATCGAAATACGTAACGGGCCCTGGGCTAAGTTTTTTGTATACCTCAATCTCATACTTTCTGGTCTCAGTAGACCCCTCAATAGTATAGACTCCACCTGGAAAAGTGTATATTGGCGGTTCGATCCTAACGTCGGTTGTAGCGTCGACCCTCCATATACGAACTCTTGGACTGAACACGGATGTGATAGCACCTACGACCGTAAATGAAACGGTTTGTGGATAGCTATATCCACCACCTGTAGGATGTCTTGCTGGATCCATTGTAAAAGTTACTTTGCCGTTAGGAGCTTCGGTAAGAGAAGATGTGGTAATATATGTCGTCGGTTGCCCAAAGCTACCCCACGCCGACGCTGACATTCCTCCGCTTGATCCGCTTTGTCCTGAGCCACTGCCACTACAACAACAGCAGTTGTTACCTCGATTGCTTGCATGGCTACTGCCATGCCCTCCGCAGGAGCTACCAACGAGAATCCAGATTACTGCTGCAACCAGGAGTGCGAGAAGTACGCAGAGTATGATCGTAAACCTATTATTCATGATCGTGTATGGGAATAAAGATTGTTATTCAATGTAGATGCCCCAACTCTTGAGTCGTACGCCTTCAAGAGGTCCAGCGCCTGAACGGAGTTGGAGCCTCCACGTGCCATCCATGTTTGTTGGATCGAAGACTGCTCCGGAGCCTATAAGTAACTTCTGATCGCCAGATGCAAGACCCACCGGCCAGATCGACGGTACTATTGCCGTGGCTCTGTCAGTAAAAACAATATTGGGATAATCGGGGAACGACGAGGTCGC
Organism: Candidatus Kapaibacterium sp.; assembly: GCA_025450975.1. GTDB lineage: Bacteria > Bacteroidota > Ignavibacteria > Palsa-1295 > Palsa-1295 > JANWLI01. The sequence continues at coordinate 4,982 of JANWLI010000129.1, read as the reverse complement.
TCCGGGTGAAGCTATCAGAAACTCGTCCATAATTGCGGTTATCGGCGGTCCCGGAGAAAGACTGCTTCGGGCTTGCATTACGACCAACTCTAAGTCTGTCGCACCTTCGTACCCATCGATGGTTGCGCAGACATACATTCTTTTCCCGGAGAAACTCATCGTAGCAGGGACTAGAATATCAAGCGATGTCGGCGCGTTCGCTTCGGCGGGCTCGGTCATGAACAGTGCGAACCGATTTGTCGGGCTTTCCGCAGCACGCGCCCTTGCAACACAAATAAATGCATCGGTACGCCCGTAGCCGCTTATGTTGTCAATTCCTTCCAGGTCGTAATCGATACTCGATGTTCTAATAAGCTCGCGTATATCCTTGGGGGAGAGTGTCGGGTTCGCTTTTATAATGAGCGCCGCGATACCGGCAATGTGCGGAGCAGCAGCCGATGTCCCCCAGAAGGTAGGGAAGTTCGCAACGGATGTGTAGACTCTGTCGAGCGATGCGACATCGGGTTTGAGCCGCGGCTTTCCTCCGTTGAGGGGCCTGTTGCCGGTTAGCGGATCGACGGGTGCGTGTACATCGACGATCTCCGCATTCCCGCGTGAACTCCAAAGCTCACTCCCGTTGTAGTTGCCATCGGCATACATTGCGCCCACAGCAAGAGCTACAGATGAGTTCGCATGCCCGAAGATGCTTCCATCCTGCGGCGGATCGTCATCGACATCCGGCCCGAGAATAAGCAGTTTCATGCGCGGTGTTGCGTTGGAGTCCTGTGCAGCGACTGGAAGTCCTTCCTCGTTATTCGATCCGTAGTATTTGACGTAAATTCTATACCCTTTCGACCCCCAGCATGCAATCGGCTCGTAGAGTAGGTGCTCGTACGGTTTGGAGCCCTCACCGTTCTGGACGTTCGTACTCGATGAAACGATAACCCCGGATGCCACATCGACGAGGAACAGATCGAAATCGTTGAGCGAATGGCCGAATGGATCGTCCCACTGCAGCATTGCTTGGAGGTACTGCCCGTCCGGAAGCATAAAATCGTTCTTATAGTAGCCACTGCCGACATCGTGGACCGCGCCAGTCTGCCAGGTACGCAGTGCGCCGAAGGTGACTCCCGGCTTGGGAGCGAACTTGAACGAATAGACATTCTTCGCCCAGTTGCCCGCTGCCGATACATAGACGACCTTATCGCCGATCTCGTTGATCTTTTTTGCGATGGCACCATCCTCGAATGCGGCTTCCTCCAGGTACAGGATGTCATCGGTGATCACCTTGCAGCCATCATCGACAAGTGCCTGAATATTCTGCCGGAAGGTGATCATGCCGACATTGGCGTCGCTGCCGACTGCGGTTGCGAAACGGAGATCCGCAGTTGAATCGACATCGTGAACGATCTCCATCATTGCAAGGCCTTCGTGCGTGCGCCAATACGAGTCATCTTTTTCAGCTAAGGCTTCGTCACTTTCTTTTAATCGTCCATTTGCGATACTCTGTGCAAGCTCACCTTCGGCAGTACCGCAATCATCGGAGAGCACACCGACCTTTACTTTATCTATCGTGGTTCTTGCGCTCAGCAGGTTCATCGCTGCATCGGCCCGTAGCCGAACACCGCCTTTGGGTCCGATTGAATTGATGAGTGGGTCGGTAACAAAAGCGATACTGCGAACGCTTGGCAGCATGGCAAGGCTGTCAAGGCTTGCAGCGGGTACCCACGATTGAATGAAAGGAACAGTTGTATCGATAGGTTGTGAATATCCTCCATTCTGGGTAACACCCTGATCTATGCTGTCGAGAGCGGCCGGCGTATAAACATCGGCCGTGTATAGATAGACGTTGACAAGATCGGCTGCGTCGACCTTCGCCTGTGAAGGCTGAAGGAATAGTTCTGATGCGGATACTGTATCGTTGATCTCGAACGAGTCGCCGTTCGCCTTGTATTGACGGAAGAGGGCAAGAACACCGGAGGACATCTTTTGCTCGGTCGGGTTGCGTGCAGCTTTTTCCTCTCCGACCGACGCTAGCACCGTATACGTAATATAGACAGTCTTATAGGGTGAGGGCTTGGAGGAGGTTGCGCAGGACGCAAAAAGAACCAGCAGGCTGAGAGCCAGCAGTGTTCCTGTAGTGAGCCGTTTCATCATATATGGGGGCAGATGATCCGTTTATCGGAGACGAATATACACTAATCCTGTCCGAAATCAAAATCCGGTCAAAAGAAATATGGCCGTCTATCTTCGTATTTTTGCAGACTAATCTATAATCCATGACCCATACTTTTGATGTAGTGATCGTCGGAGCCGGAGGAGCAGGGCTGCGTGCAGCCGTTGAGATCCCGGCAGGCTTTAGTTGTGCCGTGCTCACCAAGGTTCATCCGTTGCGTTCGCATACGGGCGCTGCCCAGGGCGGCGTGTGCGCTGCCCTCGGCAATCTCGAAGAAGATACGCCGGAATGGCACGCCTTTGACACCGTCAAAGGCTCCGATTACCTCGGCGATCAGGACGCCATCGAAGTCATGTGCAACGACGCGCCGCGCGCCATTATCGAGCTTGAGCATATGGGCATGCCGTTCAGCCGTACGCATGAAGGGAAGATCGCCCAGCGTCCGTTCGGCGGTCATACGCGACCGGTCGATAAGACCGATCCGAACTCCAAGCGTATTCCCGTCAAGCGCGCCTGCTACTCGGCCGATCGTACGGGACACGTGATGCTGCATACGCTCTATGAGAATTGCATCAAGAACCGCGTCAACTTTTTCAGCGAGTTTTTTGTGACGGAGCTGCTCTATGAAGACGGCGTCTGCTCCGGCGTTGCTGCGATCGATATTCTTTCGGGCGAAGTCCACATCTTCCATGCGAAGGCTGTGATGTTCGCTACCGGCGGCGACGGACGCATCTGGCGTATTACATCGAATGCGCACGTCGGCACGGGCGACGGATTCATCCTCGCCTATCACAAAGGACTTCCACTTGAAGACATGGAGTTCATGCAATTCCATCCGACCGGGTTGTGGCGACTGGGCATTCTCGTCTCCGAGGCTGCCCGCGGCGAAGGCGGCATCCTGCGTAATAGTGTAGGCGAGCGCTTCATGGAAAAATATGCGCCGACGGTAAAAGATCTTGCTCCGCGCGACATGGTAAGCCGCGCAATGCTGACGGAAATGCGCGAAGGACGCGGCATTAAGGGATCCGATGGTACGAGCTATGTGCTGCTTGACCTGACGCATCTCGATCCGAAGATCATCAATGAAAAGCTGCCGGAGATAACGGGTTTTGCGCGTACGTATCTTGGTGTCGAGCCGACGACAGAAGGCGTACCGGTGCAGCCGACGGCGCACTATGCGATGGGCGGCGTGCCGACCGATATCGATGGCCGAGCACTCAGAAGCAACAAGGGCGACATCGTCCGCGGCTTCTACGCTGCCGGCGAGTGTGCATGCGTCAGCGTTCATGGCGCGAACAGACTTGGTACGAACTCGCTGCTCGATCTGATCGTCTTCGGACGTCGTGGCGGCAAGGCGATTTCCGAATTCCTCAAGCATGCAGAGTTGCCGAAGCTTGCCAATGGTGCGGGAGAGTTTACACGCGATACCGTATCGAAACTCAAGGCAAGCCGTGGTAACCAGAAGTGTGCGACGATCCGCACGGAGCTGCAGGATTCGATGATGGAGGACGTCGGCATTTTCCGTACCGACAAAGGAATGGCTGCTGCAGTTGCTAAAGTTGCCGAGCTCAAAGAGCGTTTCAAGGATATTACGATCGACGATAAGGGGGAGAAGTTTAACACGGATGTCCTCGAAGCGATCGAGTTGAGCAATCTGCTCGATACTGCAGAAGTCGTCGCGACCTGCGCGCTCAACCGCAAGGAATCGCGTGGTGCGCATGCGCATGAGGATTATCCGGATCGCGACGATGCGAACTGGATGAAGCATACGTTCGCTACGAAAGGCGACGATGGTAAGGTCCTGATCGACTACAAGGACGTTACGGTAACGAAGTACCAGCCGATGAAGCGAGTGTATTGATTCAATGTGCAATTAGGAATGTACAATGTGCAATGGAGGAGTCGATGGTTTCTAACGTTCATTGTTTATTGTACATTGATCATTGTACATTGTACAGTGACATTCGCGCAGCATGCAAAGCGCGAACTGGCTCTCTCCTTTGCTGCGGCAGGGCAGCTTCCGATCGGCGTCACGGGCGATGAGCGTTCCGGCTTTTGGCGTGAGCCGCTTATCTTAAACCTCCGCTTCCAGGTTGCGACCGATTATGTAACGTCTGCATCGCTCTTCCTCGAGCGCATCGACGAAACGCGGACGCGAACCGATATCTGGAGCGATGCACCAAATGCATCGCAACCCCCACCGTATAACGCAGCGATCACCGAGCAGCTGACGATGACACTCTTTGGCGTCGAAGGCGCGCGGACACTCGTGCGCTCAGGAGATTTTCGCCTTGCAGTGGCAGTTGCAGCGGGGTATGGCCTTGGCTCTGCAAAGGCCGATGTTGAGCGGCTTACGACCGGCGAGAAGAAGTCGTTTGAATCATGCGACATCTGGCACGGAGTCTACCTGGGGCTGAGTTTGCGGGGAAGGTATACGATCTACCAGGAAGATGATTATGATATTGGGCTCACACTGTCAGCGCGCACATGGGGATTTCCAACGATCGGGCCGTTCGGCGATTGTATCTCGAGTTATAACGGGCCGGACTTTAGGGCTCTGTATGAAATAGGCTATCTTGCTGGAATTTCAATTGGATTTTTTTAGGCGAGCCTGCGCCATCTGCGATGCAGGTTTCATCGCGCTCATTGTAGTACTGACACTCCGGACAATGGTCGTAATTCCGCGAGATCTTTTCGAGTGAGTCTGCCTCCTGGTCCTTACGGATCTTCGCAACCGTTGCATTCAACTCTTTACCAACAGTTATAAGATCTGACGGCGTAAACGTAAACTGCTCGCGCGCACCGTATGCAGTGAAGAAGAGGTTTG
>JANWLI010000128.1 GCA_025450975.1 Candidatus Kapaibacterium sp. | reverse complement strand
TCTCTACGAGCGAGGCTGAGAAGGCCTCGGAGAGCCTTGAGAACAGACACAGAAGGGCGAAAGAACTCATCGAACACGACGACCTTGAAGCTGCCTGGAAGATCCTCCTGCAGCAAACCATCTAACCACTACGAACTGACATAAAATGAAGAAGCCCACTCTGACGTGGGCTTTTTCATAAACTCTCTCTGACGGTAAAAATTTGTAAAGTACCTCGGCAGAGATCTCGGAGTATCAGGACTAGTTACCCCGAGAATCTCATGCCGTAGGAACGTCGTTCAACTTTTATGGCAGGTAACGGATGATCGTTACTTTTACCAGTGCGTTATCAAGCGCGCAGCTTGATTCGATCTGGACATTACCACCAACGATGGTTGCGACGAGCGAACCCGTGCACATACCAAAGTTCTGATAGGTTACGTGTACTGCATCGTTAGCATCAACGCCACCTATAGGTGCAACGATCAGGACGCCGCCACCACCGTTCGGGCCAGCGCCCGCAACGAGTGTTGCATCCATCGAGCGGATCTGCGGAATGCCGCCACCGACGATCGTACCCTGTACGTAGAGATCGCCGACGATCTCAACTTCAAAGTTTGTTACCGGCGGTACCGAATTGTTCGGTGTTGCTGCGCCAGGTCCTTCCGGAACACCATGGACGAAGATCTTACGCTCGTTGAAGCCAGCGCTCGTTCCGATGAACGATGAGTGGCTGCGGAACGTACCACGTGCTGCAGGTGTGTTTTCGTTACCGATAGCAGGATTGATCGAGATCGGATTTGCTACCTGAACTACACCACCGCCGCCAGCCGGGCCATAGAGGTTATCAATACCCTCGAGGGTCGTGTTACCTGTGACACGGAAGTTATCGGCAACGTTAACCGGGTTTGCACCAAGTGTGTTGACGATGTCTGCCTGTGCGTCGATGTTAGCAGCTGCTGTGACAACACCTGTGAAGCGCGAAGCCATGAAGGTGTTATTTGCGCTTGAGCCAAGACCTGACTGGTTGAATGCTGTCGTCAGATTGATTGCCGAGCCGGGTGCGCTGCACCAGGATGACAAGTTCTGAACCTGAACCGTACCGAAGCAAGCTGTTGCTGCTGGCGGGAAGGTGATCGTACCACCGATGGTCAGGTTGTTAACGAATGCGTTATTAAGATTCGAATAACCGGTAACCTGCATGTCGCCGTTTACAACGAATTCATAATCGCCACCAGGAATCGTGCTCGGCGGCGGAACCGCTGAGTTTGATACGATACCGTCGACGATCAGCTTGTTGCCGTTCGTTGCAGGAAGTGTTCCGAAGTTCGAAGTTCCGTTGAAACGGCTTGAGCTACCAGGACCACCATAGGTGTTTACCGTGTTAGCGTTCGAACCGAGCGTTACGTTTCCGGTATTGGAAAGGTTACCCGTGATCGCCATATTGCCGGTTTGATTCATATTGCCGATCAATGTGACAAGACCAGTAATGTTGGTTGCACCAACCTGGTTCAACGTACCATTGGAATTGATACCGCCGTTAGCCGTTGTGAGACCCGTGATGTTTACTGCACCACCAAGATTCGTGATGTTCGGGCCGGTGACATTCACCGTAGCGTTAAAGGTCGATACGCCATTCTGCGTCAGGATACCGTTGTTCGTGATACCTGCGAAGGTCGAAGCACCGGTGACGTCCAATGTATTATTGATCGTCGTTGCACCGCCAAGTGTGACTATGCCGCCTGACTGCGTTACTGCGCCGTTCTGCGTTAATGAACCATTGTTCGTTACGCCGGTCAACGTCGAAGCACCTGCTACGTTTAAGGTCCCGTTCAGGAATGTGTTGCCGATAAGGTTCGTAGCGCCATTGACGCGGAAGTCGCCATTGTCAATAAGCTCCCACTGTGTGACTAAGCCAGCACTCGTTACGTTCGGCTCCGGAACACCATTAACGGTTACGTTATTGGTAGCACCTGAGTTGACGTTAAAGGTAACGTTGTTACCAGTGTTGGTCATGTTGCCAGTGTTAGCAATCGCGCCTGTGTGGGTGATCGTACCCGTGCTGGTGTAGTCACCAGTCTGCGTCGTATGTCCTGTATGGTTAGCGTTACCAATGTGGGTAAGAACGCCATTCAGGTCCAAGTCATCGCCGATCGTTACGTCGCCACCCGTGTTGAAGATGGTATTGCGAACATCGAGCAGACCGTTGATGCGGGTATTACCCTGTAAGTAGGTGAAGCCTGCGACGCGAAGATCACCGTTGATGATCTCTTCGAAGGCGAGAACGCCAACAGGATCCGTCGCTGCATTCGGCTCCGGCGTACCGTTGATCGTCAGCGGGCCAGTCGTGTTGACCGGGCCATTGAGCGTCGTCGTGCCGTTAACCGTGAGGCCAGCATTGAATGTCTGCAGGGCAAGCCACGTGTTTGCGTTTGAAAGGTTAAGACCAAGCGCATCGCCTACGATCTCGAGGGTAGCGTTATGGTTGATGTTAAGATTTCCAAGGAAGTCCTGGATCAAGCCGTTGCCAGCAACGTTCTGGTCGAGTTTGATACCCGTAACAACACCCGTACCGAGCATTGCCGTGGTGATTCCCTGCGGAGCAACCGAAAGGATCACGGTACCAGTCGAACCACCGCCCTGTAAACCAGGACCAGCCTGAACAGCTGTGATCGTACCACCGGAAGTACCAGTGTAATCAATAAAGATCTTGTTATTTGCTGGATCTGCAATAATAGCAATATCAGCCGGTGTGTGTGTATCGAGGTCGAGGTTTCCTGTACCGTCGCCGTCTACACCTTCAATGGTTGATACAGCCTGAGCAGCCTGCGGTAATGCGCTAGCAGGCACTTTCCCGTTAGCATCTAACGGAAGCAGCATGCCTGGTGTCGGAACTGCCGAGACGCCGATTCCACCGACGGTCTGTGAGTTCAACGCATATGGCGCAGCAACAAACGGAGTACGCGGGCTAAGTTCGCCTGCATTATCGACGTTGATGCCGAGGAAATATTGTTGATCGAATTTCAAGTACCCGGGAAGATTATTACCGGCTCCGCCTAGAAGCAGGTTAAACACTCCCCCAGTTACCTGCACCGGGCCGTAGCTCTCTTCGAAGAGCATTGTGCCTGAGGCATCGTAGATTTTGATCAACATTTGATTGATAGTCCCAGTATAGGGATTACCATCTTTGATCAATTGTCCCTGATAGGAAATGCTCCTCGGGACTTGAGCATTGGCTTCAAGCAAGCTAAAGAGGCTCAAGAATAACCCGAGCATCAGACTTACTATAATTGAACGACGTGAAGTCATAACCCTTCGTCTCCTGATTGTATAAAGTTAAATACTAAATTTTGTGTAAAACTTTTGTTTTTCAAACTTCCTGTGCGGGGTTAAGTTACGTGAGAAACCCGCTCTGGTGAACATGCAAAGATACAACAATCCAAAACAACTAACGAAAAACAGGGAGTGAGTGACGTGCTCCGCCTGTGGGGGAAGCAAGTTTATTCACAGTTCCTGATCTGTCCGGCGCAAATATACGACAAATTCAGAGAAATTCACAAATTTGTCCAAGCCGAACCCTAACAATCTTTTTTAAGAGCAGTTGGCACTTCCAACCACTGATAATTCATTCTCTGCTCTTGGCCGTGAGATTCGAGGGGGCCACGGCGGGGCAAATGCATTGTAAGAGGTGCAAATATAAGACATTTGCCTCCAACGCACAATAACCTGCTAAATTTTATTCTGTTACACCTATTTCCCGTAAAAGTCGGTAAATCGGCTAAATACCCAAGAAAGCAGCCATTTACCATGGAAATAAATGACCTTTTATTAAGGGCTGCATGTTTTCATCGCTCTTAATTTATTCTATTTCTTACCCGTTCATGCCTAAAGAATCCTCGAGGTTGAGTTCTCCACAGGCGCCGATGTCTTTGCAGCGCGCGCTCGGCTGGAGTCTCTTCTGGATCGTCCTCGCCATTATCACCGGAATTATCATCGGCCTGACAGATAGTCGCGGCTGGGAAGTCGCCGTCGAATACTACGCCGGCTATGCGATCGAAAAAGCATTGTCGGTCGACAATCTCTTCGTCTTCCTTATGCTCTTCTCGCATTTTAAGATCGGCATCGAGAACCAGCGACGCATTCTTAACTACGGAATTATCGGCGTGCTCGTCCTGCGCGCGCTCATGGTCTTTGGCGGCATCGGCCTTGTCAACGAATTCGAATGGCTGCTCTACATCTTCGGTGTGCTCATTATCTACACCGGTTTTGTCATGGCATTTGGCAAAGAAAAAGAATTCGACCCGTCGAAGAACAAGATCATTCGTTTGATCCGTAAATTTATCCCGGTCACGGATGACTACCATGGCGATAAGTTTTTTGTCATCCGCCATGGCAAGCGTTTTGCAACGCCGATGTTTGTTGTGCTCATCGTCATCGAACTGACAGACGTTATGTTTGCCATCGACAGCATCCCTGCCGTCTTCGCCGTCTCACGCGATCCGCTGGTAGTCTATGCTTCGAACATCCTTGCGGTGCTTGGTCTGCGATCGCTCTACTTCCTGCTTGAGCGGATGCAGCAGTTCTTCGCGCACATGAAAAAAGGTGTCGGCGTCGTGCTGTGGTTCGTCGGATTTAAGATGCTCTACCCGCTCATCAACCCGGACCATCACATTGATGTTCGCCTTTCGCTTGTGATCATTCTTGGTATCTTGTTGATCTCGGTTCTCGTTTCGCTCAAAGCGAAGCCGACCGAGATCCCCGCAGATGCAGATAAAGAATGAAGCGGCACGAAGCGCTCATCCCGCTTTCGCACGATCATCATGAAGCGCTTCTGGTAGCCTTACGCCTGAAGAAGGGCGGACCGGCATCGTCGCACGATCCGTGGCCGGAAGATCCTGCCATGCAACGTGAGGCACTCTTTCTCTTTGCGAACCGCGATCTGTATCCTCACTTCTCCCTCGAAGAAGAGCTGCTTTTTCCAGCCTGCAGCGGGTCCGAAGGAGAGCTGCGTACCCTGGCAACAGCCTTGGCGCAGGAGCATCAGTTGATGCGCTCCGTGCTCGATGACGTCAAAACAAGCGATATTGCGCTCTTACCGGAAAAACTGCAAGGATTCGGCTTTTTGCTCGAAGCGCACGTCCGCAAAGAGGAGCGTTCGTTCTTTCCGCTTCTCGAAGAGCAGATCGAAGCCCAGCTCGTGGCTATCGATACGGACAAACTGGCGGCTCAGTATGCGGCTTACCACCAGCCTCCGGACTGTAATCTCTAGAACTTTTGTGAACCGCACCGCCGTTTACTTTGCGCCACACCTCTGGGAACAGCCTTGTGGCCGATTTCTTAACTAAAACTATCACTTAGACCCATTACAAAACCGCATGGAAGTAGCGACGAAAGACACCGTCAAGGTCACCAGTAAGAAGCTATATATTGGTAGCCTCCCGTACAGCTGGAGCGTTGAGCAGCTCGAACAACTTTTTTCTCCGTTTGGACGTGTCAATAGCACTGCCATCGTCAGCGACCAGATCACCAAGAAATCCAAAGGTTTCGGTTTTGTCGAAATGGAAAATGAAGATAGCGCTGCAAAGGCGATGACCGAGCTTAACGGCAAAGAAGTCGAAGGACGCCCGTTAAGTGTTCGTGAGGCGAAGCCGAACATGGACCGCGGATCACGCGATGGCAACATGGCCAACAAAGCGCGTTACGAGTTTAACGATCCCAACAGCACCGATATCTCGGGCCGCAGCTACGGTAACCGCAATGGTATCTGGTAAGAAATTTTCTTAACGTTTACCCGTGAAGGCGCATTCGAAAGGTGCGCCTTTTTTATTGCTTGATAAACGAAACTACCGGCGAGGCCCCGGCGCCAAGGACTCGTACAAAATACTGACCGCTGGAAAAGCCACCGAGATCGATCGGGATCTTCGTCAGGCCAGAAACCATGATCGTCCGCGAAGCAACCTTCACACCGAACGCATTATACATATCTATGACTGCATGCACGTCAGCCGTCGCAGTTACTTCCAGCGTAACTTCTTCGCGCGCTGGATTGGGGCGGATCGAGATACTGCTAAAGACCGAAGTACCTTCTAAAAATTTATGAAGCGTTCTATCACCGCAGTTGAATACGTAGGAGAACGTAGGTGTCGCATTTCCTAACGTCCCGTCGGTTAGGAATCTCAGTGGACATGGCGATGTGTCCCCGCCGTTAAATACAAAATCAGATATCGTAATATCGGTAATCGTGTCCTTCGTCAGATATACTTCATAGTATAACTCTGCAACTGCATTGCCCGGCGTTGCCTGAAGCTCGAGCGGATGCGTGATCGTGAAGCGATCTCCGTTGCGCGTGACCGTATTCGGACCACGAGCATACAAGTAGAACAGCAGGTCTTCGTTTACATCGAGTGTTGCCTCTAATGTGTGGATGCCGCTGCCGGCTGCACCGAGCCCGCTCTCGCCGACGATCTCAAACATCACAATATTCCCTGACGAGCCTTGCGACTGGCCGGTGCGGAAATTAACTCCGTAATAGCGAGGATATTGATAATCTCGTTTGAGCTGAATGGGAGTGAGTCCGTTCGCAGCATTCGTCGTAAACGTGATCAGGCCAACTGACTGACTCGTGCCTCCGGCTGTATCGATCTTCGTCCGCACAATAATCGTCTGCGACTCGCCGGGTGCAAGCGTTATCGTCATACTCTCAAGCTCGAACCCTGTACCTTGTAATGCCGGCGTAACCTCGATCGTATCGCAGCCGGTATTTCGTATTGTGAACACGGAATCGCGCTCAGAGCAAAGATCTGTCGGTCCAAAATCAATAGACGTGAGCGACTGGCTCGCAGTTCTCGTGCCATCAAGCACATTGCCAATTAGACTGAACTGACCGGTCATTGGAGGGAATACGCCGTGTTCGTTATGCAGGAAGATCGTGAACATCCCCGTGCGGCTGCCCTTGAGGACTGGCGTGAGATGAAAGGTGAACCGGATCGTATCTCCCGGCCGAAGTTTCTGGCCGGACAGGATCGAATTGAGCATCGAGAAGTCTGCATCGCCGCTCAGCAGGGTGCTGTCGATAATGAGTGTGTCGCATCCGGTATTCGTAATAAAGCCGTCGATCGAATCCGATGCGCAGATCGATATGGTTTTGAACTGTAATGCCGCTGCTGACTGAAGTGGTATGCCTTCGCCCCATCGAGCCTTCGCATCGAGCAGGATCTCTATTTCCTGCTGCCTGCCTTGCGAGGTTGCCTGCAATCGCGTCGAAGAGGTAAATGCACCGCCTGTTTCCGGATCGTAGGAGATCGTAAACGTTACCGTACTATCCGGGGGTAGCGAGTAGGGAAGCGGGATCGTGCTAATCGTAAATGGCAGCCCGGCAGACGTCGGGCCGTTCGTGATCGTCAGCGTATCGCAACCTTCGTTCCTGATCGTTATGACGGTATCGCGCGATGGTTCACAAACAGAGCGTTCGCTAAAGCTGATGGCGGAATGACTTGATGTTAACTTAGGGGGCACGCCAACAGCTATGGCATTAATACGAACCAAGCTGTCGATATCGGTGACGATCCCCGATCGAACCTGCTCTGCCTTGATTCGGATCTGTGCACTGTATGCTAATGGATTTCCTTTCGGATCAAAGTCGACTATGAACGTCACCGTATCGCCGGCGCGCAGTGTATCGGGTACGGTAAACGGTTGAAGGCTGAATACAGCGTTCGGATCGTTCTCGATCGCAGCACTCGTAATGATAAATTCACCGCAGTCGGTGTAGATCAATTTGGCAATACCTTGTGATACCGAGCACGCGGAAACCTGGGGAATAGTGATATGCACGATCGAGATCGGGTTAAGCGTCCCGAGGCGTCCGTCGCCGCCATCACTGGTTTTCCACACACCGCCGTTGACATCAAATGCTATGACTTCACGCCCAGTGCATCCCCCTACCCAAAATGAACGCGTGTCCACATAATTCGATGGTCCGCCGATCGCTGCCCATGTAAAACCTGCGTCCGTACTGCGAAGCATTCCTCCGTCCTGTGTCTGAATATATACGGTACCATCGGCACCGTCAATATGGCCAGTGGGCTGCAGATTAAAGATGAATCTCGAACTCCAGGTTGCTCCCCGGTCGGTCGAAGCATAGAGCCTCCTTGCCATTTCTTTGACCTGATACCATATCCTCGTCGTTGCATCGCCATAGGCAGACCACGCTTCATTGGCATTGTTCCCAGCTTGCGGACCGGGCGAAATAAATTGCGTGGCATTCTCCATGAAAAAGACGCCATTATTTCCGGAGCCGCTTAGATTCCAGGATGCAGTCGCAAATGCCGCTCCTTTTATACCGACGCCGGTCCCAAACCGTTGCGAAGTGGAGGCATCAACCCAGGAAAAACCGCCGTCCTGGGTTCTCCAGAGATTCATCGAAGGGTTGCTCATGCAAAACACCGACGCATACCCAACACCGTTCGTGTCTATGGATATCTGGGTTATTTGTCCTGTTTCGGAAGGTACTCCGCACGGAATCCATGTTATTCCACCGTCGCGCGTTGCCCAGATCCGTAAGGTCACTGGATTTGAGCCGTAACTGCCCGAACCTACAAATCCATTTTTCCCATCGAGAAAAAAACAGCACCCAATAGGCGCATTCAACTGAGCCAGCTTTTGCCAGGTAGCAAAACAGGTCGACGAAGTAATAATTATGAAGAGTGCAACGACACGAAGCATCGAATAAAAGAACGTCTTAGACCGGGAATAGTTACGCTAGAACCTGATCGTCTCACCAGTTGAAAGCGACTCCAAAACAGCGAAGGTAACGACCGTTGTCGCCAGCATCGAGTCGAACGGGATCGGTGATGGTTTGCCTGATTTGATCGCGTCGATAAACGCAAGCACTTCTTCCTTGTGCCCCTTGCCCTGGCCGCTAACAACATGCGGCTTGCCGGTGCCGCGATAAAACTCCAGCTCGGTGAAGTTCTTCATGATGGCCGTGCGGCCTGAGGAGAAGACCTGGATCTCTTCTTTCGGAATATCCTTGCTGCCATTGGCAATGTAGAGGATCGTGGCAACGGTACCGTCTTCGTAATCGACGGTGATCGAGACCGTGTCTTTATCAACACTATCGGCACGGTCCGTTGCGATGCGTTTGGCAACGACGGACTTCGGCAGCGAATCGTTGGCAAGATACGCAGCTGTATCGATGAAGTGACAGACCTCGCCGATAATACGTCCGCCACCGATCTCTTCGTCTTGCGTCCAGTTCGATGCAGGAATGGCTCCGGCATTGACGCGATAAAATATCATCTTCGGCTCATGCGGCTCGCCAAACAACTCTTTCATCTTCACGACAAGCGGCGAGAAGCGCCGGTTAAATCCGATGAGCAACTGTTGTGGATGCTTCTCATATGCCTGTGCAACCTGCGTTGCTTCCTCATACGTCAACGCCATCGGCTTTTCGCAGAAGACATGCTTGCCGGCCTTAAGCGCCTTCGTGATCAGATCTGCATGCGAGTTGTGGCGCGTCGCAATAAATACCGTGTTTACTTCGGCATTTGCAATAACAGCATCGGCATTAGTTGTCGCCTGTGTAAACCCAAACTTTGCCTTCGCATCTTCTGCACTTGCACCCGACTCGTTGGCAACTGCGATCAACTCCGCACTTTCTTTGAGCGTTGGCAGCAAAAAACCCTGCGCAAAATTTCCTGCCCCAATAAATCCGATCTTGGGCATCTGGGGTCCGCTGCTTCCGACTCCCTCTCTTAATTCATAATTCTTAATTTTTACTTCCTCGCCCTGAGGGTAGGTGAGCACGATACCTAGATAACGCTCTTTCGCTTCACCGGCGATCATGTTGTATGCGCGCTCAGCTTCGGTGATCGGAATGACGTGCGTCGTGAGATGCTTCGGTTCGATCTTTTTCTCCGCAAGCAGTCGGACGAACTCCTGCATGTTCCGGCGTTCCGTCCAACGCACATGGCCGATCGGATAATCGATACCTTTCTCTTCGTAGATGTGATCGTACCGCCCCGGACCGTACGAGCGCGACAAACGGAAATCCAGCTCTTTCATGTAGAACGGTTCGCGCGGAATATCCATCTTCGTCACACCGACCATCACGACCTTCGCCCGGTCGCGTGCAATCGCCGCTGCAAACTCGATCGGATCGTTCGAACTCGTCGCCGCTGCGATTATCACTGCGTCGACACCGTGACCCGATGTTAACGACTTGATCTTATCAACAAGGTTATCGACTTGTCGACTAAATGCGAAATGTGCAGAGAAAGAATTGGCAAGCTTGACATTCTCGTCGTCAAGATCAATGCCGATCACCTGGCACCCTGCAGCTTTCGCGATCGCGCAGGTTAGCTGCCCGACAAGGCCGAGGCCAATGACAGCAACACTTTCGCCGAAGCGCAGCTCAGCCTGACGGACACCCTGCATGGCGATCGCACCGAGCGTCGTGTAGCAAGCGTCCTCGTAGCTAACCGTGTCCGGAAGTTTTACACATAAGTTGCGAAGCACACTGACAACTTCGGCATGATTGGCACCTTGTCCGCCACAGGCAGCCCGATCGCCGGGCTTGAGATCGTCGACATCTTCGCTGACGGCGATCACTTCACCAGCACAGGAGTACCCCATGGATTTGGGCGTATCGAGCTTGTTCATGATGCGCCGATACGTTGCCCAGAAGCCCAGCTGCTTGATCTCGGCAAGGACTTTCTTCACATCGTCCGGCCGTGAGCGGGCCTTCTCGATCATCGAGGCACGAGCCAGCTCGACGGACATTTTCTCCGTACCGGCGGAAATAACACTTGCGTAATTGCGTACGATGACGCCTGCGCGCTTAGGCGCCTGTGGCGATTCGACGTCACGAACGGTGATCTTCCCTGAACGCAGGGACTGAAGAAGCTGCTTCAAATTGAGTGAGTATTGACTACCTTTGCGGCCTTCAAAATTACGGCAACAAACCTCTCCGTATACCGGATTGGCTGCCTTTAGTTACTTGGTGGACTCAAACACGGTCATCCACGGCTTAACCTGAACCGTCAAAAGACCATTTTTTACACAGGGATCGGCATTTGCGAACCCCTCCGCCTCTTCCTGGCTCGCTGCTCGCATGACCATCATCCCGCCTGTATCGTCAAGAAACGGCCCGCCAAGCTGCATATGGCCTGTTTCCTGAAACCCCATCATGTACCGGGCATGCTCTATTACGCCGGGTTGCTCGCGAAAACCCGTCCCCTCGACCCAAGCCGATCCGGGGGAGTGGAATAAAACATAATAAATTTGTGGTTGATCGTTCGTGCTCATACTTCAAAAATACTGATGAAAGTACTCGCCCTGCTTCTTAGCCTCTTCGCCGTCACTGCCTTCGCTCAGAAAAAGATCGACTTCAGCGCAGACTGGGCAAACGAAAATTTTTACGAAAACGGAAAAGACATCCTCGAAGAAGTAAAGCGCCACGACCTCTCCTCGTTCTGGATCTCGGATGGCTATCCGCAAAACGGAGTCTACGGTAACGACTACTGGCGCATCGAATTTTATCTTTCCGAGATCGAGCAGGATAATGCCGATCTCCTGACCTACCGCGTGAAAGGAAAAGACAGACACAAAGGAGTCGTCACGCCATTCGAGGGGACGATCACGATCACAAAAGCAACACGCTACTCCGAACCGCATCCGATGGCAGAGCATGTCTCGCCGATCAGCATCGTAGCAGAATACAAATTTGTCGAAGATCCTAAATCGAAATATTCCGGAGTCTTCACCGGTACGTTCAGAAGTGATTTCGTATACGAACCAGCAAAGCCGGATGAATACCAACTGGATAATAACGGCGACGATGGCTACATGAACAACACGTTCGTCGGTGTCTGGACATCAAAGAGCGGCAAGCAGAAAAAATGCATCTGGGGATTAGAGCGTCTGCCGTACACCGAAGACTGGGACGAAGGCGCCGGCGAGATCTACGTAAACAAAAAGTACGTCAAGAACGGCTGGGAGTCCTACATGAAGCAGGTGAACTCAGGCAAGCCGGGGAAGAAGGATGCGTGGTGGAAGTGAGGATAGCTACGCTGCTTGATAGAAAACAGGCTTATATCTTGGCTCTGGTATAGCTATGCCTTCTGCTTTAGCTGTTTCGAGCCAAAGCTTTTTTGCAACTTCTACTTCACGAAGCGCTTCCTCGGGAGTTTCACCAAAAGCGGAGCAGTGAGTAAGATCAGGTATATCGGCTATGTAGCCAGCGTCTTCTTCGCTGTAGAACAAATTGATATGATAGTCCTTCATTCTTCCTCCATCTGCAAGCTGTAACGTTCAACCGTCTTTAAGAATTGCTTTATCTGATACGGCTTTGCCTTGCCTTTGTGACTTTGAATATTCACCAAATCCTTAATCCCATCATAGCGGTACATTCTGTGGCTACCGGATGATCTTTTGAGTTTGAATCCGAAGGCTTCGATAAGCGCTACAAATTCTTCAAAACTTACATTCTGTTGACTGTTTAGAATTTTTTAAAGCAGTTTCTTCTTATTCATCGCCTACCCCAGCGCCTCGCGGAAATACTTGATCGTCCGCTCCAACCCTACTTTGCGGTCTACCTTCGGCTCCCAGCCGAGCAGCGACTTTGCGAGCGTGATATCCGGTTGGCGGACCTGCGGGTCGTCCTGCGGCAGCGGCTTGAAGATGATCTCGCTTTTGGATTCAGGGACCATCGCCTTGATCTCTTTGGCAAGCTCGAGCATCGTCACTTCATCGGGGTTGCCGATATTCACCGGCTCGTTGTAATCGCTCATGAGCAAGCGATAGATACCTTCGATCAGATCGGAAACATAGCAAACCGAACGCGTCTGCTTGCCTTCACCAAAGACGGTGATCGGCTCGTTACGTAACGTCTGTGTTGCGAACGCAGGAATTGCGCGCCCGTCTTCGATACGCATACGCTCGCCATAGGTGTTGAAGATGCGGACAATGCGTGTATCAAGTCCGTGATACCGGTGATAGGCCATCGTCAGCGCTTCGGCAAAACGCTTTGCTTCGTCGTAGACACCGCGGATACCGATGGGATTAACATTTCCCCAATACGACTCCGGCTGTGGATGGATCGCCGGATCGCCATACGTCTCGCTCGTCGATGCAAGCAGAAATCTCGACTTCTTCGCAAGAGAGAGACCTAGCGCTTTATGTGTTCCGAGCGAGCCGACCTTCATCGTCTGGATCGGCAACTTCAGATAATCGATCGGACTCGCAGGCGATGCGAAATGCAGCACGTTGTCAAGCTCGCCAACGACATGAATAAAATTCGTGACGTTGTAGTGAACAAAGGTGAAGTTGGGTTTGCCGATCAGGTGCGCAACGTTATTTGCATTGCCCGTCACAAGATTATCCATGCAGATCACATCGTGACCTTCAGCGACAAACCGATCACATAAGTGACTTCCTAAAAATCCTGCACCGCCAGTAATAAGTGTCCGTGGCATTTTTACATTCGTAAATCGTAAATCCTAATTACCTTCTTCCGATTCCGTAGTAGGTTAACCCAAATTCTTTGATTCGCTCCGGATCGAAGATATTTCGTCCGTCAAACACAACTTTATCGTTCAGGAGCGATGCAACAAGCTTGAAGTCCGGATTGCGAAACTCATTCCATTCCGTGACGACGATAAGCGCATCGGCATTTTCCAGTGCGCGAAGATTTCGGCGGAAGTAGCGGAGCATATCCGTCTCAGGCAGGATATGCATCATACTTGGCGTGGCAACCGGATCGTTGGCATGCACTTTCGCTCCGAGCGAGGTCAATGCTTTTATGATATCGATCGACGGCGCATCGCGTACATCGTCGGTCTTCGGCTTGAAGGAAAGTCCCCATAGCGCAAACGTCTTTCCCTTCACATTGCCGCCGTAATGACCCAACACTTTTTCTACGATGATCTGCTTTTGCTTTTTATTGACTTCCTGTACTGACCGCAGCGTCTTGAAATCATATCCGTTCTCTTCTGCAGTCTTGATAATCGCGCTCACATCTTTCGGGAAACAACTGCCACCAAAGCCGACGCCGGGAAACAAAAACTGCGGACCGATACGTCCATCAGAGCCGATACCCTTACGCACTTTATCTACATCCGCTCCGACACGATCGCAGATATTTGCGATCTCATTCATAAACGTGATGCGAAGTGCGAGCATAGCATTCGCTGCGTACTTGGTCAACTCCGCGCTACGCTCGTCCATAATGTAGATCGGATTACCGGTACGCACGAACGGCTCGTAGAGATCGCGCATCGTGTCGATCGCTTCCTGATTCGATGCACCGATGACAATACGATCGGGCTTCATGAAATCCTGAACTGCCGATCCTTCTTTCAAAAATTCCGGGTTGGAAACAACTTCGACCGGGACCTTCGTCACCTTTTGGAAAATGTCACGGACCATATCGGCAGTACCAACTGGCACCGTCGATTTGTTGACGATCACTTTCGGCTCGGTGATCAGCTTTGCTATCCATTCCGATGCTATGCGAACTTGCGAAAGATCAGCCGATCCATCGTCGCCCTGCGGAGTTGCCAGCGCAAGGAAGATCACCTGGCTTTTTGCGACCGCTTCGTCATACTGAGTCGTAAATCCCAGTCTTCCTTCTTTCGTATTAAAACGGACCATCTCCTCGAGGCCAGGTTCGTAGATCGGAATGATCCCCTCTTTGAGGCGATCGATCTTTACCGTATCGATATCGACGCAGATGACATTATTTCCTGTCTCTGCTAATCCTGCTCCTGTGACTAATCCGACGTATCCTGTTCCGATTACTGCTATGTTCATTCCGTATGATCGATACTTATCCCTACCTAAGAATTATTACTTCTTCTATAAGAATATTTAAATACTTAATCATAATAATAAAGCCTGTGGATATGTGGACTAACTCCCACACAGGCCGGTTTTCCCCATTTTTACAGGCGAAAAGCGAATCTAACAAGTTATCCCCATTTATGTTCGCAAGTGGATATGCAAAAACCTATCCACACCAAAAGTTATTACCCACGAGTTATCAAGTAGGGCGACAGGGTATTCACAGCCATCCTCAAGTTGCCAACATGTACATGTTGGCAAAAAATAGACGAATTACTCATATTATCAAGATGTTGTCCCTGCCCTGTGGACAAAAGCAAAACACCCCAGACGATGCGCATTATAACCCTTCATAAAATACTGATCGCCTGCTTTTCCGCATTCTCGCTTTTCTTCGGGATCCGCGAACTCGTACGCACCGACATTGCATCTAACAGTATTGTTGCAGTTATATCTCTTCTACTCGCAGTTGCCGGTATTATCTATTTCATCTGGGTCGCACGCGGCGGCTATAAACAATAGCTGCCAACCCTATGTCACTGATCCGATCGTTCGAACGAGAAGGGGACTGGCTGTTCCGCAAACGCAGCTACATTCCACTCGTTCTCTTCGTGCTTGTTATTCCATTTGTCTTTACTACTGATTACGTAGTTATCAGTCCGACGCTTCGCACCGCACTTTCATACGTTGCGTTCGCTATCTCAGCATTTGGATTTGCAATTCGCATGTATGCTGTCGGAACTGCAGCACGCGGCACATCGGGCCGCAACACCGGCGACCAGGTTGCCGATGCACTCAATACCACCGGCATGTATTCGATGGTACGTCACCCGCTGTATCTCGGTAACTACCTGATCTGGATCGGCATCGTCGCCTACGCACTCAATCCATACTTCATCATCATCGTCACGCTGCTCTACTGGCTTTACTACGAGCGCATCATGCTTGCCGAGGAAATGCATCTGACGCGCAGTTACGGCGATAAGTATCTGAGCTGGGCTTCATCGGTGCCGGCATTTATCCCTTCGCTGAAGCTCTTCAAGCCTGCAGTGATTCCGATGTCCTGGAAAACCGTGCTCACTCGCGAAGAGAACGGCGTGCTTGCTGCAGTGATATCATTTTTCTATGTCGATACGCTGATCGATGTACGAGTAGTTGGAGAACCTATCGTTACAACGACCGAACTTGCCGTCCTCGGCGCAACGGTGTTGATCGTCCTGGTGATCCGTATCCTAAAAAAGAAGACGAGCCTGCTCTGGGAAGAGGGAAGATAGACCAGAATCCCTTTTTCATTGCCGGTTGTTATAACCTGACTGAACAATAAATCAAGGAAAGAAACGTATGATGTATGATCCGAGAATGGTGCAGCCGATGCGGGAAGAAGTGACGACGATCGGCTTCAAGGAAATGCTTACTGCTGAAGAGGTTGAGAAGGATATCACGTCTCCCGGCACGTCGCTCGTATTTATCAATTCCGTCTGCGGCTGTGCAGCCGGCAGCGCCCGTCCGGCCCTGAAACTGGCCGTAGACCACACCAAGAAGCCCGATCGCCTTCTGACGGCCTTCGCAGGCACCGATAAAGAGGCCGTAGCCAAGGCCCGCAGCTTCTTTGCAGGGTTTCCTCCCTCCTCGCCCCAGATGGCCATCATCAAGGACGGCAAGCTCGTCTGGATGCTCGAACGCTGGCAGATCGAGGGTCGCATGCCCGATGCCATCGCGGCGGAGATCAAAAAGGCCTTCGATTCCGTACTATAGCATTCTCTTAAATTATAGGGTTTTACCGGAAAACTCATCTGCCTCCTGCAACGTTGGCATAGGTGAGTCGTATACCTATTTCGGCTCAAGGTCACAGTTCCCCAAAGCCGCCGCAATCTCCAGCTCCCCGTAAGTAAATAAAGCTTTTAGGATTGCGGAATTTTTTTGCGGTGTTCGCAACTATAATTTGGTACGGTTTTTGCTTATGGCTCTACAGCAACTACAGAAACTTGGGCTCCAGCAGCGACTCACCCCGCAACAGGTTCAATACCTGAAGCTCCTCCAATTGCCCGCAGTCGAAATGGAAAAGCGCATCGAAGAAGAACTCGAGCAGAACCCCTTGCTTGAAGAACTTTCCGAAGATGAAGCGCAGGCCGCAACCACCGATAAGAACGTCCTGACCTTCGAACCCAGCGAAGCTGCTGCGACGGCAGCGACGGAAGAACTGCCGAAAGAGAAGACGAACGACTACTCCATCGAAGATTTTATGAACGATGAACTCGAAGGCTTCAAGGTAAGCCGCAGTTCATCGAATTATAGCGACGACGACGATGAAACCGCAGGCCGCACGGGACCCGTCGCCGAGCTGAGCTTCGCCGATTCTCTCATTGCCCAGCTTAAACAGCGTGAGATCGCGCCGCATCTGATCGCGCTTGCCGAAGAGATCATTGGCTCGCTCGATCCCGATGGCTACCTGCGTGTCGATCTTCCAGAGATCGTCCGCGATACGGAGATGTACTACGGACTCGAGTTCACGGAGTTCGAACCCGACAAACTTCTCAAACGTATTCAGCGCCTCGAGCCTCCGGGCATCGCAGCACGCAACCTGCAGGAATGCCTGCTCGTGCAGCTCGAAGTATCGCATCGCGAACATCCTGCGTACGACCTTGCACGCACGATCGTCAGCGAACATTACAAAGATTTTGCAGACCGCAAGTTTCCGCAGCTTGCACGTGCATTCAAGATCGATGTGCAGGAGCTTAAACCGGCCATCGACCTGATCCAGCATCTCGATCCGAAGCCGGGACGGCAGATCGAATCGCAGATGAGGCCGGCGCAGATCATCTCGCCCGATTTCTTCATCGAGCGCGCACCTAACGGTAAAGATTTTGTCATCACGCTTAATGAGCGCGGCATTCCGACACTCCGCATCAATGCATCGTATAAAGAACTTGCACGCAAGTCTGCAACAGGCAACGGCATTGATAAAGAAGCGAAAGAGTACATCAACAAGAAGTTCGAAGCGGCGAAGTATTTCCTGATCGCCATCTACCAGCGTCGCGAAACGCTGATCAAGGTCATGCAGGCCATCGTTAACGAGCAGCGCGATTTCTTCGAACAGGGTGAGATGCACCTTAAGCCGCTCATCTACAAGACGATCGCGCAGGGCATCGGCATGGACATCTCCACGATCTGCCGCGTCGTCAATGGCAAGTACTGCCAGTCAGAGCACGGCGTCTACGAGTTGAAGTATTTCTTCAGCGAGGCCATCCCAACCGAAGGCGGAGAAGGTGAAGCCGTTGCAAATAAAGTTGTCAAGACCCGCATCAAAGATATTATCACGGCTGAAGATCCTCTCAAACCGCTCTCCGACGAGCATATCGCCGAGCGCCTCAACGGCGAAGGCTACAACCTCGCCCGCCGCACCGTAGCAAAGTATCGCGAGCAGATGAATATTCCGGTGGCCAGATTACGCAAGAGGATCGTGTAATGTTGAAGTGTCTCCCCACTCTCCTCGCTCTTC
>JANWLI010000127.1 GCA_025450975.1 Candidatus Kapaibacterium sp. | reverse complement strand
TAACGACAAGTTATATGCTGCCGGACATTTTACCGAGGCCGATGGATTGCCGGTTAGCTTTCTTGCGAGTTGGGACGGCGCGACATGGTCCGACGTCGGCGGTGGGACAGATTATGCTGTCTACGACCTGGCTGCAGATGACAAGTCACTCTTTCTTGGCGGTGGGTTTAGCAATGTCGGGTATAGTTTCTTCAGCTATCGTTTCGCGATCCTGACCTTCGAACCGGCCGATGTTGCCGATGAAAAATCTGGAGTCGCGTTTATCAGGAATTATCCAAATCCTCTGAACAATGAAACAACGATCTGCTATTCGCTCGGTGTCGACGATGCCTTCGTCCAACTCGAGCTTTATAGCCCGGCCGGAATCCTCGTGAAACGTCTGGTACAGGAACCTCAGATACGAGGGGAGCATACGATCACCGTTTCACTAGGCGATCTGCCGGACGGGGCATACTTGTGTAAACTGATTGCTGGCGGCCAAACACGAACCGCGCTCTTACACGATCTGCACAGAGGTTTTGTGATGAACGGACTACTGACCACTATGGCGCGCGCAACGATTTTACTATTGATCCCTTGCTTGCTCGTAACTACGGCGTTCTCGCAAGGGTCGCCACTGTTACCTTCTCCCGGCCAGCAAAAACGATTGTTGCTACACTATGACCGGCCTGCCGTTCCGCTAGCTAATCTCTACGATTTCGGATGCATTCTCTTCGGCACAGTAAAAGACACAACGATCGCGATCTATAATCCGGTCTTTGATACATTGACCATCGATACGATGTGGATCGACGACCCGACGTATTTCAAGATCGATATGCCGCAATTTCCTTTCAATATTGAAAAGGGGGACTCGTTTAATATTAATGTCAGATATCAGGCCGATAAACTTGATACAGTCAAGAGCACACTTCGGGTGATAACAGTACAGTTTGGCGAAAGCCATACGACCGTGCAGGGATGTGCCCTTCCTGCCGGCGGCGTTAGGACTGCTGTTTCTTATTCGGAAGCTGATCTTCACAACTCGCTCGAGCAGGGAAGTCTATTTGCCTGGCTTGCGCCGACGCCGAATCCGGCCAACCGCTCATCGTCTATCCGTTTCGTCTTCGGGCTCTCCCACAGGCAGACGGTTGCTCTCGAACTCTATGATCTCCTTGGCAAGCGGGTGGTGACGATTCCCCAAAGGTTGTTTGAGACCGGAGTTCACGAACTTTCGCTTGAAACCGGAGCGCTCATGAGTGGGTCGTACGTGTATCGTTATTTAGTAAACGGGATTCCATATAGTGGGATGCTGACTATACGATAACCATGCAGGAAAGACATGGTCTAAGTCCTTATATACTCTAAGTTAGTTGTTTTTGCCTATAACTTTTTTTCGAATGGTACGTAGTATTTAATAAGCGACTTAAACGCTTCAGCCGTGTTATGCTACTAAGATTAGCGTGAAGAATCCATAAGTCTTTACATCTAATACGATGTGAGTTTTGAATTTGTGCTTTTTGCTGGTTTTGTCCGGTCTAACGCAAGTTATCTTGACAAGAAGCAAAATTTCTGAAATATTTTTTTTATTGTTATTGTTATCACTAGACTCTGCAAAATAGGAAAATCCAACATGCATTATCGCTCGTTTGTGTTTGTGTCTTGTGTTGTTGTATTATTACTGAGTTCGTTTAGCTTTGCGCAGGAAGCAACTCCCGGTTATGAAGATAGCTGGGGGAAACAGCAGCGTGTCCAGGAAATGCTTGATTACTGGCGCTCCTGGGAAATGTCCGGTCCCGATACCAATATCAGTGCTGCCCGCCAACTCGGCATGAAGCAGTTTCTTTCCATGAAGCGTCCGCCTGCATTCAAGCAGTCGGCACAAAGCATTCCAGCATGGGAATATGCTGCAACTTCACAGTTTGCAGGCAAGCAGGCAGTGAGTGGCCGTACGACCGATGTCGCGTTCGATCCTAGCGATGAGTTGAATGTTCTATATCTTGCCGCATCCGGAGGAGGACTTTGGAAAACGACGAATGCAAACGCATCCGATCAGTCGCAGATCAAGTGGGTACCGGTCTCAAATTCATTTGGCAGTTATGCAATGGGAGCAGTTGCAGTGCATCCACTAACTCCGGACGTTGTCTTTGCAGCCACAGGTGACTTGCATGGTGGCGACGGGGATGGCCTTTATAAGTCAACCGACGCAGGCCTTAACTGGGTGAAGATCGCTCCGCATACAGGCGCAACCGGCATTTCTAATAAGTCCAACCAGTTGCTGTTCAACCCGCTCAATCCGCAACATATGTACCACACTAGTACTTCGGCGATCCGGAAGTCGTATGACGGCGGCTATACATGGGACAATGTACAAAACATTGGCTCTGCCAGTGCTGCAACGCACATGGTCATCGATCCAACCGATACGAACAGATTGTATGTAGCTGGCGGTGGCAAGATCATCAGGTCTACCGATGGTGGAGCTACCTGGTCCACCGATCGCGCAGCAAGCATTACCGGTAAGGGACGTATCACGCTTGGCTTCTCACCTGCAGATCCATCGAAAGTGTACGCAAGTATCGTCAGGGGGAATACCGGAACCTCTATCGGCAGCGCAGTTTCTACAGACTACGGCGACACATGGAAGATCGTTGATGACCAGGATTACACCGGAGAGCAAGGCTTTTATAATAATTCATGCGTTGCAAGCCCGACGAAGCCAAATC
The DNA here is from genome assembly GCA_025450975.1 of Candidatus Kapaibacterium sp. Taxonomy (GTDB): domain Bacteria; phylum Bacteroidota; class Ignavibacteria; order Palsa-1295; family Palsa-1295; genus JANWLI01. The sequence goes on along the minus strand of JANWLI010000127.1, from coordinate 14,047 downwards.
TCATGTTTGTAGCAGGTCTTGATATCTATCGCTCTACCACGAGCGGAACAGGCCTTTCGAAAAGATCTAACTGGCTGGCAAAAAATGGTGCCGATAATTATACGCATGCCGATGTGCATGTGCTTAAATATTCTCCGAGCGGCAGCAAACTCTACGCGCTTACCGACGGCGGACTCTTTGTGAGCGGAGACGAAGGCCTTAAATGGTCAAGCCTCAACAACGATCTCGGTACATTGCAGTTTGTCGGAGCCGATGCAGCTCCCGATATGAGCTACGTTATTGGCGGATGCCAGGACAACGGAAACAACCGTGCCGAAGCCGGCCAAAGAGTATTTCAGGAAACCGATGGCGGCGATGGCGGCCGTACATTTGTCGTGCAGAACGATCCGACCATTGTTTATTCAACGTATTACGGCGCGAGTTTAAAGCGCTCAAATAATGCAGGCCGTGAAGAATCTTGGGTTAGCATCGTCAGACCCGCAGATGGTTCTGCACTCGGCAATGAAGGCACGCCATTCTACATGCAGTATGATGTCTCCGAGTCGGACGGCGCGTATATGGCAGTTGTAGGTATTAGGAATGTGTACTACAGCACCGATGGTGGTTTCACACTTGCAAGGATCACCCCAACTTCGATCGGCCCGAAAGCTGTTCACGTTACAGCAGGCGATCCCTCATACCTCTATGTAGGTACTGCCGGTGGCTATGTCTATACGACTCCCGATGGCGGAGAGACGTGGGTAAAGTCAACGACACGCGTTGGCTCGAGCGACTTCGGTCAAAACATTTTTGCGAACTTCGTCTCCGATCCGGCCAATCATCTGAAGGCATGGACGGTCACTGCCGGTTTCGGTGGTCAAAAGTTTTGGCGCACTGAAGATGGTGGACTGAACTGGACTGCTCCGGCAACAAATCTGCCGAACCTCAGCATGCAGACGATCGCCCGCGCGCCGAACGGCGACCTCTTCATCGGCCACGCATTTGGTGTTATGCGCTCGATCGATAACGGTGTGACCTGGGAGCCGCTCCGCGACGGTCTTCCGCTCTGCGATGTTCGCAAACTCCAGGTACGTAACGGGTATTTAATTGCAGCAACCTATGGCCGCAGCATTTGGAAGATCAACATCAATGAATTGCCACGCACCATCGAGGTAAGCGTCAAGCATGCCGAAGATCCGAATTTCCAGATCGCATCGATCATGCCGAACCCTGTTCGCTCGACAGTCGACATGAACTACAAGATCAGTGCCGACAGCAAAGTGATGATCCGCCTCTACGACGAACTCGGCCGCGAAGTAAAGCTCCTGGCCAACGAGTTCAACTCCGCAGGTGAGCACACGCTCCGCACAAACCTCAGCGACGTGCCCAGCGGCTCGTATTCAGTCGTTCTGACAGCAGGCGGCAAGGCGATCACCGAGCGTTTGGTGATCACGCACTAAATAGCAAGATTTATCATGCAACAAACCCGCTTCTTGCGGGTTTGTGCATTTAACGGAAGAGCACTTTTTTACATGTAAATGCGTCTGTTATAGCATATGAATGGCTTGCGCACTACCCTCGTCATTGCATTTATTCTGACCTTCGGCGTTGCCCATGGGCAACAGCAGTCTAAGGCCTACGATCTAACCAATTGGGGCAAAGAGCAGAAGGTCAAAGAGATGCTCGAATATTGGCTTTCGTGGGAGATGGCCGGCCCGGATAAGAATATCGAAGCCGCCCGCGAACGAGGCCTCAAGCAATTTCTGGCAATGCCGCGTCCGAAGCATTACGGCCAGCTCGCCCAGAGCACTCCTGCCTGGGAGCAAGTTGCTGGCTCGCAGGAACAGATCGTCAGCGGCCGCACGACCGATATCGCCTTCGACCCACGTCCGGAATATCAGGATAGGATCATGTATCTCGGCACTGCTGGTGCAGGAGTCTGGAAGACGACCGATGGTGGCGAACACTGGGTACCGATCTCCAATTCGTTTAATACCTACGCAATGGGCGCGGTGGCTGTCCATCCCGATAGCCATGATGTTGTCTACGCAGCAACAGGCGATCACTTCACACGCAACGGAGACGGCATCTATAAGTCGACCGATGGCGGTATGAACTGGCATCTGATGGTACCGGCCTCGGCAGTCCGCACAAAATGTAATCAACTAATCTTCAATGCAGTCAATCACCGGACGATGTACTTCACCGGTGGTGGATTGTTCCGGTCGTTCGATGGGGGATATACCTGGGATCAACTTCCGGTCACCGGAGAAGGGATCTCGCATCTGGCGATCGATCCTACCGATACAAACAGAATGTATTTTGGCGGCGGCGGTTCGATCGTCCGCTCGACCGATGGCGGCAACACCTGGAGCGATGATCTTGCATCAAACATTACGAATAAGTGGTCTGCAACACTTGCCATCTCGAAAAATCCCGCAAAGATATACGCGTCGATCGGCAAAGACGACTCCTATACCGTTGGCGTTGCCGTCTCCACCGATTACGGCGAGACCTGGACACTGAAAAGCTCCGAAGGATACATGGGGACACAGGCCTGGTATAACAATGCCTGTATCGCCCGCTCCGATAATGAGAACACGGTAATCGTCGGTGGCATAGACCTCTGGCAATCGACAACGAGCGGATCAGGCCTTGAACGGATATCGGACTGGACAAATAAAAAGGGGACGGATTTCTGTCATGCTGACATCCACATGCTCAAATATTCTCCCGATGGCCGCAAGCTCTTTGCCATGACCGACGGCGGTATCTTCATGAGCTCCAACCATGGTTCCGACTGGAAAAAAACGCTCAATCGAGACCTTGGAACAATGCTTTTCGTCGGTGCCGACGCTGCACCTGACCTGAGTTTTTATGTAGGTGGCACGCAGGATAACGGTATCAATCGGGTTGCTAAAGGAGAAACAGGATTTCTCGAAGTTGATGGTGGCGATGGAGGCAGAACGTTTATCTCACAGGATAACCCGGCCTACGTGTATTCAACCTATATTCATGTCAGCCTTAAGCGCTCATCCACCTACGGTATGAGTTTTGAAGGGATCATTGACGATGCATCGGAGCTCCGGGCTGAAGGTGCACCGTTCTACATGATGTATGACGTCTGCGAAGGAAGTGGCGAGTACGTTGCTGTCTGCGGCTATGATAATGTGTATTTCAGCGATAACGGCGCGATCAGCTTAAACAAGATATCAAAGACAAAACTCTACCCGCAGTCCGTGCACGTGTGCAGCGCCGATCCATACTATCTCTACGTCGGAGCAAGGAATGAGTATGTGTATGTGACCCCCGATGCCGGTGAAACATGGATACGTTCAACGACAAGAGTTGGGACAGTCATCGGCTTCGTCTCCGATCCGAACAATACGATGAATGCCTGGTGCGTGACAACGGGCTATGGCAAAAAGAATTTTTGGAAAACGACCGATGGCGGCAAGGTCTGGACAACGCCGGCGGTAAACGTCCCGGACCTGAGTAACCAGACAATCGCCCGCGCACCGAACGGGGACCTCTTCATCGGACATGCGTACGGCGTCATGCGCTCCATAGATGGCGGCGTAAACTGGGAGCCGCTTCGCGATGGCATTCCACTCTGCGATGTCAACAAGCTGCAGGTGCGTAACGGACATCTTGTTGCCTCGACCTACGGACGGAGCATCTACAAGATCGATGCTGCAAACCTGCCACGTACGCTACTAAGCGCTCCACAAGTTACGCAGGACCCGAATTTCCGCATTACCTCGATCGTGCCGAATCCGACAACGAGCCAAGTTGAACTCAGCTTCAAACTTCCTGCCGAGAACAAGATCTTTATCACGCTTTACGACGAACTCGGCCGCCAGGTCCGCATCCTTGCCAATGAGTTCAGCGCAGCAGGTGAGCGGACGATCCGGGCCGATCTGGCTGACTTGCCATCCGGCACCTACACCGTCGTCTTAACCGCTGCCGGCAAGGCCGTAACCGAGCAGCTGGTAATAGCCCGTTAGCTCTGCGGCATTATCTCTGCGCGCTCTGCGCCTCTGCGGTTAATCCCCTTGGAGTTTTAACCGCTGAGGTCGCAGAGGCGCTGAGGACGCTGAGCTAGGGAATTCATCGCCCCCATCCCCGGTTTCCAATACAGCTTAATTAGCTCAAAAAAGCCTACCGAACCTTCGCTACTGTGTTAAAACAGCGTATTCTCTTAGGGCACAGAATCTTGCCCTAAGAAATAATGTAACTATTTTCACCCTTTAGGGTACTTATATATGTAGGCGCTTGCTTACATCATTCACAAAACCAGTAGAAGGAGACATAGCTCTAAGACCATTTGATACGACTTCTTTGTGACAACTTAGTTTCTAAGCGTCATCATAAGAATACACATTTGTCATTCACGTATCAACTTTCTTTTTAAGAGCTATGCAAACTTCATCCCCGAAAATCTATTCCGACGCAGCCTACATGGTTGCTAACGACCTCGACCGCCTCCGCACTGGTATCCGTGAAGGATCGGCTAACCCCCTGGCCGGTATGATCGCCGACGATGCATATGCTGCACTGCGCGATAATGACCTCATTAACGAAAAGGCGCTCCGCGATTACGTCATTCGCCAAATGTTTCTGCGCCTCAAGAAAGAATCAAAGCTTGGCACACAGGAAGCGATACTCGCACTCCGCGATATGTATCCCTACCTGCAGCACGATACGATCCGTAAGATCGTCTACAGAGTGTACCCGACCTCGACCCGCAAGTGTATGATGTAAGAGCATACTGTTCCCCTAGCTCTTACGTTAACTACATGAGAGAGAAGCCGCGCCCTATGCCCACAAGGCCAGGTGCGGCTTTTGTATTTTACTCATCTCTTAACACGGCTTCCGTTATGGTTGGAGTAAACTTCAATACCTCATATGTGCGCAGGCTTAAATAGCTCCCCTTATCCGCATCGCGGATCTCTACCATACGTTTTGGGTAGTTAATACGAAAATCACAGATACTCGCATCGTCGCACCCCTCGCCGTAGTATACCGTTCCATTCTTCCAACCATTGTCTACTGTGTCCAGGAGTACGAAAAAATATCCGCTCGGACAACGACTGAACATCTCTGCATCGACATGCTGAATAAGATGGTACAGTAATACTTTCATAACTGTGGAATCGACGAATGCATGTTCGATGGTGACGGTTCGTGTTGCAGCAGAATCGATGATCCACTCCTCGCCAACATTCATATACTGAGTGAGTGACATATCACTCTCCTCATCGTAATCGATCGTAACGGCAGCTTCCGAAAACGTCTGTGGCTCGACAGAGTCGGGCATTAGTCCAACATCGCGGACATGCCAGATGTCCGAAAGAGGCTTTGGAAGGTCTTCATCTGAAAGTGAGTCAGCCGCCTTAGGCGCGCCTGCGGAGAGGAGTGAAGCCTGGATCACTCGAAGAGAGTCCAGATGAATCTTCCGTCCTTTCACTGCCAAGCGCTGGTCTGCGCGGTGCGAAGACCATACATAGGCAGAAGTGCCAACGATAACTAGCGACAAGAGAACGAGGAGTTTGCTTTTCATGGTAGTACGTATTTTTACAGTGCGATGCGCAATTTAAAGCGTCGATCTGCAATGATCAAAAATTCAGCAAGCACAATATTAATGATCCAGCTGACCCATGCGCTCAATACAACGATACGATCAGGGGGTAACTGGAATACCAGAGAGCTTACGGGGACAAATAACCGAAGTGTGACAGCAGAAAATGTCAGGGCGTAACTGCGGATCATCCATTGGCTGTGTTCCGTGAATTTGCGTTCGCGCGCGAAAGAGAATGCCATCCACGTCAAATAAAACCAAAGCGCGCTCATGAGAGCAAAACCGGTTGCGGCCCAAGGTCCGCCATCTGCGTAGAGCGCCATATAGAACCCTGTCGGTGCACCGACGACAAGAATCGCAGTAATATACACTTTCCCTAACAAGCGGTGCGCCGCCCGCATCTTCTGTCGAAGTTGCGGCAGTAGTTGTAACGGTCCGATAACGATCGCCAGCATTCCTGCTGCGATATGAAGATAAAAAGCGCTGCGCCAGATCAGATCATGAACGACGTCCTGCTTTACACGTAAGAAATGGATATCGGAGGCGAAGGAAAAATATCGCGATGTCATTGCAAAAAGCAAGACAGCAAAGGACATTGTAAGAAGCCACAAGGTGGCTTTAAAGGCCCGGGTCATAGAATTACGCAAAAATACACATGCGTGCTCTCAATATCAACGGTGAGCCTTCGTGATTGTTTCAGTAGTGAAGTACCGGCAACCGATGCTCTACAATCCCGTCGTACCCGGCAGCGGTGAGTGCTCCGGCGGTTCGTATCCGCATGCACGGTAGCGCGCATCGCGTTCACTCTGGTAGAACTCATACTCGCGGTGGATGTCTTCCTTCTCTCGTTCGATGCGCTTGAGGATCTGGATCGCTTCGTTCTGGATCTGCCCGATGGCCAGCGCACGTTCATACTCAAGCTGGCTCACAAACTGCTTTGTAGGCACACCTTCATGACAGCGGCAACGATCGATCGCATCTTCGGTGATGATCGTAAAGACGCATGCAGCACTATCGTACGAAAGATTATCGAGTTTCGCCTGAAGACTGACGCTGTCGACAAACCACTTGAGGTCTGCAGCTTCGCGGCACGAATCGCTCGTGTTCGCCGATACGATCGAGGAGAAGAGGAGAAGTGTGAAAATGATAAGTTTCTGCATAGTGCCTGCCTATTCTATACGCTGTCAATAGTTGATAACTACTAATGTTGCGTACAAGCACTATGCCATAGGCCCCTCGCTAAGTACAGCCAGGCAAACCCGTTGAAGAGAATACACTAAAAATACAATAGAATGCCGCTTTCCTGTAACGACTTACTTCCGAATAGCTTCAGCTGTCTTACCTTCCCGCACTAAAGCTTCGACTGCAAGCGGACGGTTATTGAGGTAACGGTGATAGCTTGTCAGGATGATCGATGACATTTCTTTTGTCTGGGTGACTCCAAGATCATGGAAGTAGTTTACCAGCGGACTTTCATTGACGAGGCCCCAGTGTTCTTCGATCCAGGTACCAAGTTCGAGACGTTCTGCAATGAGAAATTCCTGCTCGGAAAGGTTACGCATTTGGTCGCGCTTACTTTCATCCCACTTAGTATCGAGTGTCCGGAAACAGTCGTCGAGTGTTGTAGGAATATAGTGTGTGGCTGCCTGTGCGTTCGTATCGTTTGATCGTTCTTGTAGCTGCGTCCATGCCGAGAGCGCGCCGATCAGGAGTAATAAGAATACAACGTGTTTCATCTGTGTAGGGTATATGTAGGTCTCAGTTCTATAGGATAAACACACCAGAAGGGTCATTGTTACTAAGACGACTCAATTTTCCGATTTTAGGCCAAAGGGGACGGTATTTATAGGTTTTCCAAGACTTTCGTTAGAAAACTCCCATGATGTCATCTTCAACAATGTTAGGACTATCTAGTACAGACAAAATTCTCTACTAGCGTTACTGGTACATATTTTGTCTATCCTGTACTTGTGAATCCTCAACAAGATATATCAAAAATAGCCCATCAAAGGTGCAAAATGAAGTAATTCATGGCACAGATGTTGTACTTTATAATATAATGTATCTATTGAAAGGAGCATATAATGCCAAAAGGAAATAGGTCAGGCATTACTGACAAGAACCATAAACAAGGTAGCGTTACCGAACGCGAAAGCGAATTCAGTAAACGCAGTGCATCTCAGGTCAAAGAAGGCGATATGCAGAAAAAGCAGCAAGATAGCCGTCTTTACAAAGAGCAGAAATCAGGTTCCTCGAGATTGGATGACACATCCAGGTCGAGACTATACTAAACCAATAGTGTAAGAATCAGGTATCGGAAATTGCGAGAGCAATAGCGTGATACCAAAAGGAAAGGCAGACGAGAGTCCGCCTTTTCGATATTATCTCGTCGAAATCGGGGCGTGACCGAACTTCAACGGGTGGAAATCCGTTTAGAGCCGTCTCATTTCCCGGCCGATTTACGGGAAGGGCGAGCCCGTAGCTCAGTGGTAGAGCATCTGACTTTTAATCAGAGGGTCGTCGGTTCGAAACCGCCCGGGCTCACGCATTAACATCTCGCTACTTAAAATTTATTCTTATGAAACGTCAATTTAGTTTTGGAATCCTCGCAGCACTGCTCGTACTATTTGTTACGGGTTGCGGCAAAAAGACCGATGAAGCATTGCTCACCGAATACAACGCCAAGAAGGGCGAAGCAGAGAAAGTGATCGCCGATGCAACCGAAGGCTTGAAAAAACTCAACGAAGAGCACACCACCTGGAATGCTAAGATCGCCGAAGCAACAGGCTCGAAAGCCATCGATAGCGCCAAGGGCGTGATCCTTCATGAGAAGCTCCATGCGCATGAGGCGATGATCCCTACCGTTCAGGCAGGTCTCGACAGCCTTAAGAGCTACGTCTCAGGAAAGCCAGAGACGGATGACCAACTCAAAACTGCTACAGCGGGACTTAATGCTCATTTGGCAGCGGTCAGCGCTGATTGGAAGGCCCTTTGGGAAGCTCATACTAAGGCAGGCGCTGAAATAACTGCCGAACTCGGTGCTGCACCGGTTCCGACGGCCGAAGGGGAAGTTTCTTCGACAACGACGACAACCACAAAGACAACGACGACCGTCGACAAGCACGAAACTGCTAAACAGACACCGGGTGCCCCAAAAAACCAGCCAACTACTCCGGGTCAAGTCGATCAGACAAAGCATGAGACTGCTAAGCAGTCCGGCGGCGCACCGAAGGCAGCTCCGGCTCCCTCGAGCGGCACCAAAAAATAACTCGTTTTTCGCCGATTTTCCAACATTGCAGGGCCGCTCCGGTAGCCCTGCAATGTTGTTTATAATACGGAATTTTTTCCTATACAGCAGAGTTTACACTCGGCTAATTAGTCGAAATACTTCTATCTCGGGCCAACAGACGTAAGATCATCGGTTTCGGAGTATAGAAGCGTTTCAGGACTCACCCGTTTGGGGTGAGATTAACTTATAAATCGCGATACGACTTTGTCTCAACTCACGACGTCTAGCCGTTGGGCAACGAGCGCTTTTATGCGCTTGTGCTGCTATTGTGAAGTTCCTCTCGCATTCGCTCATCCCGGGCGATGGTACCATCCAGATCAACATCATTCGTAAACGACCGTAGTCGTTACATCGCGCTTTATTCCAAAGTTTTTTAGGGTTGAAATCGTAAGTATAACAAATGGCAAAAAGATCATCTGCACCTCTTCTCAACGGCGCCCATTTGGCGAACAGCGGAAGAATATCCTTCTCGAAGATCCCAAAGGATTACGAGATCCCCGATCTGCTCGATGTTCAATTGGAGTCGTTCCAGGAGTTTCTCCAGGCAGGCGTACCGCTCTCCGAGCGCATTGCGACCGGTCTCGAATCCGTCTTCAATCTGAATTTTCCGATCGTCGATTCGCGTGAAACGTTCGAATTGACCTATCTCGATTACCGTCTGGAGAAGCCGCGCTATAGCATTCAGGAATGCCAGGATCGCGGACTTACCTACAGCGTTCCGCTGAAGGCGCGTCTGCGTCTTTCGTCGAAGAATGCCGAAGAGGGAACAGAGGACTTCGTCGAGACCATCGAACAGGAAGTATTCCTTGGTAACTTGCCGATGATGACCGAAAAAGGTACGTTCATCATCAATGGTGCAGAGCGCGTTGTTGTTAGCCAGCTTCACCGTTCACCAGGCGTCTTCTTCAGTGAGAGCCTTCACCCGAACGGCACGACGATCTATTCCGGCCGTATCATCCCGTTCCGCGGAAGCTGGGTAGAGTTCACGACCGATATTAACAACGTGCTGTGGGCCTACATCGACCGCAAGAAGAAATTCCCGGTCACGATGCTTATCCGCGCACTCGGCTACTCGTCGGATGAAGAGATCCTCGATCTCTTCAACCTCGTCGAAGAAGTCGACGTCAAGAAAGCCGACCTCAATAACTTCATTGGTCGTAAGGTGGCATCCGACGTCATTGATATGTCGACGGGCGAGATCTTTCTTTCGAAGGACATCGAGTTCGACGAAGAACATATCGAACAGCTTTCGAAGAGCGGTGTAACGAAGATCAAGTTTCTCGATCTCGAGGAAACCGGCGGCGCCGTCATCCTCAATACGATCACGAAAGATCCGTCGCGTTCGACTGACGATGCATTCGAGCATATCTATCGCATCATGCGCTCGACCGAAGCGCCGGATATGGAAACAGCGAAGGGATTACTCGAAAAGTTATTCTTTACGCAGAAGCGCTACGACCTCGGCCTCGTCGGCCGTCTGCGTCTCAACCAGCGTTTGCAGATCAAGGTCGCAAACGAGACCACGACGCTCACCAACGATGATATCATCGAGATCTTAAAGTATATCATTCGTCTGCAACTAGGCAAAGCTTCGCTCGACGATATCGATCATTTGGGTAATCGCCGCGTGCGTACGGTTGGTGAACAGCTTGCACAGCAGTTCAACGTCGGCCTTGCACGTATGGCACGTACGATCCGCGAACGTATGTCGATCCACGACGAGAAGGTCGGTCCGGCCGATCTCGTGAACGCACGTACGGTCACGTCGGTGATCAATACGTTCTTCGGCACGAACCAACTCTCGCAGTTCATGGATCAGACAAATCCGCTTGCTGAGATGACGCATAAGCGTCGTATGTCGGCACTCGGACCGGGTGGTCTTACGCGTGAACGCGCAGGCTTCGAAGTCCGCGACGTTCACTATACGCACTACGGACGTCTGTGTCCGATCGAAACGCCGGAAGGTCCGAACATCGGTCTTATCTCGTCGCTTGCTGTGTTCGCACGCATCAACGAGTTCGGCTTTATCGAAACACCGTATCGCATTGTCAAGAACAGTAAGGTATCGAGCGAGATCGTCTACCTCACCGCTGAAGACGAAAAAGAGAAAGTTATTGCACAGGCAAACGAAGACGTCGATACGAAGGGTCACTTCGTCAACGAGCGTGTCAGTTGCCGTATCGAAGGCGACTTCGTGATGAAGCTGCCGGAAGAAGTGCAATTCATGGACGTTGCTCCGAGCCAGATCGTCTCAGCTGCAGCAGCACTCATCCCGTTCCTTGAGCATGACGATGCTAACCGCGCACTCATGGGCTCGAACATGCAACGCCAGGCAGTGCCGCTCCTGCGTCCGGAAGCGCCGTTTGTCGGTACCGGCTTCGAATCAAAGATCGCACGCGATAGCCGCGCGCTTCTGCTTGCCGAACGCGATGGCGTCGTCGAGTACGTCGATGGCGAGCGTATCGTTATGATGTACGACGACGAAGGCACACGCGATGAGATCATCGCAAGCTTCGACGATCGTCGTCGCAAAGAATATAGTCTGATAAAGTTCTTCCGTACGAACCAGGATACGTGTATCAACCATCGCCCGATCGTTAAAGACGGCGATCGTGTGAAGAAGGGCGATCCGCTCGTCGATTCGTCATCGACCGATGGCGGCGATCTCGCGCTTGGCCGCAATGTCGTTGTTGCGTTCATGCCGTGGAGAGGCTATAACTTCGAAGATGCTATCGTTATCAGCGAGCGCGTCGTCAGTGAAGACGTTTACACGTCGATCCACATCGAAGAGTTTGAACTGCATGTTCGCGATACGAAGCGCGGTGAGGAAGAACTTACCCGTGAAATTCCGAACGTCTCCGAAGAGGCTACCAAAGACCTTGACGAGAACGGTATTGTCCGCATCGGCGCAGAAGTAAAAGAAGGTGATATTCTTATCGGTAAGATCACCCCGAAAGGCGAGACCGATCCGACGCCGGAAGAAAAACTGCTCCGCGCCATCTTCGGCGATAAGGCCGGCGATGTTAAAGACGCATCGCTCAAGGCACCGCCAGGACTCAAAGGCATCGTCGTCGATACCAAACTCTTCTCACGTAAGCCTACCAAAAAAGAAGGCGAAGAAAAGCGTGACGAGAAGAAGCGTCTCGATGCAATTGAAAAGTATTACAAGGATCACTTGCATGACATTAATACGAGACTTGCAGAGAAACTGCTGAAAGTTCTCGATGGTGAATCCTCAGCAGGCGTTCGTGATCTCGATGGGACGACCGTCATCCGCGGTGGTACGACGTTCAAGCACGACACGTTCTTCGCAAAGCTCGAAGAACTCGAGAAGCTCTCCGTCGGTACCGACTGGGTCGAAGATCGCAGAAAATCCAACATCGTTCGTAAGATCTACGAAGGATACTGGACGAAGCGCGAAGATATCGAAGCTGAAGTCCGCAAGGAGAAATCCAAAGTTGGTCTCGGCGACGAATTACAGCCGGGCATCATGCAGATGGCAAAGGTCTACGTTGCAAAGAAGCGTAAACTTTCCGTCGGCGATAAGATGGCAGGCCGCCACGGTAACAAGGGTGTCGTAGCGAAGATCGTCCCGATCCAGGATATGCCGTTCTTAGCAGATGGCTCACCGGTCGACATCGTACTTAACCCGCTTGGTGTACCAAGCCGTATGAATATCGGGCAGCTCTACGAAACGGCGCTCGGATTTGCAGGCAAGGCACTCGGCGTGAAGTTCGAAACACCGATCTTCGACGGCGCGCATTGGGATGATGTCCATGCCTACTTGAAAGAGGCAGGCCTCGATCCGGAAGCTCGTTCGCTGCTGTTCGATGGACGTACCGGCGACAAGTTCGACCAGAAGGTCACGGTTGGCGTCATCTACATGATGAAGCTGTCCCATCTTGTCGACGATAAGATCCACGCCCGTTCGATCGGACCGTACTCGCTTATCACACAGCAGCCGCTCGGTGGTAAAGCACAGTTCGGTGGTCAGCGCTTCGGCGAGATGGAAGTGTGGGCGCTCGAAGCATACGGCGCAGCACACGCACTCCAGGAGATCCTGACGGTGAAGTCGGATGACGTTCCGGGCCGCTCACGCGTCTACGAAGCGATCGTCAAAGGCGATAACATGCCCGAGCCCAGCGTCCCTGAGTCATTCAGCGTACTCGTCCGCGAGTTACAGGGCTTAGCGCTTGAAGTAAGTATTGACTAAAGGAAACGTAGCAAGTAATTAGTAGTACGTAGAAAGAATAAATTATGGCATACATGCTTCCGATGGAGTCGCCGTTCCGCAATTTTTCGCGGATCACGATCAGCCTGGCTAGTACCGAGGCCATCCTGGGCCGCAGCCACGGTGAAGTCACGAAGCCGGAAACGATCAACTACCGATCGTACCGGCCCGAAAAAGACGGTCTCTTCTGCGAGAAGATCTTCGGACCCACACGCGATTGGGAATGCTTCTGCGGCAAGTACAAGCGTATTCGCTACAAAGGCATTATCTGCGATCGTTGCGGTGTCGAAGTAACGACAAAGTCCGTGCGCCGCGAGCGTTTTGGTCACATTGCACTGGCAGTGCCAGTCGTCCATATCTGGTATTTCCGTTCGTTGCCGAATAAGATCGGCCATATCCTCGGTATCCCAACCAAGGATCTGGAAAAGATCATCTACTACGAATCATACACCGTCATCAGCCCAGGCCAAACCGGTCTGCCGATCAAGCATTTGCTGACCGAAGAAGAATACTTCCGTATTCTCGATTCGCTTCCGGCAGGTAATGAAAATCTTGATCACGACGATCCGAAGAAGTTTATTGCCGGCATTGGCGGTGAAGCAGTACAGGAATTGCTTCGTCGTACCGATATCGATGCGCTCTCGATCGATCTTCGCCGCGCAGCGCGCGAAGAAACGTCGCAGCTCAAGCGTCAGGATGCTCTCAAGCGTCTGCGCACGGTAGAGGCGTTCCGTCCGGAAGAGGGTAAGGTTGAGAACCGTCCCGATTGGATGGTACTTGGTGTTGTCCCGGTCATCCCGCCGGAGCTTCGTCCGCTTGTGCCGCTCGAAGGCGGACGTTTCGCGACCAGCGATCTTAACGATCTCTATCGCCGCGTCATCATTCGTAACAATCGTCTGAAGCGCCTGATGGATATCAAGGCTCCGGAAGTTATCTTGCGTAACGAAAAGCGCATGCTTCAGGAAGC
>JANWLI010000126.1 GCA_025450975.1 Candidatus Kapaibacterium sp. | reverse complement strand
GCCGATACGCGTATCGACAACGTTTTTCAGCCCCAGTGAATCGAGTGCATGATGCGTGGCCTTCCCCTGCGGATCGAGAATCGCCTCTTTCCGTTCAATAGCGACATGGACGTGATAGTGCATGGTGGGTAAACAAGAAGAAATCCCAAAGGGTGCAAACGACGGGACATCCCCTTTTACGTAGCGACATTCAATAGAAGGAGCAGCAAGCCAATTAGGAGGATCGTCCCGAATACCCTGAACGTATACTTAGTACATCGTTCAGGGAATAATGTATCGCCAACATATCCCTTCGGATCTCCATATTGCTTTGCAAGTGCCGTTAAGGGGCATTTCATGCCACTCCCAACGAACACGATGCTTTCCAACGCCAACAGCCCTAATGAGATGTAGAGTAGGATTCCGAACGCTCCAACTATCGCAGCATAGAGAATGTAGAAGATGGCAACCACCATCACAACATAAATAAATGTATGGATGGTCTTGACAGCGGCTAACTTTCCTCTATGTACCGCAGCCTCCATGGATAGAGAGATCAGGACGGCTTCTTACCGAGCGTACGCACAAAGGCCAGCACGGCATTGATATCTTCTGTCTTAAGGTGTGGATGAGCTGGCATTGTCGGGAAGCCGGCAATTCCGCCGCCCTTCTTAATCACATTGCCAATATGCTTATCCGTTAATTTTGCCATGTACTCACCATTCGAATGGTCGCGTGGTTTTGGATTGAGATTCGCGGCTGCAGGTCCGTCGCCTTTTCCGCTCTTACCGTGACAGGGCGCACAGTTAGATAAATACAGCTCCGTACCCCGCGGCAAACTGGCAGCGTCGGCACGGTACTCATCTTCAGCCAGAACCGGCGTTTCAGTCTTGTCGGATTCATCGGACTCGGCATTCTCTTCATTCTTGCCTCCTCCACAGCTCATGAGAAACAGCACCACTAGTGCGGAAGCAGCGGATGCTAACGAGAGTCTCGGGAGGCGGCGCTTCTTACCCGGATACAGGAGACGTCGCGAGAACAAGCGCGCCGCTGTTAAGAACGGTAGGATGGTCCATAAAAGCATCGATACTAAGAGTATTGCTCCGGTGCCTATGACAGAGAACGTATCGATCATATATGCGCCGGAAGGTCCAAGAATATACATGTCTGGTTCAAGCGTCAACACTGCAAAAATTCGTGCAGCATCGACAGGATTAATAAAGAGCGTCATAGCTAGTGTATTTGCCGATAAAGAAATGATAGATAAACTTCCAATAAATATGATGTCGTATGCAAGTACCATGATAAACCATACGGCGATCGCCACGGTCTGCGACTGTGCCCGCGATTTGGAATTCACGGAGATCAGGAGTCCGATGCTTAGCATCACAGAAATAAGCAGTTGCGATAAAACCGGATAGATCACAAAGTGAAGGGCATTACCGGGCGAGAACCAGCCGATGATAATCCCGGCCGGTGCAAATCCGACGAGTGTTGCCACAAACAAGGCCAGCCACATTCCGAGATACTTTCCCAGCAGCAATTCGGTGAAGGTTACCGGTTGTGACAGAAGGTGCTCGAGCGTCCCCTGGTCTTTTTCGCCTGTAATACAGGAAGATCCGAGCGTCAGCGCAACGAGTGGTGCCAGGAAAAGGCAGAGGTTAACAAGCGTTGCCGTCGTCCTTCCGAAGACTTGCAGCGAAAGTGCGCCACCCTGCTGCACGCCGGTAAATGCGATCACTGCGCCGAGTATGCCGATCAGCCCTGCATAAAAGTACAGCCACTTGTTGCTTTTGGCGTCGCGGAGTTCTTTCTTAATAAGTATGCGTACCGTTTTCATATTACACTCCTGCAAGCGATAGTCGCGACATTGATTGAAAATCTCTGGAAGACGGATGATCGAGCTGGGTCATATAACTGATGCGTCCGTTTTCGAGCGTGATCGACCTATCGGCAAGCGAAAGGACACCAGTTTGAAAATGCGTGGAAACGACGATCGTTTTTCCCTGCTCTTTGAGCTCCATCAACCATTGCTGGAGGAGCTGTTGCGATTGTTCGTCGAGATTTGCCGTCGGCTCATCAAGCAGCAGGAGATCGGGATCGCCGATCAGGGCAGTCGCAAAGGCCAGACGTTGCTTCATTCCGCCGGAGAGTTCTCCAACTTTTGACGAGAGCGTATGGCCGAGTCCCGTGCGCTCTAATAACTTGTGCGCAGTCGCCTTCGAATCCCCACGCAGTTCTGCATAAAAGCCCAGCGTTTCTTCCACGGTCATATCCTCGTGGAGTGAAGTATGCTGTGGCATATAGCCGATCATACTGCGAACGGCTTTCCCCTCCAATAACGGATCTTTTTCTGCGATCTGAATTGCTCCATCAAACGCCGTAATCCCAAGCAGACAGCGATACAGAGTAGACTTACCGGATCCATTTGGCCCAAGAAAAACCACAAACTCCCCACGACCAATGGCAACATGAAGATGATCAAGTGCACGAAATGTACCATAATGCTTCGTTACTCCTGTTACTCTGATCATGACATCCTCTTCGTAAATGGATGGAAATACCTCGTTCCGGCAAAGCCACCGACGAGGATGACGATCGACGAAATAGAAAATAGAGAAATTGCTCCCGATCTTTCCTGCGCGCGCAACGCAACGGGTGCCATAAGGGGAGCGCTATCCTCGACGATCGGTTCGCTGCGAAAGGACGGGAACATACTGACCGCCGATTCTAAAACAAGGTATCCGGGAGAATACATGAATGCCCGCGACGGCGTGCCACGGTCGAAGGTTAACTCGGGGATCTCCGTGATCACATGCGCGACATCGCCGACGCCGTCGCCATCGTTATCGTAGCCGTGAAATGCGCTCCAGTAGTTACCTACGCCGTCGGAGGTCCATCGTGTTTCGCGGTTGATGTGGTCCGTCTGTTTCTGGACATCGATAAGATTCTCGATCAGGTTATTACCAAAGAACGTGAACTTCGCACTGCTTTGGACCGACATCCCGCATTGGTTACCCAGAATCGTATTAGACCGGATAACAGAGCTGCTGCCCACGGCCATCGAAAGGCCCTCGGCAAAGATCGCGATCTGATTAGCCTGGAGGTAGTTGGATTCTATCGTTGCATTATCAATGTCCTTGAGTAAAAAGCCAAATGGCGAGGTGCCGCGGCGATGATCGAGAATAGTATTATTACGTGCGGTCAGGACTTTCGAATACATGAGCGCGATCCCAAGAAGATTATCGCGGACCGTATTGTTGGAAAAATCTATCTTCGAACTATACATCGAATGCAAACCATAGCGTGACCGTGTGATGGTGTTACCGGTCACAACGGCATTCTCAGCATACGTAAGGAGGACTCCGTCGCGAGCGTCGTCAATCGTATTGTCGGCAACCGTTATATTTTTGACGTTCCAAGCATTGACACCATGACCAGGGCGGCCTGCATACGTCTGTGATGGGATGATCGTATTACCAGAGATAACAACGTTATCGGATTGAAGGATATGAATGCCGAAATAGACATTCATGATCCTGTTGTCGCGTATCGTAATATTTTTGCCTTGCGCCTTTATCCCGGCTGCTTCCTGTGTGATCTCCGTACCGCTATACTGAATCGTAAATCCGGCGAAGGTAACATTATCACTCTTGATGATGACGACATCGGTCATCCTGTCCCCGTCGATGTGCGGCTGCCCAATGCCGATCACATGCAGTGGCTTGGTGATCGTGACGGGCCCGGTATACACACCAGCTTGCACACGCACGGTGTCGCCGGGATGTGCTGCATCGACGAGAGGCTGCAGCGGGCGGCTCGCCAACGCTGCACTCGAGAGCAATACGAGCACGACTGCCATCGTAGGTCCGGCTGTGTGCGATGCTACCCGTTTCTGCATTTTTGATAGCGCCTTGCTTGCTCGTCTCTTCCTAACAAGAAGTCGTGGCCCGAAGCCGATCAGCGCAGCAGCGAGGAAGAGCGCGACAAGGCCCAAGCCGACCATCGACTGCGCAGTAAAGTTGACAATGGACGAATTGCCGATGACGATGGGCATGAACTCGGGGATCTTGATCGGCGCATCTGGATTTAACCCGTGACCGAACTCATACAAGTAATATTGAATACTCACCAGAATCCCCAACGGGAAAACGAATGTTGCCCATGCGCACCACTTTCGTAATCGCGGGAAAAAGACCTGGACGATGGCAAGCAACACTATGCCGGCAAGACCGATGGGAAAGAGCGAGATCAGCGAGAACTCGTCGAGCGAAATATGCTTCATGCCAACATAGTGATTGACGATGTTGAGCTCGTAGAGGTCGCCTTCAAGCTTGTCGCCATAGGCTATCATCATGAGTCCTTTCGGATACATGGGCGCGACGAGCTTCATACTCCAGAGTGGGAGTTTCCATGAAGCAAGGATACAGCCGACAACAAGCACTGCTATCAGGATGCGTGCCCAAAGCGGTGTCGATTGATCGTTAGATGTACTCTTGGGTCTCATTTCGCTGTCAAAAAACGTTGTGTGAAGTCTTCCTGTAATGCAGCAGCGTTTTCCAATCGTACTGCTTTTGTTGTAGCAGCAGGTTCGGGATTAAGTCTTGAGGCTCCTATGTAACCGTATCCCATCGGCGTCACGATATCGTCTCGTCTATAGAATACAGCGTCCTTGATCGCAATCCACGTATCGGAGTAGTAATCCCGAACCCACGTACCACGAATCTCCTGGGGAGCAGTCTTCAACTGGTAGTTCAGCATGCATCCCAGATCGTCAAACATCAGATATTCATCGGTCTGAAGAAGTCCGACAAATCGCGCGTCACTAATAAGCATCCTGCACTTAGCGCATTCTGAGCGATCGACCACCACTTCAGGCAGTTTATCGCTGGCACTCTGACATCCCATAGCTATACTGAAAATCGGGAGTAAGAGCGTTATGAGCCAATGTGCAGGATACGTATTCATGAGCGTCTTCACCAATGACGTTAGGAAACAATGATCCAGCCCTGCATTTCCAGATGGAGTGCGGAGCAGAATTCTGTACAATACATACTGAATGAGCCGGGCTTCGAGACGATGAAATCGACGAGCGCAGCTTCACCGGCATCGAGAGACAAGTTGATGTTATACTCTGGAATGGCAAAGCCATGTGTTGCATCCGGCGTCTGTTCGATATTCGTTACATGAATACGAATGCGATCGCCGCGTTTGCACTCGATCAGATCAGGCGTAAACGAGCTGCGGATCACGCTGAGATAGACATCGACCGTATTGCCATTGCGCTCGATGCGGGTATCTTCGGCTTTCTGAATGGAGCCGGCCATCACCTGCATGGTCATGGGGTCGGTTCCGATCGGGTAAACCTGAAGTGACTTTTCAAAGAGCTTCATACTTGCCGTTTGCGCGTAGTGAGGCTCGCCGATGCCGATTGGCATATCGACGAGGATCTGCATCTTTGCACCCGTAAGGTCGATGAGCTGGAAGTTTTGCGGAAGCAGTGTACCCATCTTCGGGTGACGGTCGATCGACCACTTGTTCATTGCTATACAATACTTTCCATGGGGCTTGCGGGTATCGCCATGAGCAGTGGTCAGGTGACCGATGTTGTAGCTTGTCGAGATCTTATCGACGACTTTCCATGCCTTATCACCGGTAAAGTATGGCGGGCCGAGCGACCATTTCACAACTGCATTCTCCAGGAAGAGCGACGTATAGGCATATCCCTTGTCGTCGTATTGTGTATGCAGCGGGCCGGCGCCGAGTTCGACCTGACCGGCAACGATCGATTTATAGCGGATGATCGGAATACCGTATGCATCTGTGCCTTCGAAGTTCTTTTCTGCAATGGCTTTTTTGATCAGATCCATTCCATAGATCGTTGAGTGCGGATCGAGTTTGCCGCTGACGGTAATATAGTTGCCGTCAGGAGAGACGTCGACTCCGTGTGGGCTCTTTGGCTCCGGAGCAAGGTAGAGCAGGCCTTCGGCAACTGCCGTTTGAATAGAGATCACGTTTATCCCATTGATCTTCTTTGCTTTTCCGGCTTTGACCACCTGAGCAGCTTTTTCCCAGTTGATGATGTGCAGGAAGTCGAAATCGTTTTTGGAAGCGCCGGTCTCGATCGATGTTCCACCATCTTTATTGCCGCCGGTGGCTAACTCGGTATTGTACGAATTAATGAATCCCCAACCGAAGCTGACCTCTTTGCCTGCATCGGCCAGATCCTGGTTATACGGCGGGAGTTCGATCTGGAAGCTTTCGTCAAGAAGGAAGCGTCCGGTCTTCTGATCGATCTTTAACCATGACGATGCTCCGCGATAAATGTCTTTATATTTTTCGAGATGGTCCTTCTTCGTCAGACCCGTCGGCGATTCGCTAAAGGCATAGGCCTTCGGTACCTTGGCGGAAATATGCACGTACTCCGTATTTGGTGTAGCGAAGACTCCACCGTGCGAAGTTTGAATGTTCGGAATTGCGAGGATCTGCTTCGTTTTGAAGTCAGTGAGATCGATCATGCCAATACGTCCGTTCGCACGATCGTTGATATAGCAAAAACGACCGTCGTAGTCTCCTTCTGTTTCAGAAAGTGCCGGATGGTGAGTATCTCCCCAGCGGAGGTTAGTGCCTCGCCCTTCACTACCTTTGTTGAGCATTTCTTCGATTCCCTGGTTGCCATATCCGTACCCACTCCAGCTTTCATTGCTGAAAACGGGGATGGTCTTCAGGATTCGCATCGAGGGTACGCCGATCAGATGCATCTGACCCGAGTGGCCGCCGGAAGCGAAGATGACGTAATCGTCAAATTTTCCCGGTGGGACAAAGGTCTTCACGGCTCGTTCGACATCTGCGGGGCTCAAGCCACGAGCCTTGGCGATTGCCATAGGATCGCCGCTTGCAGCTTCCTCTGACTTCCCACATGAGGTGATAAGTCCCAGGATGAATAATGCACTCAATGTTATGACTCTTGAAATTCCAGATTTGTTGGTTTTCATAGACGCACAGACAATTGCAGCTCCATCAAATTAAAATGTACGTCGGCGGGAGAGACAAAATTTGTGCCCGGCGACCTTTTTCGTTTGTTCTCAATGGGTTACAAATAGCATACTCCCGAAAAAAAGAGAAATTATTAACTTGACAGTTAAATTTCTTTACCTAAAGGAGGATGACTAAAACTGCGAATATGGCATAGGTCATAAACGTTGTTAAAACCCTCCGGACCGGATGCCTGCACCAAGGATAAGAAGGAGGAGTCCCAGCACCGTGATAGTGCTAATATGCCAGGCGAGAAAGGTGAGGTTGTTGGTGGTGAGTTTGCTAATTAACCTTACGCGCGCGTGTACCGCTATCACAAGTGTGGCCAGAAGCAGGATGATCTTTAGGGCGATCAGTGTGTGAAGCGAGTCGCGAAAACTAAATGCATCGAAGATCGAATTCAGGTAAAAATGTGCGAGCCATATACCTGTGACTACCTGAATGATGAGCGCCGGAACACCGATCTTCTCATAGCGGGATTCAAAAGCACTGACTATCTCAGGATCCCTAAGGCGCAACGCCTTCGGAAGGATCGTAATAAACAGGATAAGGTGACCGCCCACCCACACTGCGCTCCCAAGGAGATGAAATATTAACAGCAATTTAAATGTCATCGGTAGTTATTGATTTCACTTGGCGATTTAGTGTGCCGATAAATTGCGATCATCAGGACGATCATGAGCACATTCCAGGCAAAGTAAGAAATCAGTCCTGACGTAGTAAGTACCCAATTTACGTCGATGATCGTCAATATCGGGCTTAGGATGCTCACGATCGCATTCAGGAGCAACAGCCACTGTACATTCTTGTTGTGGCGATAGTAGCCATACATGAGCAACATAGCAACACCTAATACTGCATATGCCCACATTTCAATCGCCCAGCAAAGTGAAAGTGGATTCGACATAGAAAATGCTGCGATCGCAAAATCGTGGTCGGCCACATAATGCGTTGCCAGGTTATGCACATAGGTAGTCTGGCATATATAGTTGAACATCACTAATGCTGCGAACACCGAAGTCAGCGCTACACCAATTAATAATGAGAAACGGGTACTCGCATTATCACGCGCATCAAGAAAGTGCCCAACTACAACCATCATCACACCTGTTACGAGGAAAAATCCTAAGAAGTATGGCAGCGTTTGTATCCAATGATAATTTGAGACAAAAACAGAAGCATTGACCCACTGCGGCTGCGGACGGGTTAGGAGTACAAGCAAAAACCCAATGGGACCTGAGAAGACGAAGCCTATCAGGCCCACGACAGCCCCGTATGAGATCATCTTAGTTGTATTCATCACATTCCAAGAAATTCCAGAAGGCGGTAAATAAGAAACGCCGGCCACAGGATCGCTTTGCACACGCCAAGAACGCCATCGCCAAAGGATGTCGCTTGCTGCAGGAAGTAGATTAGGGCGCCGATAAACGCCAGGCCATACGAGCCATTCGTAACCGTGACGACGCGTTGTGATTCTACTTCTTTCGGTTCGGCTCTTTCAGCCATGTTTCAGTCCTCTTGTAAAGTGGAGCAATACAAGTAAACTGAGGATCGATGACACGATCATCGCAATGCCCACGGAATATTGCGGGACGAATCCCTTCGCGTATTCATAGAATACGATCGTCGCAATAGAAAGCGTCATCACGATCGAAAACGCCATGATCGTCGGAGCGAAAACATATCCTAACGAATGCCTCTTCTTAAGGAGCATGGCTGTTACGACAAAGCCCGGCAATAAGAACGACAGATCAACGACATGCACTGGGTTTGTGAGTAGGCCGGTTTGTTCAAGGATAGCTGGGACCTTCCCTGATGCAATTGATGGGATGATATCGGCCAGCCACAATAAGTAAAACAGTGCGGCGAAAAATAGCAGATAGGTTATCGATACCGTTTCTGACTGCCGTATACCGAACCACCCTTTTACTGTCCCGGACCCAACGCCATAGAGGAGCACAATTAAGCTGTAGGACGACAGGGCGAGCGCAAAACAGTAAACCAGGAAAAAGCTGTTGAAGTGGACGGAGAGCGTATAAATGATGAACGTATAGATCAGAAATACCAGAAGTCCGGTAAGCAGAAAGAAAGCAATTCGTGAGCCCTTCTCATACAATAGCAGGGATAGCAGTAATGCCGGCACAGCAATACACAGATCGAACAGATCCTGCGCCAGACACTGAGCAAGCCAGTCGCCCGACTCGGCAGCGTACATGTCATTGATCAACAGGCCTCCGAGAGAAGCTGCTGCGACCAGCAGAGCCAGTATGACGATCATCCACCGGAATATCTTCGAATTCATACCGGCGAAAGAGTCAAGAATCATACCGACCGCCTAAGAGCTTAATTCCAGACGGTTTATGAATGGTGAGAGGTCCGGACCTTAAAATTGTTTACACGTCGGGTAATTTTTTTAACGTTTATAAGAAGTAAAGGACTTTGATGCGCACCAAAAAGAAAAACGCCTTTCCCATCTCGAAAAGGCGTTTTTGGTGAGAGAAAAAAAAGGAGTACTTTCGTCCCTCGAGTACCCCCAGCCATGTATTAGTTGTTCATCAATTCTTTCCCTCGAGCTTCTGCGCTCGTGGGAATAAAATGGCATTCTCGAGAAACACATGACGGTGGAGGTCATGCTCGAATGCCGAGAGTTCGTTGTAGGTCAATCGAAACGTCGTGCATGCATCTTCCGGAGGCGTATAATTATTGAGAAGTTCGCGTATCTTCTCCATCGCCGCGCCTGCATGCTCGTGCTCACTTTGCATCATTGCTATGGGATTATTCACCGAGCCAAAGACTTCTGTCGGAGGCTGCAGTGCCAATTTCTGTGCGTAATTCATCTGGGTGATAAACGGAAAGAGCATGTTCTCTTCCTTCATCATATGAATATCAAGCTCCTGGCACACGTCTGCAAAGATCACGCCGACCTCTTTCAATACAGGATACCGCAGACTATAGACGCCGATAACTTTCGTAAGATGTTCTTTTATCGTTGGCATCGTTTCCTTCACATACGTGTGATGATGGTTGACGATGTAATCACAAAGAAATGCGAGGTCCCATTTTTGAAATCGGTCGACACCCGCTTCGTCGACAAACGATGCCTTCAGCTCTTCAAGAACAGCGTCGGTATTGAGATCTCTCATTTTGCATGCTTCTTCGAGGCTTCGCGTGCCCTGACAGCAAAAATCCAAGCCATATTTTTCGAGGACCTCGGCAGTACCATTATGCTCGAGGACAATATCACGCATTGTTTGTTCAGCCGTAATCATATTTTCTTTCCTTCTATTCTTTTACGTTTTGAAAACCAGACAACCCTTCGTTTTCGGATCGTCAGGTATCCTTTGCTTTCTAAATGCTTAATCGTTCGGATCACTGTTTCCACACGCAATCCCGTCATGTCAGCCAGTTGCTGACGCGTCAGCATTACGATGTAGTCGCTTGCGGGATCATGCTCTCGGGCCAGATACGTGATCAGGGACCTGAGTCTGTGCTCTGCTTCCTCGATCGCAACTTCGGAGAGCATCATCGACTTATAGATCAGCCGCTCGGACAGCGCTTCGACGAGCCAGACGTGAATATCAAAACGCTCCTTGAGCAGTTTCATGATCGCCTCACGTCCGATACGCCATACGATCGCGTCCTCAACGACGAATGCTGCCGCAGGATACGTGCTTTTGGCAAAGAACGGCGGTTCGCCGAAACTCTGACCTTCGCCAAAATAGCCCTGAACGAACTCTCGTCCTAATTCACTGTAGCGGCTCATCTTCACTTTACCCCGGGCGACCTGCCAAAAATATTCGGCGTTGTCTCCCTGGTTGAAGAGCATCGTTCCTTTCGCAAGCGACAGAGCCTCGGCTCCGTTCTGCATGAGCAGTTCGGTAGTCAAGCCTTCGGTCATGATCCACCGCCATACAAAAATGCATGAATCACCCGATCAAAACCTATGATATACGTCATATTCCCTCACTATTTTTCTCTTTACGTGCAAAGGCGAGGATGTGCCCATCCGGATCGGCAACATAGGCCACGGTGTCCCCCCAACTGCGCATGGATGATGGACTGATTTCCTTCGCCCCACTCTGCAGTGCTCGTGCATATGCCGCAGGTATATCTTCCACATAGAGATATAGCTCGGCTCTTGGTATTCCACTACCGGTACTCGGATGGGGTACAGCGTTTTTGAGGATCTGCGCAATGCCATTTTCAGGCATCAAGCCAAGTTTGCAGTATGCATTCAATCTAAACTCGGTCATGCCTGGCACATCCAGTGATGGATCGATCTCCAGTACATCCTTGTAAAAATCTCTGCTCCGCGCCTGGTCAGCCACATAAAGAATAAACTCGATCTCAGCGATTGAGGCCATAAGTAGGTCCGTTAGATTTAGTCGTACTCCAAAAAGTGTACCCTGTAAATCGGGGCATGCTTTTGCTCCAATAACGCCACTTCCACTGATAATAAGCGGTAAAAATAGAGCCATGCAGGGTAAATATTTCTTACGTTGGCCCTCATGGCAAGCGGATAATTCGGGCTGTAAGTCCATATCGGTGCATGGCATATATCTTGCCTCTCCATCGGGTACTTCAGACGTCTAATCAAAGATAAATGGCACAATTAGGTAATTCGGACAGGCATCGCTCGTGGGCAGAGCCCTACAAGATCAAAATGGTGGAGCTTGTCCACATGACAACGCGAGCCGAGCGCGAAGCGGCGATCCGGAAAGCAGGATTCAACACCTTCCTCCTCAAAAGTAAGGACGTCTATATCGACCTTCTGACCGATTCAGGGACCTCGGCAATGAGCGATCGCCAGTGGGCAGGAATGATGATGGGCGATGAGGCCTACGCCGGAAGCGAGAATTTCTATCACCTCGAAAAAGCCGTCCGCAAATACTACGGGTACAAATATGTCATCCCGACCCATCAGGGAAGAGGGGCAGAAAATATCCTTTCCAAGATCCTGATCAAACCCGGCGACTTCATTCCGGGCAATATGTATTTCACGACGACGCGGCTTCATCAGGAGCTTGCCGGCGGCACCTTTGCAGACATTGTCATCGATGAGGCGCACGATGCCGAAAATGAACATCCATTCAAAGGCAATGTCGATCTGAGTAAACTCGAAGCTCTGATCAGCAAGGTTGGCGCAAAGCGGATCCCATACGTCTGTATCGCCACAGCGGTAAATATGGCCGGCGGTCAACCGATATCAATGGCGAACATGAAAGCGCTGCGCGCCTTTACCCAAAAGCATGGGATACCGATCATTCACGACATGACGCGCGTCGCCGAGAATGCGTATTTCATTCAGCAGCGCGAAAAAGGCTATCGCTCTAAGAGTGTGGCAGAGATCATCAAGGAGATCTGCTCACTAACCGACGGCGCAACGATGAGCGCAAAGAAGGATGCACTGGTAAATATCGGCGGCATCCTTGCTATCAATAACAAAAAACTGTATGAAAAGGCGAGCAACCTTGTCGTTGTCTACGAGGGATTACATACCTACGGCGGCCTGGCCGGGCGCGATATGGAAGCCATGGCGATCGGCATTACCGAATCGGTGCAGGACGATCACATTCGTGCGCGTGTCGGGCAAGTTGAATACCTTGGAAACAAGATGCTGGAAGCCGGTATTCCTATTGTCAAGCCTATCGGCGGACATGGTGTCTTCCTTGATGCGAAGCGGTTTCTGCCTCATTTGCAACAGTCCGTGTTCCCGGCGCAGACGCTCGCTGCAGAGGTCTACCTCGATTCCGGCGTACGTTCGATGGAGCGAGGCATTGTTTCTGCAGGCCGCCAGAAAGATACGGGCAAGGACAACAAGCCCGAGCTTGAACTCGTACGCCTGACGATCCCACGGAGAGTCTATACACAAGCGCATATGGACGTGGTGTTCGAGTCCGTTGCCAGTGTCTATGAAGATCGAAAGAAGGTCCGCGGGCTGAAGATGACGTACGAACCGAAGTACCTGCGCTTTTTCCAGGCACGCTTTGCGAGGATCTAAACCCGTGCAGTTCAAAACGATCATAGAACCGTTCAAGATCAAATCGGTCGAACCCATTCGGGTGACGACTGAGGATGAACGCAAGCAGTATTTAGAAGCAGCGCACTACAACGTCTTCCAACTCGACAGCGACGATGTCCTGATCGACCTACTGACCGATAGCGGCACCTCAGCGATGAGCAATGCGCAGTGGTCGGCGATCATGTCGGGCGACGAAAGCTATGCCGGCGCACGGAGCTGGAAGCGTTTGGAAGCGGAAATACGTGACCTGACAAATTATCCCTATATCCTGCCAACGCATCAGGGGCGTGCAGCCGAACATATTCTTTACGGGTTTCTTGGTGGCAAAGACAGAGTCTTTATCAGCAACACGCATTTCGATACAACGCGCGCTAACATCGAAGTCACCGGTGCTACTGCGATCGATATACCGATTCCCGAAGCAAAGGATCTTTCGCTCGAGCATCCTTT
The DNA here is from genome assembly GCA_025450975.1 of Candidatus Kapaibacterium sp. Classification (GTDB taxonomy): domain Bacteria; phylum Bacteroidota; class Ignavibacteria; order Palsa-1295; family Palsa-1295; genus JANWLI01. The sequence continues at coordinate 2,126 of JANWLI010000126.1, read as the reverse complement.
CAAAGGTAATATGGATGTGATCCGGCTTCGGTCGCTGATCCAGGAATATAAAGCGGAAAATATTGCTGCCGTCATCCTGACGGTAACCAACAATAGTGGGGGCGGCCAACCGGTCAGCATGGGCAATGCTCGTGCCGTCTCCTCTATGTGTAAAAAACACGGCATCCTCTTTATTCTCGATGCCTGTCGCATTGCAGAAAACGCGTACTTTATTCACCATCGGGAGAATACGTATAGCCACCGGTCGTATCGCGAGATCGCCCAGGAGATGTTTTCGCTCGCCGATGGCTGCATCATGAGCGCGAAGAAAGACGGCCTCGTCAATATCGGCGGCTTCCTCGCGCTCGACGATGGCGGTCTCGCGCAGGCATGCACGAACAGGCTTATTATAACCGAAGGCTTTCCAACCTATGGCGGCCTTGCAGGACGCGACATGGAAGCGCTTGCCGTTGGGCTTCGAGAAGTGTTCGACCCCGATTATTTACACTACCGGATCCGCAGCACGGCATACTTAGGTGAGCATCTGCGAGCCAAAGGCGTACCGATCGTGTATCCTGTCGGCGGCCATGCAGTCTATATCGATGCGAAAGCATTTTACCCACACATTCCGGTCGATAAGTATCCCGGTCAGGCACTTGTATGCGAACTCTATATCACGGGTGGTATCCGCTGTGTCGAGACAGGTTCGGTGATGTTTGGGAAATATGATAAGGACGGGCAACTGGTACCGGCTCCGAAGGAATTAGTACGGCTTGCGATCCCCCGACGCGTCTATACGCAAAGCCACATGGATTACGTCATTGAAGTCTTCGACGAACTCATCCGGACACGACAGGATGCAATCGGTTTGCGCATCACGTACGAACCACGGTTCCTTCGCCACTTTACTGCCCAATTCGAACGATTGCATTAACACTGAGAGAGAGAGCAATGTACACATCACACCATCTCGAACAGGAATCAGTACTCCCCGATCTGTCGCTGTTGGAAAAGTATAGCAAGCCCGGACCGAGGTATACAAGCTACCCGACAGCTCCATGCTTTACCGGCGATTATACCGGCGATCAGCACAGTAAGAATATCCGAGGATCAAATGGCGATCTCTCGTTATATTTTCATCTTCCCTTTTGCGATACGCTGTGCTATTTCTGTGGTTGCACGATGCTCGTTTCCAATAATCGCGACCGGATCGCCGAATATTTGCAGTACCTCGAGCGCGAGATCGATCTTATTAGCCAGCAGGTCCGTCACCGCAAGGTGGTTCAGGTCCATTGGGGCGGCGGCACGCCTACGCACCTGCTTCCCCGGGAGATCCGGCAGCTTGGCGAGAAGATCCGCAGCTCATTCAATATTGCAGACGATGCGGAAATTAGCGTGGAGATCGACCCGCGCGAAGTGACCTTCGATCATATCAAGGCGCTCGCAGACGTTGGGTTTGTTCGTGCCAGTATTGGTGTTCAGGATATTGACGAACGTGTACAGCGGGCAATTAACCGCGTGCAACCTGTCGAAGTCACGCAACAAGTGATCGATTGGTGCAGAAACGTTGGATTCGAAAGCATTAATATTGACCTGATCTATGGGCTTCCGCTGCAGACACGCGAATCCTTTAGCAAGACGCTCGAACGCGTGCTGGCCTTCGATCCGGACCGCCTTGCACTCTACAACTTTGCATATGTACCGTGGCTGAAGCCGCATCAAAAGCTGATCAGCATTGACGATCTGCCCGAATCGGATGAAAAACTCTCACTGTTCGCAAATGCAACGGAGACGTTCCTCGAGCACGGATACGAGTACATTGGTATGGACCACTTTGCCAAACCCCAGGATGAGCTGTGTGTGGCACGTGCGAACGGTACACTCCAACGCAATTTCCAAGGGTACTCCACAAAAGAGGGTTGCGATCTGATCGGTATGGGCATGAGCGCGATCAGCCATGCCGGTAATAGCTTTGCGCAAAACGCCAAATCACTGCCGGAGTATTACGAGAGGCTCAATACGTACACGCTGCCAATCGTTGCCGGCCTTGCGATGTCGCAAGACGTCATTATCCGCGAATATGTGATCAAGCATCTCTTGTGCGATCTGCGGTTCGACAAGTCTGTAGTTAACAGGACGTTCAACAT
>JANWLI010000125.1 GCA_025450975.1 Candidatus Kapaibacterium sp. | reverse complement strand
TTTGTGGAGCTGAGGGGACTCGAACCCCTCACCTTTTGAATGCCATTCAAACGCTCTACCAGATGAGCTACAGCCCCATTTCAGCGCCGAAAACAACGAACTCCCTTCCGAGACAGTTTCCCCGCTACGATAAACTCTGCATAAACTGACGATCCAGCGTCCGATATTGGATCGCCTCACTTAGATGCGCAGGCGTGATATGCTCCGATCCGGCCAGGTCGGCGATCGTCCGCGACACCTTCAAAATCCGGTCATATGCCCGCGCCGAAAGCCCCATCCGCGTCATCGCTTTCTTCATCAACTCCTTCCCTTCGTCGCTAATGTGGCAGAACTCCTGCACCATCTTCGACGACAGGTCGGCATTTTTATAGATCTTATGCTTCGGATACTTCTCATTATGCGCAACATACCGCGCGATCTGCCGTTTCCTCGCAGTGATAACCCGCTCACGGATCACTGAAGACCGCTGACCCGTTGTCTTCTGCTCCAGCTCTTCAAGCTTCACCTTCGGTACTTCGATGTGCAGGTCGATGCGATCAAGCAATGGTCCCGATATCTTTGCCAGATACCGCTGCGACACAGGATCGCTAAACGTCCGCGACGGATCGTTAGACGAGAAATCGCCCGATGGCGTCGGATTCATCGCGCACACGAGCATGAAGTTCGTCGGATACTCCACCGACATCTTCGACCGCGAGATCGTCACCGTCCCGTCCTCAAGCGGCTGACGTAATACTTCAAGCACATTCCGCGAGAACTCCGGCAACTCATCGAGAAAAAGCACACCATGATGCGCAAGCGCGATCTCTCCTGGCCGCGGGTTGCCAATCCCGCCCCCGACAAGAGCCGCGTACGAGATCGTATGATGCGGCGAGCGAAATGGCCGAGTCGTGATTAGCGGCACATCGGCCGGCAACGTCCCTGCCACCGAATGGATCTTCGTCGTCTCGAGCGCCTCGTCAAACGTCAGCGGCGGAAGGATCGTCGGAATGCGCTTGGCAAGCATACTCTTCCCGCAACCAGGTGCGCCGATCATGATGAGGTTGTGTCCGCCGGCTGCGGCAACTTCAAGCGCGCGCTTCACTGTCTCCTGACCTTTGACATCCGCCAGATCGAGAATATGATTGAGCGCCTGATCGGCAAAAAGTTTGTGAACATCAACCTTCACGCGCTCAGGCGAGGAGATGTTGTTCAGGAAGTCAACTGCTTCTTTTAAATGACTTATCGGGTAGACCTCAAGTGATTCGACAAGGGCACCTTCCTGCGCATTCTCTTTCGGAAGCAAGAGTCCCTTGATAGTCGATTGCGACTTCTGCAACTCTCTGACCAGCAATCCAATATTAAGCGATCCATGCACTGGCCGCACGGCGCCATCGAGGGCAAGCTCACCAAGGACGACATACTGCCGCAGTTTCTCTTCGTCGATCATGTTGCTTGCAGCTAGCAAGCCCAGAGCGATTGGAAGATCGAAGGCGCTTCCCTCCTTACGGATATCGGCCGGAGCAAGATTGACCGTAATACGGCGGCTGGGATCGAAGCCGATCCCGCTGTTTTTCATCGAAGCAAACACCCGCTCCTTACTTTCTTTTACGGCAGAGTCCGGCAGACCGACCATAATGAAGTTCGGCGACATGTTTTCGATGTGGGATTCGATCTCAATGAGGTATGCGTCGATTCCCTGCGTCGTGGCAGAATAGCAGCGTGAGAACATGAGTTATATTAATGATGCTGCGAATATACAACGTGGACCTACCGTCCGCGGCTCGGGAGGATCGCCTCGGCTGTCCGACGCGAAGTATCAGGCTTCGGTTTTGGCAAGGCCGGGACCTGACGGTTCTGCGAATTCTTATACTTCGCCTCTTTCATTTTTCGATATTCCTCGGTATTGGGCAGTAGCGACGGTATGGAATCCTCTCGGACTCCTGTCAGGTAGTACCGCAATAATTTACGTGCAATCGGCGCAGCAACCACGCCACCGAAGCCTGCATTCTCGACCATCACACACATAGCGATCTTCGGCTTATCGAACGGAGCAAAACATACAAACCAGGCATGATCTTCACCGTGCGGGTTCTGCGCCGTACCCGTCTTGCCCGCAACGACAATATTGGATCCCGATATCTGCGCAACGCGTGCCGTTCCCCCGGGCTCATTGACAGCGCCGTACATCCCTCGACGGATCACACGCCAGATCGTATCGGCGATCGGCAGCTTACGTGTCGCATACTTTACCGAATCCCACTTGCCTGTCTTCACATTGTAGATCTTCCGCGCAGCATGCGGCTGGATCCATGTGCCCTTGTTAGCAAAGATCGCAGCATACACTGCCTGCTGCACCGGCGTCACCGACACTTCACCCTGACCGATACCCTGGCTGACCGTATACCCCTTCGTCCAGCCACGCGGATACCACTTGTTCATCTTCGCCGTGTTCGGGATCGAGCCGCGGCCTTCATGACCGATATCAACTCCCGTCACCGTATCAAATCCAAAAAGCCGTGCATACCGGTACATCGAATCGATGCCAAGCATCAGCGCCATTTTATTATAAAAGGCGTTACATGAGACTGTGATCGACCGGGCATTCGTCACACCCCCGCCATGGAAGTGATCCATGTATGTATGATCGCCATACGTGAACGAGCCCGGACAATTGAAGCTGTAGTTAAAGCCGATCGTCTTGCTTTGCAATGCGCCGGCAAGCATCAGCATCTTCCACGTCGAGCCCGGCGGGTACTTCGTCTGCGTCGCACGATTAAAGAGCGGGTTCGATTTATCAAGCATCACCGACTGATACTCCTGCTTCGACGTGCGCCCGCTGAAAATATCAAGATCGAAATCAGGCTTGCTCACCAGCGTCAGGATCTCGCCGTTATTCGGATCGACGGCAACAATCGCTCCATGGTGTTCCGACATCAACTGCTCGGCATACAATTGCAAGTCGATATCCATTCCAAGCTGAATGCCGGATCCGTCAACCGAGTTGATATCGGACATGCCCTCATTGAAGCGGGCCTGTCGCTGGCCACGGCGATCGACGGCAACAAACTCATAGCCTTTAACGCCGCGCAGAAAACTCTCGCGATACTTCTCGAGTCCGGCTGTGCCAACAACATCGCCCGGAAGGTAGTACTGACTGTCGGCTGTCTTGCGCACAGCATCGAGCGCAGGCTCCGAGATCTCTTTTGTAAATCCTAATAAGTGCGAGGCGCGAATCGGCGCATCGTAGCGGCGTTTCGATTCGTAGGAAATTTCTACGCCCGGCAGGTCCTTACCGCTTTCTTCAATGGCGGCAATAACCCGTGCATCGGCATCATTCCATACCTTCACAGGCTGGAATTTGCTATAGAGCGCTCCCGCACGAAGTTTGATGATGATATAGGTCGTATCGACTTCGAGGATCTTCGCCAGCAGCGGGAGTACCTCGTTACGGTACGGCTCGAAATCCTGAGGAGTGATCGTCACATTGTAGGCCGGGACGCTGGCAACGACGACTCTTCCCTTACGGTCATAGATCGGCCCGCGCACGGGGATGCGCTCGATGCGCTTGATGCCCTGCGCGCTTGCAGCGCCACGAAGCTCTTCGCCTTCGAGCACCTGAAGCTGCACGAACCGCGCAATAAAGCCTACGAACGTGATTGCAATAGCAATGGCAAGTATGCGCCGCCGCAGCGGAGAGGCAAATTCATGATCGATCGTCAGTGCCATGGACTATGTGAACAACGGAAATCGGTTTTACGGTCGTTCCGTCGAAGAAAACAAAATCCTCTTATATAAAAAGGAGCCATGCGTTGCCGCACAACTCCTCATCATTATAACTATAATTCGAAATGCATACAGCAATTTCGAACAACTAATATACAATATAAACGGCTAAATTGTACCTGATTATTTAATGATCGGTGCTGGTTTCACGCCGCCTTCCGTCTTGCCGCTGGCTTCTCTACCCGTTCCACCGACAACTTCATTCCCAATGCCTTGAGCACTGCATCAATGTTCGCAAGTTTCGGATTTCCTTTCGCTGAAAGTGTGCGGTAAAGATTCTCTCTGTTTAATCCGGTACGCTTTGCAAGTACGGATATGCCACCATTTGCTTTGGCGACGCGTCTCAATGCCGTGAGGAAAATGCGTGGATCGTCGTCGAGTATCGAAATTTTGAGGTATGCGAATGCTTCATCGGGATCTTTTAAGGATTCGATTAAATATTCTTCATAGCTTACTGAACGTTCATCTTTTTTTCTCTTTGTATTCATTCCAGTACTCCTTTGCTCGCTTAATATCTGTTATTTGCGACTTCTTGTCTCCACCACACAATAAAAGCACGATCGTCATTCCGTCAATTCCGTAGTATACTCGATATCCTGGACCGATGTCTACACGAAGCTCATACACTCCATCGCCCACTGATTTAGCATCGCCAAAATTGCCGCGCTCTACTCTATCAAGTCTATTATTAATGATCGCTCGGTACTCAGCAGACAACGTTTCCGTCCATTCATGAAATGGCTGCCGCCCATTGACGGTGCTGTAAACCCGCAATTCTCTTGGCCGAAACTCCACTATTTTGTAGCTTTAATACTACAACCTTACGGAGGCTGGTTTCGTTTCTAAGAATTATTATATAGTATATATCGTTTTATAGTGTCCGATTCTCTCTAACTCCACTCTCACTATGATGTTTTCTAACGTTTTGATTAATTCGAGCTATCAGCTTTCCTGCCGCTTTATGCCAGATCCGGAGACGCGCATTTGCGCGTCTCTACAGCGTGTAAATTTTGTATCTGGGCGTCTGCGTGTAAATTCTATTTCCGGAGCACCGGGTGTAAATTTCTGCATTTCCCGAACGTCCGAACGCCCGTCCGCCCGAACCTCCGGCAAAGTGCACAATTAAAGTGATGAATTGTAATGGGTTATCTACCCTTCAGGAAGGATGGTGTAAATTATAGGAGGCGGATAGACGGGTAGGCGGGTAGGCGGATATTGAGGGTGTAAATTTTTAGCGAGTTAAAATTCGTGAATATCCGCCAAATCCGTGTTCATCCGTGTCCCCCATCTACTGCCGCGGATATGGAACATAGGTCACGGAAAAAAGCGAATGCACCGGATCAAAAGAAGAGTCTGACTCTTAGCGTCCTTTGCGTCTTCTTTGCGCCTTTGCGTGAACCTCCCAGGTGGATTCCACTCTCCATCAGAGGAGGTGTAAATAGCAGTCGGCTACAGGACATCGAGGGATTCTTCGCTCCGGTCGCTACGCGACCTCCGCTCAGAATTGCGGCACTAGAATATCTTCAACCGAATATCAAACCCCGCAAGGATCAACCGCGTCGGGGGGATGAGGACGCCTGTGGCTGCCGGGATCGTCCGTTCGTAACGGTAGAATCCTTCGATCGTGAGCTGCTGGCTGAAGTCGTAGGAGAAGCGGGGTTCGATTACCGTTTTTGTAATGCCGCCATTACCGGTACCATCGAGGTTATCCAGGATCGTATTGAACTGGTAGAACACGTCGCTCGAGATCGTCTGCGAGAAGAGGAACGTCAGGCCGAACGTGTTCTTCAGATTGATATTGAAGAGCGGTACCTTCAATCCTTCCTTCTGGAAGTTTGCATTGATGCTAAACGTCGTTGAAAGTCGCTTCGTAATACGATTCGATGTGTAGTCGGCTCCCCACTCGGTTTGGGTGTCGTAGTTGAGGTTCGCCGTCATGCGGCCGTCCCACACCTTATCCCAACCGAGATCGAGGGCAGCAAGCGGGCGGAAGCCGTGGGTGACGATCTGCAGCGTTGTAAGCTGAATGGAATCGTCGGGGTTGAGCCTGAACTGTCGTTTGTAGTTGCCGCTGTATCCGTGACGGAACGTCGCGCGATCGGCCCAGCTAAAGAGGAAGGTCTTCTCAAGGCCTGCCCAGGAGAACGAGTAGTTCAGGCGCGGAAGGTACTCGCGAAGCTTGCTGGCAAACATCGGCAGCGTTTCGAATCCTTCCATGAAGCTCGATACCTGAAGCTTGTTGCGAAGTTCGATACTCATCGTATCACGCATCTCGTTTGTCGTATAGCCTGCTTCATTTGATTTCTCAAGCCACTTCTCGCCAACGCGCTTGATACCGCTCTTGCTAAGATCGAAGAGCGGCGGGATCGAGAGGAAGGTGCGGGAGACGTCACCCGTCTTGGCAACATAAAGCTCGTCGATCTTACCGAGAGCATCGATACGTAACGTATTGCGCTGATCGAAGGTGAACTCGGTTTTCCAACTCAGGTTGAGCTGCGCACCAGCCCATAATGGACGGCTGGTGATCAACTCGAACGTATTCTTCTGCGTGAAGACGTCAGTGACATCCACCGTTCTGCCAACAGGGCTTCGAGCGCGATCGCCATGACGAACGCCAAACTTCACGAACGGGAATTGCGGCACGAAGTCGATGAGCAATCTGCCATGCGGGTCAGTAATAAGACCAAGCTGGTACGCACGCGACGGGCCGTTGCCATCGTCTTCCGGCGAGAAGATCCCTTTCGCCAGGAAGTTCGAGATACCCGAGCCTGCTCCCTGCAGGGCACGGTTCGTGCTGGAATTATTCTGGATAAAATTGAAGCGCGTACCATTCCAATCGAAGAAAGGCTTCTGGATCAGTGTTCGCGCAATATCGGCGATCGATGTCCCCGGCTCTTCTTCCACCGGAGGTGCCGCTTTTTTCGGCGGCTCTTTCGGGATAAGTAACGTATCGGTTGCAGCAAGATCGTTACGTTCGCCGCCCGTTCCGACGCCTGGGGCTTTACCCTTGCGCGACGTATCGACTTCAGTGACGCCAAATGATTTCTTCAGCGAATCGATAAGCGTCGACCCCGGAAGCGGCGGTGGCGTAGCATCGCCAATACGTCGGGCACGCGACCTTCCCTGCGGTCGAGCTTCGAGCGCACCTCCCGGAGGAAATGCTTCTTCCGGAGCAGTATCTTCAACTTTTGCAACGCGGCTCGGATCATCGCCCGGCACTTGACCACCGTCTCTGTTACGGCCACGAGCCGGAGCATCGGGTTCGGGTCTGCCGAA
>JANWLI010000124.1 GCA_025450975.1 Candidatus Kapaibacterium sp. | reverse complement strand
GAAGCTCGTGGAAGCGCGTGGCAAAGACCTCGCTTCCGAAGTGCGTCAATAAAGTGCTTGTACATCCGACAAATTCGAATATTGTGTTTGCCTGCAACTTCGATGGGACGGGAGCGAGTAACGGCAGAGGCCTCTACCGATCGAATGATGGCGGCACGACATTTTCACGTGTCTTCCCAACGGCGAAAAATGCTGACGGTGTGATCTGGGATATTGTGCCCGGACAGACGATCAGTGGTCAGCTGATCATGTACATGGTGGAGGGAAATAACCCTGGCGGTTCGTCGTCGGAATGCGGCGTCTACAAATCGATCGACGATGGCGCAACGTGGGCCAAACTGACGACGACAACGCTTCCGACAGGCTCGGCGATCGGCAAGGCAGCGCTTGCATGTCCGAAGAATGCGCCGACAAAAGGATATGTGTTTATGGCAACGCCAAGCGGTGCGTTGCAGGGACTTTTCAAGTCGACGAATTCGGGCACTTCGTTCGCGAAAGTGACGACCGTGCCGAACTCGATCTTTGCTCCGGGAAGCAGCGCTCCGCAGGGATGGTACGATCTGTGTCTTGCAGTAAGTCCGAATGCCGTTAATACCGATACGATCCTCATTGGTGGTGTCGAAGCATACTACTCGCATAATAACGGCGAGAACTGGACGTCATACAGCGATTACAATGTACACTTCAATGTCCACGTCGATCATCATGCGATCACGATGGACCCACGCAATCCGCGCATCATCTGGATCGGCACCGATGGCGGTATCTATCGTTCGACGAATGCCGGACAGAACTGGACGTATCGTAATAACGGCTATCATACGATGCGCTTTTATCGTATTGGCCTGGACAAAAATGATTTCAAGCGAACGCTTGGTGGTACGCAGGACCAGGGAGTGTGGCAGACGCAGTCTGGTCAGGGCGCGACACCGAAATTTGGCGGCGACGGTTTTCAGCCGATCATCGATCCGACGAACGCAAATACTTTTTACGTCGAAGGGCCGTACGGCGAATTGTATAAGACGACCGATAACGGAGGGGACTTCACGCCGATCAATGCATCGAACTTCGATGACGCGTCAGCCTGGGAGACGCCATTTATCATGGCGCCGAAGAATAATAATACACTCTACACGGGGCGGTTGCGTGTCTGGCGTTCGACAAATGCCGGCGGCCAGTGGGTGCCGATCTCGGACACGATCGGCAATCCGCATATATCTTGTCTGGCAGTTTCGCCGTCGAACACGAACATCATCTATGCCGGTCTCTGGAGCGGACGGATCAAGAAGACAACGAACGGTGGTTCGAGTTGGATCGATGTGAATGCATCACCAAATGCGCAAGTTACCTCCATCGTCTGCCATCCGACAAATCCGAATGTTGCTGTTGCATCGTTCGCCGCACCGACAAGCGGTACGATCCGTGTAATGAAGACGACAAACGGCGGTGACGATTGGGTCAATGCATCGGGCACCGGAACCACTGCTTTGCCCGGAGCGCCGGTGAATCAGCTTGCAATTGACTCGATGAGTCCGTCATCGACGTGGTACGCTGCAACCGATAATGGCATCTACTACACGCTCGATACAGGGAAGAAGTGGTCGGTCGCCGGATCAGGCATCGGACTTTCCCCATGCTGGGACGTGCAGGTACATCCGAATAAGATCACGATCCGTGTCGGCACACACGGGCGGAGTATCTGGGAAGCGAACACGAATATTCTGCCGGTCGAGCTTTCGAGCCTTGAGGCTGTGAAGACGACTTCGGGTACGGAGCTGCGGTGGCGGACCGATTCGGAGCGCGGAAGCTCGCACTTCAATGTCGAGCGCAGTTATAATTACGAGCCGTTCGAGATGATCCATACCGAACCTGCCCAGGGCGATTCTAACTCGCCATACGATTATTCTTTCTTCGACGCGAAGACTGACGATGGTTATTACATCTATCGTCTGCGGCAATTCGATCTCGATGGCTCAGAGCATCTGTCGAACACCGTTGAAGTCCGCTACGGATCTGCAGCCCGTTTCCGGCTCGACCAGAATTTCCCGAATCCGTACGTTGCAGCCGATGGTTCAATGAAGATCCGCTTCGAGCTGCCAGAAGATGATAACGTGACGCTTCGTCTCTATTCGGCAACCGGCCAGCTTGTTAAGACGCTTGTCGAAGATAAGTTGACGCGCGCAGGAGACAACGACATCGTTTGGGACGGTATTGATGAGTATGGTATTCCTGCAGCAAGCGGCGTTTACCAGTATGTGCTCGAAACCTCACGCTACGGCACGCTGTGGAATAAATTAGTTTTGATAGGAAGATAAAAAAATGCTCCTTCGGATCAGCCGAAGGAGCATTGTTACGGAGTCGTGGTCTTCTTAATTCAAATGTTTGTCTAAGAACGATTCGATCGCTTCGTAGACTTCGAACCGGTTCTCCTCGTTCCGAAACCCGTGTCCTTCGTTTTCTTTGACAATGTACGGCACTTCGATACCGCGCTTTTTGAGTGCTTCGACGATCTGGTTCGACTCGTCAATATTCACGCGCGGATCTTTCGCACCCTGGATCACCAGGAGCGGCGCCTTGATCTTATCGACGTGAAAGACGGGCGACGTTGCTTCGAGCAGTGCCTTGTCGTTTACCGGATCGCCGATCATATCCTGGAACATCTCAAGGTAAGGCTTCCAATACGGCGGAATCGTCTTGAGAAAAGTGAAGAGATTTGAGACGCCGACGTAATCGATGCCACACGCGTAGAGATCCGGCGTGAACGTCATCCCGGCAAGTGTAGCATAACCGCCATAGCTTGCTCCGTAGATGGCAACACGTTTCGGATCGGCAATACCTTCTTTGACAAGCCACTGGACGCCGTCGGTAATATCATCCTGCATAGTCTTGCCCCATTGCTTAAACGAGGCTGCCCAGAATTTTCTGCCGTAGCCTGTCGAGCCGCGGAAATTCATCTGCAGCACAGCGTAGCCGCGATTAGCAAGCAACTGTGCTTCGGGGTTGAAGCCCCAGTTATTGCGCGACCACGGGCCGCCATGAGGATTGATGACGACGGGAAGATTCTTGCCGTTGGAGTTCTTCGGAAGGGTGAGGTAGCCGTGGATCGTCAGTCCGTCACGCGACGTATAGGTGATAGGCTTCATCTCGACGAGGTCGTTCTCATTGAGCCACGGGCTGAGATCGGCGAGCTTTGTCAGCTTGTCACCTTTGACATCATAGAGATAGTTGGCGCCAAGCGAGCGATCGCTGTAGCTGCGGACGATCCAGATGTCTTCTTCTTTATTCATGCTGCCAATGCCGACTTCGTAGTTCGGCAACTTCGCCTGCAACTTATTATAGATTGCCTCAAACTCCGTCTCGAGAAATTTCCGTGAGCGCTTAGCCGTCGTGAAGCTGATCGACATCAGCTTCTTATACTTTTCAGAGTAGTTGAGCGAGGAGACGTCGACATCAGGATGTTCGAAAAGAACTTCCATTTCCTTGCCGTTAGCGATATCGAATTTCACGATTGCTTTCTTGTCGCGGCCAAGATTGCTCGAGGCATAGAGATATTTGTTATCAAAAGTAAAAAAGAGCGGATTTACTTCATCACGATACGTCGTCTTAAGGACTTCACGGAATGACTGCGACTGGTCGTCACGATACAGTAGCGCTGTGTTTACGCCGTCGGTTGTGATGGCGACCCGGATCGAGCCGGTGTGATCAGTGACCCAGCCGGTGATGTTGCCTGGATTCTCGGCGACGAGTTTCGTGTCGCCAGTGCGGATATTCACGCGGTAGACATCGAAGATCTGCTTGTTGCGTTTATTCATGCCGATGAGCATTTCATCGGGGAAGTGCTCGAGGCCGTCGACGATCGTGATCGTGACGCTGTCGAACGGGGTGAGATCTTTCGGTTCGCCACCAGTAACGTTGACCGAGAGCAGGCGATAGTTTTCGTCGCCGCCGTTATCTTTGACGTAGACGATGTGCTCGTTGGATTTGAAAATGTAGCCGGGGATATCGCGTGCAGTTTCGGCCGTCAGGCGTCGTGGCTCGCTTTTATCGCGCGGAGTAACCCAGATGTTCATTCGCCGTTCGTACGGAGCGAGGTAGCTAATAAATTTTCCGTCAGGTGAGATCTGGAAGGATGACTGTTCCGGGTTGCGGAAGAAGTCGCGAACTGGGATCTTTGGCTGTGCTGAGAGCGAGGTCGTCAGCACGAGAATACATGTTAGAACGAGTAATTTTCTATAGGTCATGATGAAGGTTGAATGAACAGCCGTACTGACGAGACATTGGAAAAAAAGTTACAGGGCGGGTCGGGGGCCGGAAGGTCGTAGTTTTGCACCTGAATGTTCGAAGATTCGATTGGACGTGGAGAACGACAGGCACGCGCGATGGTTACGCTCGTTCTGGTCGTAGAGGCGATCTGGATATTATTTCACAAGTATCTTCCGCTCGATGCTGCGCTCTGGACGTTGCAGGGCGATCTTATCGGTGAGCATATGTCGGGCCGGTCTGCGCCCGGACTTTCGGTCACCGTCATTCCCGCAACCGGCGTCCTGATCCCCTATTTGAGCGGATTCATCCAGTTGCTTCTCGGCGGGGAGATCGCATCGCGTATCCTCTTTGTCATTGTTGGCGTCCTGTGGCGAGGGCTTACCATGCTTGCCGTCCTGCGCCTGATGCGAGTGCGCGATGAGGGCGTCTACTACCTTGTACCTGTGATCGTCATGAGCGGCATCTTCTTTGTCGGCTCGCTTCCGTATCTAGCCGGTGAGGCTTTGGCATATTCGGTCCTATACTTCTTTTTGCGGCAGGAGCACCCTCGAAAGATCGCCTACTGGATCCTAGCAATTGGCTTCTCGCTGACGGCGCTTGCGCACCCGCTTGCCTTTATTACTTGCGTCTTCTTTACGCTAGCCATTGCTAACGAGCAGCGGCGGAGCGTGCATTTATCGCAGGGCTGGCTGTCGAATCTCAATGCCGTGGTCGGCCTGCTTGTGCCCGGATTCGTTATCATGCTGCTGCGCTTCTTCGTGCCGGGCAATCCGTTCATGCTTTCCGAGAGCGGCCTCACGCCCGTCAGCGGTATGGAAGGCCTGCTCTTCATTGCAACTTCGACGCCGTACGTTCTCGAAGCATCGTTTCCGAGCGGCGATATTCTCTTTGCGACGACCTCTGCTGTGACATTACTGCTTGTCATTGCCGCGCTCTTCCGCGCATTCCTGCTGCCGATGGAGGAAGTGTCGTGGCAATCGCGTTCGACAAAAGCTTCCGGTGCAATTTTATTGGTGTTAGCACTCCTCGGTCCGCTCATCGAAGGGGTTGGTGTGCAGTCGCATGCCTTTCTGTGGTTTGCGCTCTTCCTGCTGCTTGCAGGTTCGTATTCGCGTGGGCCTGCAGTGCGGCGCAATATTATCGATCGTGTGCTGAACATCCTCGCCTTTGCGACGATGGTCGCCGCCGGTATCCTCAATGGCCTTGCGGTAAACCGCGGCTCCGAAGCCGCATCGGACGTACTGCGGGGTACAGCTGAGCTTATTCGCGGCGAGAAGCAAGTGCTGGAGTCGGACAAAGGCATCATGAGCGTCGATCTGCATTACCTTGCCGATGATCGTGTAGTGAATGTCTCGAATGGTTACGTCGGCTCGTATTCGTATACGGTCACTGCGCCACTCTATCTCTATGCCGATGGCTTCATGCTTGCCGAGCCCGCGCGGTATCAGCCCAATGGCGGTGCGATGTACCGGCATGACGACGGGCGCTTCGCGAGTCCGAACGATACGCTTTCGCTTGAAGGCGGCTTCACGCGCATGCTCGATCCGAAGTTTCGCGTGCTTGCTGCATTGCCGCTTGGCGAGACGTCAACGACTTTGCTCGGCAAGTATGGTAAGGCGATCTCCGATACGACTGCGTTCGAGGTCGATCATGGCGACCAGCTCTATCATCTGGTGATCGGCACACTTGTGCCTTCGAAGCTTCCTGGCCTGGCAGACATTAAGCCATAAAACACTATGACTCTTTTTGAAAAGATCATCGCACGCGAGATCACCGCAACGATCGTCTTCGAATCGGACGACATCATTGCCTTCCGCGACATCGACCCGAAAGCGCCGACACATATTCTCATCGTGCCGAAGCGCGCCATCCCGACGCTTAATGATACCTCTGCCGGCGATGCAGAGCTGATGGGGAAGATCGTTGTGGCGGCAGCGGAGATCGCAAAAGCAGAGGGCATTGCCGAGAATGGGTATCGCCTTGTCTTCAACTGCAATCGTGATGGCGGACAGAGCGTGGACCATATTCACTGCCACCTCCTTGGCGGCCGGCCAATGTTGTGGCCACCGGGATAATCCTAGTCGTCTAGTCCTTTTCCGCTGAGAATCTGCGGCATGTATTTTTCTACCCGTGCCTCGCGCGTTTTGGCTTGCTTGGCTGAAGCGAAGTAGAGGAGGTAGCCTCGTTGGCGTCCGGGTGTCAGTGCATAGAACGCTTTTTTGAGTTTGGGGAGACTATCGAGTTTGGTTTGAAATTCTTCGGGGACCTCGTATTCTTTTGTCTTCTTAAAATCGACTTTCAAACCCGCTTGCTCGACTTCGATCGCCTCATGGATGTAAGCTTTCAGTATCTTCTCAAGCTCGGTGATCTCCTTGGCGTTTGTGAAGCGGATCTGGCGGGCTGATTGTACGTTCTTCGTCTGCTGAACGAGAATACTGCTGGCATCTTTTAATAACGCGCCCTTGAACACCAGATACGCGCAATACTCCTTGAAGTCATGGATCAAGACGATGTTGTTCCCATCATAGGTGTAGCAGGGGCAGCCCCACTTAAGGTCTTCAGTGAGCCCACACTCGAGCGCGATCTTCCGGAGCTTCTTCACCTCTTTACTCCATTTGTCGGCTTTGTCGAAATACCAATCGACTTTCGGATTCGGCGTACTCATAGTCCACAAATATAAACTTAGACTCTAAGCGATCCACGGAATCCCCGTGCTGCATAGTACGATTCTGCGCCATTATGAGACAGGAAGACAGTATTGTAGCGCCTGTCGCAGAAGAGCGCGCCGCCGAGTTCTCTGATATCGGCCGGTGTTACCACCCAGCTTGATGTCTTCGTGTCGAATTCTCCGAGTTGCTGCAGCTCGCGGTATTCTTCCTCGTTCAAGAGTTCAATGCCCATGGCAGCGGCCATATTCATCGCGCTGTCTTTCGGCTTATGTTCTTTTCGTGATTCGAGCGCCTTGCGGTCGTAGCAAACGCTTCTGCGGCCTTTCGGACTTTCCTCCGAGCAATCGAAAAAAATATACTCGCCCTTCTTTTTATCATGGCCTACAACGTCCGGCTCTCCGCCTGTGCGCTCCATCTCACTGAGCGACCACAGCTTTGCAGGATGCGCTTCGAGCTTTGCCTGGACTTTCGCCCAGTCGATCCCTCGGTGGTGCCGCAGGTTTTTCTCGAAACGGGCTTTGAGGGTGGCGAGGAGTTGTTCGCTTTGTTTGGGGGAGAGCTTGCCCTTTGGTGTTGCTTTTTTTGCCATAAATTATTATATGCTATATCCCAGGGCAAAAATACTTACCTTCCGTAACTCTCCCCTCAGCTTGCGTTATCTTTGGGCAGAGGTATATCTATTATGCGCTTCATTTACGGTCTATTCTTGCTTTGCGTCTCGACGTTTGCCCTTGCTCAAGGTGGCGCACGTTCATACGAAATCCTTTCCTCGTCGCCTTCGGAGCTGGTGGTTCGTATTGCTCCGGTCTACGTATTTGATACGGTTCGTTCTGAGAACGCCAGTAGTTATGGGTTTCGCGATGACCTGCGTATCCAATTTGACGGAGGAGAATATATCGGCGAACCCATGGATCGCGGTGAGATGAAGTTATCGCTGCCGATCATCCTTCCTTCTCAGAGTGAACCAGTCGTCGAAGTTCTTTCCGAAAGATTCGAGACGATCACCGGGATCAAACTTCCTCCAGTGCCCACGATAGAAAAAGAGGATGGCATTTTCGTTGCCCGTTATTACTATGGCTCATTTTTTTCTGAACTGCTTGGTTCTACGCAAACACTCACTCCAAAATTTGCTTATGAAGGTGCAGTGCGGAATGCACATGCCGGCAATGTGGAAGTATACCCTGTGCAGTATGATGGTGGCACAATCCGTCTGGCAAAAGAGATCACGTTACGCATACGCTTTTCACCCACTACAGCATCGACTGCGCAGCCGAACTCATCAGAGCGAGAATTTTATCGGGCGACATTTATCAACGGCACTGTAGTCGAGTTTTATCGCTCGGCAGTAGCGGCGATCACGTCAGCGATCAGGAAGCCATCGCTTGGTATGAAGCAGGCGGTGCAGGCAGGCGAGGAGAAGTGGATAGCGATCAAGACGACGGACGAAGGTGTCTACCGTATCACCGCCGAGCAGCTTGCGCAGTATGGTGTATCGAATCCCGATCCTGCAACGATCGCACTTTATGGCTACGGAGCGAAGATGTTGCCGGAAGCTGTAGACAGCTTGACGGGAGAGTTAGCGGAAGTTGCGATCGATGTTCGTGCAGAGGGTGGCACATTCCGCGAGGTGCGTTTCTATGCTCCAGGAATGCACGACTGGCGCTATAGCCCTGAGAGTACTCCGACGAGGCTCAATGGGAAATATTGGCAGATCTACCACATGACGAATCCGTATTCATCAAGCGGTCACTTCATGTTGAAAGTTGGCGGCAATGCTGCCGAGAAACGCGTAGTCGATAATGCCGATGAAGTTGGTGGGCAGCCCACTCTTCGCGACAAGGTACCGGTCGTTGTACTTCATGAGAATGAGCTGAACTTTGAGTTTCCGAACCAGAGTCGCGAGTTTGTTGGCGAATCCATTACGAAGGGTGTCAATTTTAATTTGAATCTTCCGCAGCTTCCGGGATATACAGCGGATGCAACCTACATTCGGCCTGCGACAAATTCCAGGACGCGTGTTTCAAGTACGTTTGCATTT
>JANWLI010000123.1 GCA_025450975.1 Candidatus Kapaibacterium sp. | reverse complement strand
CCCGGCATCGTTCCGTACCCAACTCCGGCCCGTATCGCTGGACAACATAGCCTTGATCGTATTGTCCGATGATGCAAGGTACATCATTCCCGATCGATCGAACACCAGGCCGGTGACACGAATGTTTCCCATCGCATCGATGCTGGAGTAGCTCTGCCCATCTGCAGCAAAACGGTACAAACCCAGGAAGTCACCACCGGCAAATACGGCATCAGGAATGGCTGCAAGTGTAGTGATCTGGTCAGGCGTAGTCGTGGCTGAATAATTCTGAAAATTTCCTCCAAGGTATCGGTCGAGACGTCCATCACTGTTTCGTATCTGAGAAGCGAAAAGATTATCTGCAGAGTCGAGTGCAATAAGTTCATAGGTACGTCCGTTAAACGTTGTCAGCGATGGGCCGAAGACTTCCCACGATGCGCCATGATCGAGGGATTGGAAAAAGCGCACCGAATCAAAGGGGCCACCCTGTCCTTGATACAACAGTGCGCCATTCGAATGGCTTGCCAAAACGGTAACTTTGGGCAAGCCCGGAGTCATCACTATCTCATGCCAGGTAGCACCCTGATCGGTTGAACGGTGCAAGACAGAGTCATGCAAAGCGGCGACAAGGACGCCATGAGTCGAAGCCGCTATGCGGATCGGCTTAGCTCGGACTGGGGGCTCTGAAGGCGACAGTACCCAGCTTGTACCCCTATCGGTCGATCGGTACAGCCCATGCTGTGTACCGACGAGCACTGTATCACCGAAGGTACAGACGGAATTGCAACTATCGGTACTGAACATACCACTGAGCTTTGTCCAACGATTCATGTTCTCCGAAGAGCGATAGACGCCTTTGGTTAGCGTTGCTGCAAGGTAATCGCCGGAGGGCAGTTTTCCGAGTGAACTCACACTGATTGACTGAAGATCATTCGAGACAGGCGACCAGGATCGCCCGCTATCGACACTCTTATAGAGGCCGAAAGTAGTTCCTGCAAGCACGACGGATGTATCGACCGGCTCGAACAAAAGAATCGAACGGGAATCGGGACTGCTTCCAAGACGCCAGGAATCTCCTGCATTCGTCGAATACATCACCTTGCCATTCTGCGCTCCGAGCACAAGCACTTCCGGACGGATCTCCGCGATCGCCGTCCAATTGTCGGTTGAGAGGTTAGGTATCCGATCCCAACGAGATGAGTCGACATTGAGGATATAGAGTCCTCCAGATACGACACCGATAAACCGACTGCCGGAAACGCTAACGAATGTGCTGGCAGACCCGGGAAGGCCAATATTAAACGGATACCAGGTAAGGCCGCTATCCATGGATCGGAACACACCCTCCGATGTCCCTGCATAGAGGAGCTGTGTGACAGGATCATAGACAATGGCCCGATGGCTCGTGAATCCGGAGTATAAACCGAAGCCGGCCGGATGCCACGAATCAGCTGAAGCTGAATATGTTGAGACCTTGCCAAAACTACGGTGGCTCACCACTACGGTCGACGATGGATGACGGAAGATAAGCCCGCACTGCACACGTGCAGGGGTCCGAATACCTACATCGATCCAATCTGTATATTCAGGTCCCGTGCTGCGTGCTAAACCGAGTTCGTATGGAACATAGAGATTGCCTGTTTGGTCGGCAGTAAGAGCCGAAACCGTCGCAAGCGGCAATCCGATCTTCTCAAATGCAGTATAGGGCGGACGGGTGCGCAGGATGCCGCCTGCGGTTGCAAGGTAAATCGTCTCTGAAGAAGTAGACGAGAGAGAGCGTATCTCGTATGGCACGAGATCGCGAGTAATATTTTTCCAGGTAGCACAGTTGTCGCTCGTAAAGAACATACCATCGTCAGCAGTTAAGACGGCGTACTTATCTTTTGCTACACGACGGATCGTCGTGATCACTTTTCCGGGAAGACTTGCAACATGTTGCCAGTTCGCTCCATTATCTGTCGAACGATAGACGCCTCTTCCTAGTGTGCCGGCAAGTACAGTGCCGTTATCTTCACAAAAGATGGTGGTAAAATGACTTCCGTTCGTATTGGGAGTAATAGTACTCCATACAGCTCCACCTGTATATGATCGAAAGAGTGTATCGTCTTTGGAAAGGAAGAGAGCGGTTGCATTACAGTTTATCGCTGAATGGATGTAATCTTTACCGGAGTCGGCACGGATAAAGTTGAATGTTTCGCCGCCGTCGGTGGACTTGCGTGTGCCATAGATCAATGAGGTAGAGTAAATGATCCCGGACTTGTCCATGCAAATACCGGTAAAGCCCATCGAATGAGAACCGTCGACCTCGTTCCATGTTACGCCGTGGTCTAGGGAGCGAATCGCGACATACGTATTTCGTACAGTCTTGCAGAGGATACGTCCATCCTGGGAGACAACGCTACGTTTGAGACCTATGCGTTGACTGCCGGTCCAGAATTTGCCGCCATTTGTCGTTCTGTATGAAGCACTGTTGCTGGAATTATCTGCCCAGCTTGAGAAAACGACGATCTCGTCGTCGGAGTATGAATGAATGCTCTGAATATCGCCGACATGGGGGCCATCGAGATGGCGCCATTGTGCCAGCGTCGCAGATCCGTAGAGTTGCATAACGGTCAAGACCAATCCGACTATCTTCATATGAAAATTAGAGCGTAAATGACCGTACAAAAGTAAGCAATTTGACCCCGAATCCATTTTTTGTCGCGATTTGTTAGAAAATCTCCTCTCTTGCTGTCACATCCCCTAGTGGCTTAGACGTTTAGCTTTCATAGATTCATCTTCGTATCCATACAACAGTAATGAAAACCAGTGTCCTAACATGCTTATTACTCTCCATATGCATTGTAGGCTTACGGGCACAGGGCCCGAATGGCAATGATTTTGGTTTTGGTATCATCCTCGGAGAGCCCATCGGCGGAACAGTAAAGATCTGGACCGCGAGAGATCAGGCAGTTGCAGCTTCGATCGGCGGCAATTCGTATTTCGGCAATCTGCGTATCGGTGCAGATTACCTCTGGCATTTCGACGTCTTCCGTTCGCAGGTCGTTAAAATGTATTCCGGTCCGGGACTCGTGCTCGGATTTGGCAGCGGTAGACAATACTGGCTCTATAAGTATAAGGGTGAACGCTATTACTTTTACGAGCGCGATGAAAGCGATATCGGTATTGCAATGCGTGTCGTCGCAGGCCTGAACATCGTGCCGAAACGCACGCCGATCGAGATCTTTCTCGAACTCGGACCGCTCATCGGCATCAGCCCCGGCTTCGGCGTAGCACTCGATGTTGCAGCAGGCATCAGATTTTATCCTTAATTAAGGAACATGGCAAAGCGCCATGCCCCTCACAAGGCGTGGTGATATTTCTCTCTCTCATACGGATTAGCTCCGATAGCTCTTGATAGGTTATCGGAGCTATTGCGTTTAAAACGGTCGTATATTCGAATGATGAAAAAAGTACTCCTGCTTATTCTGTTATCCATCGCGGTCAGTGCCTGCGGACAAGTGGAAAAGGTCGCTGAGTTTGTCTCCACGAAGTCCGAAAGCCATACACTTATTACCGGTACACGAATATTTATGATCTCTCCTCCTGGTTTCAGCCAGACTTCAGGATTTATCGGGCTGACGAGTGATGACAGTGCCCTCATTCAGGTAATGGATGTATCTGATAATGACTTTAATGCACTGTTGCCGCGATTAAGCAAAGAGGCGCTCGTTGAAGGTGGATCTGTTGTGACCGAGTACCATGATTTTATAATGCAAAATTACCCGGCAAAGTATATCTGTTCGCACACCGACGAAGAAGCAAAAGTTATCGTTGCATTCGGCGATACCTCGTTCTTTGTCATGGTTGTAGGAAGATACGGTCCGGGCGATACGAAGACAGAGAACGAGATCAAAAAATCGATCCGGTCGATCTATTTTGACAAAGAGGTAACGATCGATCCGTTGGCTATCGCGCCATTTACCACGGATGACAGTAAATCCCGGTTCAAGTTTGCAAATTATTCTTCCGGTATGTATTTCTATACATTGGATGGGAAGGACAAAACCACCTTCGACGACGAGGCATTCATTATGCTGCTCTCGGTGCCATTAGATCCCACAAGCAACGCCGAGAGTGTCATAAATATGTTTGTCGAACAAATGGCGGAGCGGTTCGAGAGTAAGAATATAAAGCAAGCTTCGCCGCTTACCCATCCGAAGCACCCGACATTTCAAGGGCAAGTGCTCACAGAAACGGGTAACAAGAAGATCTTCGTGTATCTGGTTGGAGTTCAGGGACAGGATAAAGTTATCGCCATTCAGGGATTTATCATGAACGACTATGAAACGTATATTCCGGAAATAAAGAAGTTTGCAGAGTCGCTGACGGTGAAAACGGAGAAATAAGTTGTAGAGACGCGCATTGGCGCGTCCCTACAACTTATTTCAAGATTTTTCTCCCTCGCCTGTTGCATTTTCCTCCTTTATCCGTTATATTATAGGCGACTATGACATATCTCTCCATCACATCCAGTCTTCCTCACCGTCCGTCTAACGATCACCACTTCATGACTAAGTACGCAGGCGAAGAGTGCACAATTATGTGCGTGATTTATAATGGCTTACATACCCTTCAGACGGGTGGTGTAAATTCTGTAAGGCGGATAGGCGGATGGACGGCTAGGCGGATAGGTGTAAATATTGGCGGACTACAAGACAGGTGTAAATTTCAATACGCCCATACGCCTAACCCCCATAAGCCCACCAACAGGGCGTGTAAATTTGACCCTGACTCAAGGATTGAAAGGATCGAAGGATATGTCGATGATGTAGGTGTAAATTTTATGAAGGACCGTGATGTGTACAGCCAGTATAGTGAAAATAAATGACTTAGCTACCCCTGATTGGGGTGGTGTAAATAGTAGCAGGCTACGAGACATCAAGGGATTCTTCACCTCGTCGCTGTCGCGACTCGGCTCAGAATGGCACAAACTCACCACACTCCGACACTGTTACCCCTAATCAATGAGCACCACTAAAGGAAATATCCTCTGGGTCGACGATGAGATCGATCTCCTGAAGCCGCATATTATGCTGCTGGAGCAGCGCGGCTATTCCGTTCGGACGGCAACTAATGGCTTCGATGCCGTTGCGATGAACACCGAGTCGCCTGCCGACCTCATCTTCCTCGACGAGATGATGCCCGGCATGGGAGGCCTTGAAACGCTTAACGAGCTGAAGACGCGTACGCCTGCGACGCCCGTCGTCATGGTCACCAAGAGCGAGGAGGAAGACCTCATGGAGCAGGCGATCGGCAAGAAGATCTCCGATTACCTGACGAAGCCTGTCAACCCGACGCAGGTGCTGCTCGCAGTAAAGAAATTTCTCGAAGGCAAGCAGATCCGTAACGAAGCGGTATCACGCGATTACACGCAGGAGTTTGCCAAGATGTCGCGCGAACTCATGATGGCTTCGAAAGCATCTGACTGGATCGAACTCTATAATAAGCTCGTCGCCTGGGAATTCGAACTCGATGCCCATCCCGAAACGGGAATGGAAGAGACGCTCATGAACCAGCGCCGCGAGATGAATGCCGAGTTCTGCAAATTTTTCGAGCGCAACTATAAAAGTTGGGTCAACACGATATACTCCGGTGATAACCGCGACGACCGTCCGGCACTTTCGCCAGACATCGTCGATGAGTGGGTTCTGCCAACCCTCCGCGAAGGAAAGCAGAACGTCGTGTTCTTTGTCATCGACTGCATGCGCCTCGATCAGTGGCTGATCATGGAGAACGAGTTGCGCAATCTCTACAAGATTAAGCGCGACTATCATTTGGGCATTATCCCCTCAGCTACGCCTTACGCGCGCAATTCAATTTTTAGCGGACAGTTTCCTGCAGAGTTCGGCAAGACCTTTCCCGACACCTGGACGAGCGACGACGACGAGCATTCGCAAAATAAAGACGAAGCGCTCATGCTAAAGATGCAGCTCGAGCGTCGCAAGGTAAAGCTACGCGGCGATCTGAAGTATATCAAGATCATCGACCGCGACTTCGGCGCCGGCATCGCCGATAACATCATGACGCATGCGAAGAACCATCTCACGGCCATCGTCGTGAACTTCGTCGATATGCTGGCACATACGCGAAGCGATTCGCCGATCCTCAAAGAGATCGCGCCCGATGAAAGCGCCTACCGCTCGCTAACGCGCTCGTGGTTTCTTCATTCAAGCTTGCTCGACATGTTCCGCTCGCTTGCGAAAGTGCCGAACATTAAGATCGTCGTCACGACAGATCACGGCTCGATCCGCAGCCTGCGTGGCGCGAAAGTCCTTGGTGATCGCGAAACATCGACGAGCTTGCGGTATAAGTACGGGCGCAACGTCAAGGCCGAAGAGAAGCAGGCGATGTTTATCCGTAAGCCGGATGAGTACAAACTGCCGAACCGCTCGGTGACGACAAACTACATCATCGCAAAGGAAGACTACTACTTTGTCTACCCGACCGATTATCATAAGTATCTCAACTACTATAAGGATACGTTTCAGCACGGAGGGATCTCGCTCGAGGAGTTGATCCTGCCCGTTGTCACGCTCGAGCCGAAATGATCTATCGTTCAACTTCGGAAGATGAGACGGTCACCCTCGGCGAGCAGTTCGCAAAAGAAGAACTGCACGTCGGCGACGTCGTCGCACTTCGCGGAGAACTCGGCGCCGGAAAGACGAAGTTCACAAAAGGCATCGCACGAGCATTCGGTATTCACGAGAATGAAGTTGCTTCGCCGACCTTCGCACTGCTCAACGAGTATCCGATTCAATTCCATGATAACTCGGCCGGACATCTCTACCATCTCGATTGCTATCGCTTCGAACGCGACGACGAGTTGCTCGAGCTTGGCGTCGAAGACTATCTCTACCCTCGTCATGCCATCACGATCATCGAATGGCCTGAGCGGATCGAGAAATATCTTCCGGCAGAACGCCTTGAAGTCACGATCGAGCATGTTGCCGATACAAAACGTACCATCACGATCCATCGCCTGACAGCATGATCCTGGCGCTCGATACATCGCTGCATGAGTTAAGCATCGGACTTTTTTCCAACGATGCCAAACCACTTGCATCGTTTCATCACAGTCCCGCAGCTAATGAGCGCGGAGTTCATGATTCGATGCTCGCCGCGAAGACTTCTGAACTGCTGTCGCAGGCCGGCGCAACAGCGAAGCAGATCGAACGGATCGTACTTGTCGCCGGACCTGGGTCGTTTACCGGACTCCGCATCGGGCTGTCGTTCGCAAAAGGTATCGCCTACGGGACAGGAGCTGGCCTGATCCCAGTTTCGTCGCATAGAGCGCTGCTTGCATCTCTCGACTCCGGCCATCAGGCTAAGGCAGGTCAGCTGTTGGCATATCCCGGGTATGATAGGCATTCGTTATATGTAGCTCATGCAGCTGCCATTGACGACATTGCCCTCGTCCCGCTCCGCGAATTGCTGCCGGATCTCTTGATTGCCGGCCCCCAATCGGCACTTGATCTGCTCGAAGGCAAGCATGAGCGGACCATCCTATGCAATATCGACCTTGCCAGGACGGTTGCCTATTCCTTAGCCTTGCAGCAACTGAATAATTTTGAAGAAATTAGCTCCTTAGAGCCGCTCTATATTACACCATTTTCCCCTCATTCGGCCTCTATCAAAGGATAGTCTCGTTATCCACAAAAATGAACTATTTTTATGGTCCAAACATTGTAACACTTCCATAGTCCACGCGTTATCTATGTAGCATTTAAGACCTATTATGTCTATGAAACGACCCATAAGTATTTTAGTAGCAGCGTTTGCATTATTTGCAGCGTTTTTAGCGCTTGAAGTTTCTACCGATTCCATCGGAATGCGGTCTGCCGTTGCCGGTCTGTTTGTCCCGCAGGATACCCTCAAAGGCCCGAAGATCGAGTTTAACGAAGAAGTCCATAACTTCGGCAAGATCGAGCAGAATACCTCGCCAACGACGACATTTATGATCAAGAGTGTCGGTACCGACACCCTCGAGATCGTCAGCGCAAATCCGTCCTGCGGGTGCACAGCAGTGCTCCTCGATCCGGCGAAGAAGCGTCTTGCTCCTGGTCAGTCAGTCGAGCTGAAGGTTACCTTCGATGCTCATAACAAGGCTCCGGGTAATATGACGAAGGTCATCACAGTTTCATCGAATGCCGTAAACGGTGCACAGCGTCAGCTTCGCATCACCGGCGACATCTTCAAGTCGACCGTTGCACACGCTGGCTCTGCAATGAGCATTCAGGGTGTCTTCGAAGGATCGTGCGCATCGTGCCACGTCGAAAAGGGTAAAGGCGAACTCGGCGCAAAACTCTACGAAGCAGATTGCGCAGTCTGCCATGGCGATGCTAAAGAGCACAAGCCGGGAGCAGACATTGCAAGCGATGCAATGATGAACTACGAGCCTTCCGAGTGGAAGAAGATCATCGCCGATGGTGTGCCGAATTCGAACATGCCGGCATTCCACACCAAGCATAAAGGACCGCTTAACGACGAAGAGATCGCATCGCTCGTCGATTACATGAGCGCATTCAAAAAGAATCTTATGCGCGAACGCCAGATGAAGTCGCTTAATGGCGGCGGTGCATCGACCGGTACGTCGAACACGCATAAATAAGTTTTACAATCATTATAAGAAGAAGCCTCGCAAGAGGCTTCTTCGGTTTTATCCGTGAGGGTCGTATTACAGCTACCGATCCTGGTTTTTGCATGCGGAGTGTTGGGGCGGACCATAACCGATTCAACGCGTTCCGCACCTGCCGACGCGTTCTACTTCGTCCTCTACGACGACCTTACCGATCCAGAAACGGTCGACCTCATTCCAGAAACCATCAGCGATCTGCTTGTTCGTCCCTACGATCTCTCGAATCCTGATGACCGCATATTACAACTGATCCCAACGCTGACTGAACTTGAATCCATGAAGATCAGACTGATGCGCAATGCAAAGACCGAAGACGATCTACGCCGGATTCTCTCAGAAGATCTCTACAATCGTACCCGGCCATTCCTCTCGCTGACGCCCCAGCCATCGCACGCTCTCGAACTTCGCTCGCGTCTCAGTGCCGATCCCGATGTGGAGACGGATGAAGAGTACGTCGAAGAAAAGTATCACGGGTCTTCGCTCAAGTCATCAAACCTTGCAAGGCTCTACACCGAATATATTCATGGCGGCGTCATCCAATCGAAAGATGCTGGCGAGCCGCTGTTTCTCGATCATGCCGGTGGCTTCTGCGCCTTAGCGCAACCGATCGGGCTATCATCGTCGCTATCACTCGAGCGAGCCGTCGTCGGCGATTTCTCTGTCGGTTATGGTGAAGGGCTTGTCCTGCTGCGAAGCTATGCCAGATCGAAATCCAGTGATGCCATCACGCCGCTTGGCGTCAACCCGATAGGTATCGGCAATTATCTCTCGACTTCCGCTTATCGATTCTACCGAGGCGCTGCAACTTCGCTACGACTTGACAACCTCACTCTCGATGTCTTCTACTCGAATCGCTTCATCGACGCGACATTGTCCGATACAGGTTCGATCACATCACTTTCCTACACCGGATATCACCGAACGGCTTCGGAGCAGGAGCGACGTCAGTCAACGAAGCAAACAGTAAGTGGCGGTAATATCTTGTACGCTGTTATCGATAATGAGTCCGCTACATTAAATCTCTCAGCGACCGGTTATTATCTTCGCTACGATCGCTCGGTGCTTTCTACTGACTCGCTCAAAACGCGCTTTGTCGGCTCTGATCTCACTGCAGGATCACTGTCATGGCTCGCACTTTTCGGTAACTACTCATTCCGCGGAGAATTTGCCAGATCAATTTCCGATGCCTCGCGAGACAATGCCTTCACGGCGACATTGCTTGCGAAGCCGTTTACAAAATGGGAAGTAGCTGCGAATTTCCGTCTCCTGCCCGAAGGTTTTCTCTCACCTCTCGGTGGAGTCTTTGGCGACAATGCAAGCGACGTGCAAAACGAAACCGGCGGTTATCTCGGCTTGCGAACATCGAGCATCGAAGCTCTTACGCTGGAAGGATATGCCGATATCTCATCGCGTATCCAGCAAACGCCAACGAATGAGAATGCCCTAGCTACTAAGGACTTCCGTCTACGTGCAACATGGGAAGCCTCCGGCTCACCGTTCCGCGTGTCGCTCGAATCGAGCTACAGAGTTCGCGAAGTGTTGACAGCTGTCAGATCCGATACGATCGAGCCGCACGGCAAGCTGAATATTCGTCTGCGGCCTGCCTACGATTTCTCTGACCGGCTTCAGGCATCGATGCATGCTGAGTTCGTTCGGTATGCGGAGCCTGACATCGCTGCAGCGACAGGCTATCTTATCGGAGCAGTAGTGAAGTATCGACCTGTTGATCCGCTACGTGTTGCGGTAAGCTCATCGATATACTCAACGGACTCGTATGACTCCCGCATCTATATCACAGAGCCGGAAGTACCTGGAGCAGGAGGCTTCACTTTTCTCTATGGCGATGGCGTACGGTATTCATTTTTACTATCTGCTGTCCTATTTGAGAAACTGCATCTACATGCTAAGTTTTCAGAGTCTCGGTTCTTTTCGCCTTCGACGAATGCTGACGAAGTTAACTCCTTCCTCACATTGCAGGCAGAGCTTCGTTTATGAGAGGCCTTTAGTTAGATTATAAACTGTAAACGACATGAGTACAAGTACAAGCACAATGGCGATAACCGGGACAATCGGTATCTTGCCAATTGCAAACGGCACTCGATACGGTCGTACAACGCGTGGCGAACGGATTCGCAACGCGATCACAGAAATATTGACGATTAGGAAGGTGAGGAAGATGAAAAAATTTGCCAGCAATGCGACAGTCTGAATATTGCCGATGAGCGCAAAGAGTACCATCACGACAACAACAAAGAGCAAGGCGATCGTCGGCGTTTTCCGGGTTACATGAACATGAGAAAACAATCGCAGGATACGCACTTCCTTCGCCATGCTGAAGAGTACCCGCGAGCTGCCAAGCATATTGGAAAGGATCGTGTTCGACGTTGAGAACAGCGCGATCACTGCAATGAGCATCAGGCCGCCTCGTCCCCATTCGTTGCCGACGATATCGGCAAGCGGACTTGGCGATGTGCTCAGCTCCTGCCAGCTTATCGCACTTACGGAGCTGATCGATACGGTTAGATAGACAACCATGACGATCGCACTCGCAATAAAGAGCGCTCGGGGAATATTCTTTGTCGGCTGTTTCGTCTCTTCTGCAAGCTTGACGATCTCTTCGAAGCCGATGTAGGCAAAGAAGCTTAGGGCT
>JANWLI010000122.1 GCA_025450975.1 Candidatus Kapaibacterium sp. | reverse complement strand
TACATGCCGCCCCTAACGGGGCTTAACAATCTCCTCTGATCATACCCCCCGGCTTACGCCGGGGGCTATCGACATGTCGCGCCCTACGGCGCTTTTCGCATGGCTTCGCCAATGCGGGGTGGTGGTCGGGCGTTCGGTGGTGCACGTAGGGGCACAATTGCATGTGCCTTGTTGAAGATGGCTGCATGTTTGAAGATTACCGAAGACATCGAAAATGGCATAGATCCGTGGCAAGGCACGCGCAGCGTGCCCCTACGGATGCATTTCGCGTGGGCATGAAGATTTGCGGTGGGTTCTTGCGTTGGCGGTGTTATCTTAGTGCACGATTGAATGTGTCATCAATGAAAATCCTATTCGTATTTATTAGTGTATTGCTTCTTGATCTTGCTCATGTCCACGATGCATTATCGCAAGAGAAGATTGGGTGGTATAAGCAGGAGAGCGGTACAACCGAAGACCTACGAAGCATCCAGTTCTTCAGTCCGACGAACGGTTGGATTTGCGGATGGCAAGGCAACGCTTACCGTACTACCGACGGAGGCGAACATTGGACATTATTTATGCCTCCGCTGAAGTACGAATATCAATACTTCATGGATGAGTTCACAGCTTTTGCAAACGGCACAACTACGGACGAGAAGCATTCGACAATCATTAGAACTACCGATATGGGGCAGACGTGGTCAGAGCCAGATTCCTATGAACGAGAACTTACAGCTCACCCAGACATGATGCACATACGAGATACGGTCTTCCAACTTAATGATCAAAATTTCCTTAGAAGTATTGACAGCGGAAAAACATGGGAGAAATTTTTTAGCGCACTAAGCTATTCGACGACTTTTGCCTTCACCGATTCTAAAAATGGTGTAGCTGCAGGACAAAAAATAGGTTCTTGTCAGGGTCCTCAACAATATGGTGGATTCGCATTCACCCAGAATGGTGGAGAATATTGGCATCCAGTTGAAACACGTTTAGGTCATAACTTGTACGATATTTTCCCTATTCGGGGAAAACTATTCGTTGTTGGCTCTGAGGAGTTGATTGCAGTTTCGACAAACAAGGGTGTATCATGGGAAAAAATTCCTACAATTGATAATACCAATCAGGTATATAAAGCAATCACCTTTTCTGATGATCGTAACGGCACTGTTGTTGGAAGCGGAGGATATGTGCTTAGAACCACTGATGGAGGGATGAGTTGGAATCGACAAGAAAGCAAAGTTGGGCAATGGCTGTTAAGTGTAACCTTTGTCGATAGTCTTCGCGGATGGGCGGTCGGGAATTATGGGACTATCATACATACTACCGATGCCGGCAAATCCTGGGTCCAGCAATACCTCCCAGATCCGGAATGGCTCAATTCATATGTCTCCCCTCAACCATTCGCAACAAAAACAACGATCAGTTACGAGCTTCCGAAGGCTGTGCGGGTTACGGTGCGGATCTATGATGGGTTGGGCAAGGAGTTGCAGACGTTCAGCGAGCCGGGTGTGCAGGATGCGGGGATGCATTCGGTGGAGTTTGATGGGAGCGCGTTTTCGCATGAGGTTTTTTATTATCGGATCGAAGCGTATCCGTATGTGGGAACGGGGAAGTTTTCCAAGGTGCCGTTTTAGGCGGGCGTTCGGAGGTACGGACGTTCGGGGTGTGTATAGGGGCAGTCTGCAGGACATCGAGCGTGTGGTTGAGTGAGGGGCGGACACGGGCGGCGTGTCCCTACGTTAGTCATCGTTTTTTGCCTACGCCTAGCACCGGCTCAGAATGACGGCGTAGCTTACATCTTAAATCTTACATCTTAAATCTCGGGCCTTCACTGAAATAAAAAAGCCGAGCATATTGCCCGGCTTCTTATTAGACTACAAAAATTGTTTGTAGGTTTACCAGCTTCTGCCGCCGCCGCCGCCGCGACCACCGCCGCCGCCTCCACGACCGCCGCCACCGCCGCCGCCACCACGATAGCCACCGCCACCGCCGCCGCCGCGATATCCGCCGCCGCCGCCACCACCCGTACGGGCTTCTTGCGGACGTGCTTCGTTCACTGTCAAACGACGACCTTCGAGTTCTGCTTCATGCAGTTCTTCGATCGCCTTTTTGCCTGCTGCCTCATCGGCCATCTCAACAAAACCGTAGCCTTTGCTGCGGCCCGTTTCACGATCGGTGATGATTTTGGAGCTCGTCACCTCACCGTATGGAGAAAAGATGCTTTGGAGTTGATCGTCCGTAACGCGGTACGGGAGACCTCCAACATAGATTTTAAACATGTTAAATTAGAACAAAAGTAAAACAATAGTTAACTATAGGTTCGCTCGACATGAGTAGGCAGGATGCTAGAGAGTGACGTGAGCTTTCTTGTAAAAGGCTGCGCGTAAACCAAAACCCTAAGAACCCAACGAACAAGTAAACCAGAACGCATATTCTAACCTGCCCCAGAATATATAAGTTCTTGCGTCATACCAAATTAATCGTTTGGTAAACGACGTCGGCGCAGCCTCGCAAATTGAATTCTGCGTAGCCCTTAAATCTTAAATCTTACCTCTTAAATCCCTCTGCCCTCACCCCGGCCCTCTCCCATAAAGGAGCGGACTTGATCACGTTCAGTACGCTCCTTTACGGGAGAGGGAGTCTTATTTAGCCAGCCACCTGATGATCGTCTCATACTGCCTGCTCCAGTTCGCCCAGATGTGGCTTTCGCTTGTTTCCAGGTAGGTGACATCGTAGCGTTTTTCCTCCAGGACATTTCGCATCAGGCGCGTTTCTGTTAGCGCGTCGTGTATCGAACCCGTATGCAGGAAGAAGCGCAGGGGGAGCTTTCGCCTTTTGCTATAGGCTCCGATGATGCGCCGCTCGCCGACCCAGAACGATGGCGACTGCGCAGCGATGTTGCCGAAGATTTTCGGATATTCGAATCCGGTGAAGGTTGCGCAGAGTCCTCCGAGCGATGCGCCTTGCATGCAGCGCAGACGTCCGTCGCTGCGCACGCCGAGATGCTTCTCAACCTGTTTGACGAGGCTCGTTGCGCACCACTTCGCAAACTTCTCGCTGAGCATGTACTCTGCGTGTCGGTCGACAGGCGGAATGAAGACGGCGATGACATTCGGTAGATCAGGTTCGTGATGACGAAGATTGTCGAGGACGTTCGTAAACTTTCCGATCCAGATCGCCTCTTCGCCGTCGTGTACATAGATGAAGCGGTATTTCCGATTGCGCCGAAGCTTTTCCGGAATGTAGATGTAGACGTCGCGCGCAAACTCGAGGCCCCGGGCAGACTTCGCGCTGAGGGTCCGCAACTCTCCGCGCGGCACGTTCGCTTTCGGATCTTCGAGATACTTCGTGCCCATGTAGCGCGGCATGGTGAAGTAGGTGTTATTGCCAAATACTTCCTGCCAGGTGTGCGGGTTCTCGGGATCGTTGATCGAATCGTTGTAGCCGACGACGATGCGATACGAGAGGCGCGCATCGGATGGAAAATCTTTTGCAAGATGGTAGAGTGTCGTCTTCGGATTGATGCGCTCGAGGGTATCGATGCCGGGTTTCCAGTTATTCCAATCGCCGATGACGGAGATATGCTCGTTCGTATCGTGCTCGACGAAGAAGTGGGCCGTTGTGCCGTCGATAAGCGGAGTGCCGTTCTTGTGGATAAGACGCTGTAAGTCACTTTCGCTCGCAATAACGGATCTTAGGGTCCGCTGCTCGCGAAGTGCGTCGATCAAATCCTCGATAGAACTGCTTTTTGGCATGTGGCGGGGTAGAACACCGGTTTATCCCGAAATGTGTAAGGTAATACAGTATTTGTATAACTAAATACGACGTATACGTCGTACCTTTGAGTTGCTCGCCACCCAACCGTGTACTCACAGTTAGACTGGAATTATCAATGGAATCGCACATAGACGAGACAGGCAAAGCACTTCTAATAGGTCTGCAGCGATCCGGAAAGACGAAGTCCTTTTCACAAATACTTGACGAAGCGGGTGTCGTTTGCGACAAGACTACGCTAGTCGACATGGCCACTCTTCTTGAGGCGCTTGGACTTATCCGCGCAGTGTCGTACCAGTTACCCGTTGCCATCCGCGCAGAGCTAACGCCCTACGGTGTTATCGTAGCAAAGTCATTACAGAGCGGTCTCGGCGGATTTACGAGCAACGGCCCGCTCGATAGTACGATCTATCCGGTATTATAAAGCCGCAGAGTATTTCTGCGGCTTTGTTAGTGTTGACTTTAAGGCGCCTTGAACCACTTTTTTGCCGTCTGATCCTGGCGGAAGTATCGGAACATGAGGTTGCCGATCCTCTCTTCTCCTGCAGCAGAGAGATGGAGTCCGTCTGCGCCGACATCGGTAGCGCAATCGAGAGCAAATCCATCGGGCCGCACGACGCTGCCATCGGACCAGTGATAACTGGCCCACGTGATGAAGGGCATGGGATCCTCCTCGGTAGCAAATTCATATCCCGGCGCATCGTTGATCTGATTTTCGATCAGCCATTTGACGGCCCAGCCGTTATAGTAATCGCGTGGCGCAAGCAGCCCCGGTCCCATGTCGCCAGGCGTTGCATAGCCGGAGTATGCGCGTGCGGAAATGTAGCATATCTTTAGATTGGGAAAGATCGCGCGCATAGTTGTGAGCAATGTTTCGAACTCATCAACAAGTGCAAGCGCAGCAGAAGGGAATGCAGTGTTCGGGTCACCAGTGTGCTCGGTTTCGATCCAGGCGATCTGCACTTGCTGGGCCGAGAGTCCGGAGTCTTCAAGTTCGTTGATTGCATGGACCCAGTATGGATCGGTGATCATATTCATTTTCTGAATACCCTGACCTCCAATGCATGTATTGATACGCTTGAGCTTGGGGTCGATCTGGGCGAACGTGTCGCATATCTGCATGAATGCATCGAACTCCGTGCGCGGATTCGATGCACCGACACCGATCATAACGACCTTGCCAGCTGCGAGATCGATGCTGCCATCGATGGTGCGGGGCTTGATCGCTGCGACCTGTGCATAGGCAGCTTCGCGATGTGCTGCAGGGCGCGCATTTGCGCCACCGGGATAGAGCCCACCCTGGTAACCGGAATAGTAGTCAGTGCCCAGTTGCGGGATCGGCACGAGGCCGGTTGAATCCTGCGTGCAGTCTTTTTGGGCAAACGTAGTATTGACTGCGAGTGAAAGTGCGAGTAAAGTGATGATCGTTTTCATATTCTATCTCCTTGGTAAAAGGAGACAAAATATTACTGTAAGTTTAATGAAATCGGATTCATAGTGACGTTAGTCGTCTTCTTCGGCCTCAGTGGGAGGAGAAGTCGTAGTGGTATCAGCGCCGGAGCGCAATTCCTGATGCCTGATCTGGCCTCCCAGATGCGAAGTGCGTGCGATCGATGTAACGGCAATGAGTGAAAGCAGGAGCAGGGTAATGGAGAGGCCGCGCTTATAGTCCGGCGTTTTTCTGGTCAGCGCCAGAGCAACAAGTGCTGCAAGTCCGAGGATCTCTGTGACGATAAATGTATAGACAGCGGCTTCTTCATGCGCTTCGATATAGACTTCGGTCACGTCTGGATATCCTTCAATGACATCTTCAGCAGGTTCTCCGCTAAGGTACGTTGGTATTGCCGTTACTGCGCCGACCAGGAGGAACAGTGCGCCCGTCCGGAAAAGGAATGGATGCTTGCGAACGTGAGCAATAATGATGATGACTATTCCGCAGAGCGTGAGAATGAGCGGGAAGTGATTAATTGCTAAGTGGATCTGTGCTCCGTCCATGAGAATATAGGTAAGGTGATCAAAGCTAGTTTTTCACTATTCTGTAAACACTATTTCCGTCAAAGTATCGTACAATTATATAGTATTGCCCGCGCGCAAGCGATGAAAGATCGATGGTTCGGCCATGCGGAGAGACCGTGAGTACGATCTTGCCGAGGGCATCGAGCACATAGAGCTCTCGGATAGTGATCGATGGATCTGCATCGATCGTCATGAGATCCGATGTTGGGTTTGGGTACAGGCGGATCGTTGTATATATATCGTCGCGGACCTCCGAAGCTACGATCTCGCGTTTAATATATGACGACCATGGACAGAATCTGCCGATAAGATCTATCCAATATGGCTTGTCGTTCTCGACGTCATCGGGCCGGCCGTCACAGACTTCGACGGCAACTTCGACGAGGTCCCATCCATTGGTGAGGAAGTGCCAGGAGTAGAGCGGATTGTTGGTCTCGGTTCCGTATTGGAGTTCGCCGTTAATAAAGAGGTTGCGCTGGCTCTCAGGAAGAGCAAGCTGGCTCAACGCCTTAATGATGACGGTCGTATCGGACGTTGCAGCGATGACGTTCATCGAATCCGGCAGAGGGGTACGGAAGCCAAACTCGAAGAAACGAAGGGTCTGCCCGTGAGATTGTCCGGCAAGAAAAAGAATTGTAAAAAAGAAAATTGATCTTTTCATTGTGTTGTTCATAACGCGCTATTGTACATGACACATTCTCAATACATATGATTCTCGATTTTATCGACCAAAACAAGAGCCGCTACGAAGACGAGCTCAAGGCATTTTTGCGGATTCCCTCCATTTCTACCTCTCCCGAGCATAAAGGAGAAGTGCGTCGCTGCGCGGAATTCGTCTCTGACGAGCTGAAGCGTATTGGATTGCAGAATGTCGGCATTTATGAGACTGCCGGACATCCTGTCGTCTACGGCGAGCGTCTCGATGGCGGCGCGGGCGCACCGACCGTACTCTTCTACGGACACTACGATGTGCAGCCGGTCGATCCGCTGAACTTGTGGACAAATCCTCCGTTCGAACCGACGATCAAGGGCGACAATATTTACGCGCGCGGATCGGTTGACGATAAGGGGCAGGTCTGGCTGCAGCTCAAGGCGATCGAAGCGCACCTTCGCACGAATGGCGCGTTGCCGGTGAATGTGAAAGTGATGATCGAGGGCGAAGAAGAGATCGGCTCGCCGAATCTCGACAAGTTTCTCGCCGATCACAAGGACTTGCTTGCCTGCGATACTGTGCTCGTGAGCGATACGCCGATGTTCGGCTACGATCAGCCGTCACTGTGCTACGGATTGCGCGGACTATGCTACATGCAGGTCGAAGTAACGGGGCCGAACCGCGATCTGCATTCCGGATTTTTTGGCGGCGCGGTCGCGAATCCGATCAACGCGCTCGGCGTGATGATCTCGAAGCTTAAAGATGAAAAGGGGAAGATCCTCATCGACGGATTCTATGATAATGTGGTAGCGATCACCGATCGCGAGCGTGCGGAGTTTGCGAAGTTGCCGTACGACCGTAAGGCATTCATGGCCGATCTTGAGACCGATGCGACGCCGGGTGAAGAAGGATACTCTGAACTCGAGCGCATGTGGACGCGGCCGACGCTTGATTGCAACGGCATTTGGGGCGGCTTCCAGGGCGAGGGCGCGAAGACGGTGCTGCCATCGAAGGCGCATGCGAAGATCTCGATGCGCTTAGTGCCTGGGCAGTCACCGGAGGAGATCGCGAAGAAGTTTGAGGCATTTATCATGAAGATCAAGCCTGCAGGTGTGAAAGTGAACGTCATCGATCTGCACGGCGGCATGCCGGCGATGACGCCTATCGATTCGCGAGGCATGACGGCTGCACGCAAGGCGATGCACGAAGTCTTCGGTAAGGAGCCATTCCTGACACGCGAAGGGGGATCGATCCCGATCGTCAATAGCTTCTCGTCGATCCTCGGCGCTCCGACCGTGCTCATGGGGTTCGGCTTACCCGATCAGGATGCACATTCGCCCAATGAGAAGATGAACCTGAACAACTTCCACCGCGGCATCAAGTGCGGGGCATTGTTTTTTGAGTATATGAAAGCTTAAGCTCGTTCTCTGCGGATTACTCTGCGTCCTCTGCGTCTCTGCGGTTACCTCCATGGGAGATTAACCGCAGAGGCGCTAAGGTCGCAGAGGTAAATTCACGCGGAGGCTCGCTGTTTTCTCCATTTTGCCTGATCATTTTTGTCTATTATATTTGCACGACCTGGATCATATATTCATCACTTCATCCCTATGAAAAAACTATTGAAAACCCTGAAATGGGTTGGTATTGTATTAGCGTCGGTTATTGTGCTCTTTGTTGTTGCGGTGCTGATATTTAAGAACCCGACATTCGATGCGCCGTATCCGGACATTAAGGCATCGAAAGATAGCTCCATCATCGCTCGTGGTAAGGCCATTGTGTACGGGCCTGCGCATTGCGCAACGTGCCATGGCGGTTTGGAGAATGTCGAGAAGGTCGATCGCGGAGAGGAAGTTGCGCTTGCAGGTGGATTCGAGTTCAAGCTGCCCCTCGGCATTATCCGTTCGGCCAATCTGACCTCCGATCCGGAAACCGGCATCGGCAATCGTACCGATGGCGAACTTGCGCGGGTGCTTCGCTATGCTGTCGGACACGACGGACATGCCATCTTCGATTTCATGCCATTCCAGAATATGAGCGACGAGGACCTGACGGCCGTTATTTCTTACTTACGTACACTTGCACCTGTGAAGAAGCACGTTGAGACGATCGACATGAACTTCATGGGCGAGGCTGTGCGCGCATTCATGATCAAGCCGGTCGGGCCAATAGCGACACCGCCGAAAGCAGTCGTTCCGGATTCGTCGATCGAGTACGGCAAGTATCTTGTGTGGAGTGTAGCCAACTGCCGCGGTTGCCACACCGATCGCGACATGATGACGGGCGCGTTCATCGGACCTGATTTCGCAGGCGGTCCGGAGTTCGAGGGCGAGAAAGATCCTAACTTCAAAGTACGCCCGCCGAATATTACACCGGATAAGAAGACTAGCAAGATCGCGAATTGGACGGAGCAGTTCTTCATCGAGCGCTTCCGTAAAGGACGCCTCGTGCCGGAGTCGCCCATGCCCTGGGGGCCGTTCAGCCGCATGTCGGATCTGGAGCTGAAGGCGATCTACCGCTACATGAGGACGGTGGCGCCGGTGGAGCGGATTCCGGGAGTTGAAGCGGAGTAAGTTATTAATATTAGATAAGTGTGTGTGGCTATCGCTTTTTTACAAAGTGATAGCCACTTTTTTTAACCGGTTGTTTATATCAGAGCAAAAAAAAGTACATTCATCATATTGATCTCGCAAGGACAAATAGGTGGTCGGTCTCTGTAATATTATTATTGCGAACAGGAATAGGAATTGGAGTCTCATGAGCACACACCCATATATACTACCTGAGTAGGAGACGTGAAATAGGTACAATTGAAGATAGGTATATTTGTCCAGGTTTTTAATAACCCCTACATCACCATGATTAAATACGTATTTGCAATCTTGTGCCTCTCTATACTGTCTGTCGGATGCAGCACTTCCAGTAGTAGCGACGACGCATCGAATAACGACCCAACCGTAGGGACGTTTACCGGAATTGACGGTTTTTTAGCAAATGGAACTGACACGGCATTCGTCGGAGAGTTCACTAAGACCGAATCCGGATTTGCTATGTATGTAAAGACGCAGAGCGGACTCGACCGTACCCGGTGCAGAATGGAGTTCCGAAATTACGTTAATGGACGGTACATTGACATTGAGTTGAAGTTTCCGGGTAAGTCAGTGGGCGACTTCACCATGGGAAGCGACGAGAATTCTTCCTGCTTCTTTGAGTCCAACAGTAAGAAGTACTCTGCATCGAAAGGATCGATCAAAGTACTCGAATATGGCGAGGAAGACGAGTACTGCACGGTAAGCTTTAATGGTGTCTTTGTTAATGGTACAGACAAGATCGCCTTGAACGGGAAAGTCAACTTTATCGTATTTTGACGATCGGAAAAATAGAATTTAAAACGCCGGGTTGAACCGGCGTTTTTTTTTGAAACTTATCAGGAGCCAATTCGTTAACAATCAATAATTGACTAATCAACTAAATGTCCTGGGTTACGGAAGCGATCAAACAAACGGTGCCATTTGGCACTACTGCCCAGGAGGCGGGGATCGCGCTACTGTTGACTTCGGACAAGTTTAAGCGGACGTTCGAGGATATCCTTGAGCCGTTCGAGATCACAGGCCAGCAGTACAATATCCTACGGATCCTGCGCGGAGCAGGAAAGGACGGACTGCCGACGATGGAGATCGGTGACAGGCTCATCGAGAAAAGTCCGGGACTAACTCGGCTGATCGACCGGCTCGAAAAGAAAGACCTCGTATTGCGCGAACGCTGCGAGACCGACAGGCGGCAGGTCTTTTGTACGATCACGAAGCAGGGATTGCAGCTGCTGGAGAAGATCGGCGGCCGCATCGCAAAGATGGAGCATAATGCGCTGGACGTCCTGAGTCAACGAGAGCTTAAGGAGTTGTTGGAGCTCCTCCATAAGATCTACAAGAAGGGATAAATTTTTTTGCACTAAAATTTGACTAATCAACCATTAACTAATTAATCATCATGGCAACACTTACACTTACTCAATCAGGCGCTAACGAAAAGCGCGGACTCATTTCCCGATTGCTTGCAACCGATTCCTCAACGGTCGCAACGATTTTGCGCGTCGTCCTGGGTCTCGTGATCCTGCCGCATGGTGCGCAGAAGATCCTCGGCTGGTTCGGCGGCTACGGCTTTGACGGCACCGTCGGATTCATCTCCACGAGCCTCGGCATTCCGCCATTCCTGGCAGCACTGTCGCCGCTGACAGAGTTCTTCCTGGCGATCGCACTCATCGTGGGTCTCGGTACGCGCTTCGCAGCATTTGCGATGGCGATCAATATGCTCGTCGCAGCAAGCGTCCACTTCGGCAACGGCTTCTTCATGAACTGGAGCGGCGCACAGGCAGGAGAGGGATTCGAGTATCATCTGCTGACGATCGCAATGTCAGTCGTGCTCGTGATCACGGGCGGCGGGAAGGCATCGCTCGACAGAGTTATTAGTAACGATAGGTCCTAGGTATCTCAACCATAAGGTGAAGTGAATGAAGCAACGCCGGCGCAAGCCGGCGTTTTATATTGATTTGAATTAAACTGTTAGTGTTTCAATATATTTCTCAGCACCGTCATGAGACTCGAATTTTAGCCTTTTGCCGAAGAAAATTTTATACCTGCTTATAAGGTCAACATAGTTCTTATCAATAGTGGGGTCTGAAGAAAAGTCCACAACACCTACTTCGGCATCTGATCTGACCATACGCGAGATCAATTGTCTCATTTCATAGTCCGCTTGAGGAAGAGAGTAACCAATAAATACTACTTTACTAGCCTCGGAAAGCTCTACTCCAGCATTTTGCCATATCAATTTGTATTGGGGGTTAGAAAGATTTTTTAAGAATGTAGGCATGATAATATTAGAAGTTAACTCATGTGAATTAAAACTCCCGTAGTTGTTGTCGCAATGCCTGCACTGCTGATGGATAGAATATTGGTCAATTGCAATTTTGCTATCCAAGTCCACATAGACTCTTTGGCATCTTGGACACTGAAGCCAGTTAAGAGAACCATGTAATTTGAGCAATTTTATGTTAAAACCACCTTTGCCTAACATTTCCAGGCCAGGTTTTACACGTTCGTCACTTTCATGATATGAGCTTATATAACAGCAGTAATCTACTACTGCTTTAGAGCGATGTTGTGCATCTATTAGGTTTTGAATGGATCTATCTAGAAGTATATCCCAGTTTGTTGTAATTACACTCACGTTGTCATTGCTGCGATAGCGACCTTTGCTCCTTTTGCTACATTCGTGCACTAAATAACCTGCAAATTCGTCAATGTATTTTTTATTGGTTGATTGAAGGATATGCTGAAGCGTTTTCCCGATTAAATAATAAATAAGCTCTCTGGTTCTTTTAATCTCATCTATGCCAAGATTTCTAAAAGAAAGATTATCAAGTAAACATCTGTCCAGAGGTGTAAAGATATCCTCTAGTGGAACTTTGTTGTGTGAATTGTCGGGAATATTAAGAGTGTCTCTTAAAAAGGTCTGAAAGTATTCAACTGAATTGGGCTCATACAAAAAAGGATCTTTTTTATGAAGTTCGAATATTTTCTCCACCAACTTATCTTGAGGGGGGGCTCCTGCACCCAAAGAGAACCCTGCACCTAAGACAAAGACAGTTTTACTCATGAAAGTTTTAAAGTCCAATCACCCTATTCCAATCCGCTATATACATATAGATTCTTTGAAACTCAGAAGGGAGCAGCATGCGGTTATGAGCAATGAAATTCCTTGCTTTTTCTAATTCTTCCATTCGTTGTTTAAGCCAATGTTGGGATGGAATGATATTGCTAAAAAATTGCCATTTTTCAATCATGATGGAAGAAAGCATGCCAAAGTCTACGAACCCTAGTAGATCACTTTTTTCACCCTCTAACCAAGAATCTTTTAAGGCAGTCTCTAGTCTGGATTCAGCCATTGCTTTAATTTTGGGTGGTAATTTATTCCACCAATCAATGCCCTCATTCTCGCTCAATGTTTCCCGAATGTAATCACGGATTTCATTCTCAAAGCAATGAATTACTGAATAGAGCCTTGCCATTTCCAAAGCGCTATTTCTTCTACTAATACTAAATGGAGCTAAAGCTTCTGTGAGAAGTTGTTCTTCTGCTTGAGAGGAGTCAGCGCCAATTTGAATGCCGGCTGATTGAAACTTAGTAGCTTCGGATTCAAACATTAACCCCCGAAAAAAGAAGTCTCTGATATTTTTTTTGTTACTCAATTAAATGATCTTTAAGTGATTTAAAAATTGCATTATAAACCTCGACATCTTTTGTAGCTGGTAGGTGAATTTGAATATTATAGTGGAGACCCAGCAATTTTATTTTATCTGACGCCTCTCTTTCTTCAAGTTTCTCGCTTTCTTTTTCTATGTCATGGTGAGGCGTGTTCTTGATAGGTTTTGTTTCCAAATCAGCTAATTCTAGTAATGAATAGAAAGTACCTACGTGCAATCTTGCAACATTGTCACTTGCATTGTGATAACTTTTGAATTTGCCAAGAATTAATTCTTTATCAGAGTTTGTAGGCTTTTCTTTAATAAGAAAAATATCAGAGTAAGCTTCCTTTAGAGCTTCGCCCATTTTCTTTTTTGAAAGAGAGTGGTTCCGATAATCATGGTATCTTTGAGTTGGCGCGCCGTCTGCTGATAGAAAGCCCAAAGATTTCATTAGCGGAATGAAAGGACGGTGGTTATTAGACTTATAACCTAAGTCTTTTAGTATTTGTAGAGTAAATTTGTCAGGTGCCTGAGCATCTCTAATCTTTGAAAAGAATTCACCCAGCTGTCCATATGCTTGTGTGTAAGTAGTTGGTAATGCCATAATGAGGAATTGGCTTTTCTATAGCTATATAACACTTGGAAAAGTTATTTAATTGACTTCCGAATATACCATCAGTGCTTGAGAACGAAAGGAATTAATGTTACGGACTCAACACCAACGGCAACCCATTCTTCGCGTTGCCGACGATGACGATCTTTGCGTTTGGCGATTCTGCAAGTTTCTCCGTTGCTTCGATGCCTTTCCATTCGAGGATCTGCTGCGACAAGCTCAGCGCGACGATCTTCTGGTAATCCTGAATACCTTGCGCTTCGATGCGCTTGCGGTCTGCTTCCTGGCTTTCTTTCTGCAGGACGAACTCCATCTTCTGCGCATCCTGTTGGGCGGAGATCTTCGCGTTGATCGAAAGCTGCACCGTCTGTGGTAGCGTTACGTCGCGGAGCAAGACGCCTTCGAGAACGAGACCGCGTTTTTTGAATGCGTCTTCGAGCAGGGTCTTCACTTTCACAACGAAATCTTCGCGCTTGATCGAGTACAGATCGGTGCTCATGTAATTGACGGCTTTGTCACGCAGTGCAGAACGGATCTCCGGACGGACGATCTTATCGACATAATCTTCGCCGATCGATTTATAGACGACCGGGGCTGCAGATGGCAGCAGGCGATATTGGACCGTGATCTCAAGTTTTAATGTCAGACCGTCGCTCGTAAGCACTTCGATCGCATCGTCACCGGATTTTGTGCCTTCGTCGTGGACGGCAGACATC
Organism: Candidatus Kapaibacterium sp.; assembly: GCA_025450975.1. GTDB lineage: Bacteria > Bacteroidota > Ignavibacteria > Palsa-1295 > Palsa-1295 > JANWLI01. Next base: position 6,757 of record JANWLI010000122.1, on the reverse strand, counting down.
GTGTACGCCTGCGTACGGACATCCATATTGTTGATCTCCATGAGCGGATTAACGACATGAAAACCGCTTTCGAGAGCGTCTTCCTGAACGTTGCCGAAGAAGACCTGAACGCCGACATTTCCGGCGGGGACAACGATGGCCGAAGACATCACGAGAAATACAATAGCAATTCCGAAGGCGACCTTCGAGACGATGCCGGCCGTTTTATGGACGTCGACCCGGGTATTGGACGTTTCAGTATAGCGCGAGCGAATGATGAGGGCAACGATGCCGACAAGTACGAAGAAAATGAATGTTCCGAACATAAGATCCTCCTGGAGTGAAATGGTGGGAGCACAAAGTTACAACATCTACAAGGGGCGGCAACTCTCTGACCTGATGCCTCGTTTTCTGCCTTTAGATATAGAAACGACCTTTTATGGCACAAACGAACGGAATTTCCACGAATGGCGTAAAAACAAACGGGCAGACCTCTTTTGAGGCGAGTCCGGAGTATCTCGAGGCGAAACAGCGCTGGGAGGCGCGTCATGCAAAGAACCAGACAACGGGCTGGAAGCATACGACGCTTTCCGGCAAAGAGCTTGATACGCTCTATTCGCCGAAGGATGTTGTGCCGAAAGATTATCTCGAGAAGATCGGCTTTCCGGGCGAGTATCCGTACACCCGCGGCATTCATCCGAATGGCTATCGTGGCAGGATCTGGACGATGCGTCAGTTCGCCGGCTTCGGATCGCCCGCAGATACGAACGAGCGCTTCAAGTATCTGCTTGCTCACGGGCAGACAGGACTTTCGACTGCATTCGATCTTCCTACGCTGATGGGCCGCGATGCCGACGATGCATGGAGCGAAGGTGAAGTTGGTATTTGCGGTGTTGCGATCTCGTCGCTCAAAGACATGGAGAAGCTCTTCAGCGGCATCCCGCTCGGCGAGGTCTCGACGTCAATGACGATCAACTCGCCGGCTGCGATGATCTTCGCCTACTATCTCTGCGTCGCCGAAAAGCAGGGAGTGCCGTTCGCGAATTTGCGCGGCACGTTGCAGAATGATATTCTTAAAGAGTACATCGCGCAGAAAGAGTTTATCTATCCGCCGGAGCCATCGGTTCGCATTATCGTCGACATGATGGAATACTGCCGCGACAATGTGCCGCAGTGGAATCCGGTATCGGTGTCCGGTTATCATATCCGCGAAGCAGGTTCGACGGCAGCGCAGGAGCTGGCATTTACGCTTGCCGATGGGTTTGCCTATGTTGAGGCTTGTATCGAGCGTGGCATGGATGTCGATTCGTTCGCTCCGCGTATCTCGCACTTCTTTAACTCGCATATCGACTTCTTCGAAGAGCTTGCAAAGCTCCGTGCTGCGCGCCGCATTTACGCGAAGCGCATGAAGGAGAAGTACGGCGCGAAGAATCCGAAATCGTGGACGCTGCGCTTCCATACGCAGACGGCAGGATGCTCGCTCACCGCACAACAGCCGGAGAACAACATCGTCCGTACAGCCTTCGAAGCAATGGCAGCAGTGCTTGGCGGCACGCAGTCGCTGCATACAAACTCGATGGACGAGACGCTTGCGCTTCCGTCCGAGAAGGCTGTGAAGATCGCCTTGCGCACGCAGCAGATCCTTGCGTACGAGACCGGCGTCATCAATACGGTCGATCCGCTTGGCGGTTCGTATTTCGTTGAGGCTGAGACCGATCGTCTCGAAGCCGAAGCGAATGCATACTTCGACCAGATCGATGCGCTTGGCGGCGTGATCCCTGCGATCGAAGCAGGCTTCTTCCAGCGCGAGATCGCAGATGCTGCGTATCGCTACCAGATCGAGCTTGATAAGAAAGAGAAGTTTATCGTCGGCGTTAACGAGTTTATCGAAGAAGACGAGAAGATCGATATTCCGATCCTCCAGATCTCACCCGAAGTCGAGCGTCAGCAGAAGCGTGAGCTTGCCGAGCTTCGCGCGAACCGTTCGCAGGTGGCAGTCGACGAGTCGATCGCCGAGATCACCGCAGCAGGCTTCGGTCATACGAACCTGATGCCCGTGCTCATCAAGGCTTCGCGTAACTACGTCACGCTTGGCGAGATGATCGATTCGCTGAAAGTGCCGTTCGGCGAGTACGTCGAAGCTATCGTGTTTTAGATAGGGAGGGAATTATGACGTTTCACTTGCAATATGTAATGGATTCTAATGGGAAACCCACAGCCGTTCAACTCCCAATGAAGGAATGGGTGGCGCTGCAAAAGGAACTGGAAAAAAGTAAGCAGAAGCAGAGTTTTTTAGCAGGTTTGGAAGAAGCTGCAAAAGAGGTAAAGGCTATTGAATCCGGCAAAATAAAAGGAAAAACGCTTGACCAGCTTTTAGATGAGCTATAAGATTATCGCAATTCCGCATTTCGAAAGGGAGTTTAAGCGGTTGCGAAAAAAGTATTCCTCTCTGGTTCATGAAATGGGTCAGTTAAATAAACAACTCATCCGGGACCCATTTAGTGGTACGCCGATGGGTAATACACTTTTCAAAATTCGTCTGGCAGTTGCGAGTAAGGGAAAGGGGAGCAGAGGCGGGATGAGAGTTATTACGTTTGTAAAGATCATTTCAGAGACGATCTATCTTGTTTCAATTTACGATAAATCCGAAATGGACAACATTTCTGATCGAGAGATCAAGGATCGCCTTAAAGGTCTCTTATGAGTCTGGTTAACTATTCCTCTTTTTAGGGCAAATTTGAAGCTTCCTCTGCTAGGATGCGTGTAGCAGCGTAAATTTGCCTATGAATGACGGTTGTTGCTTTCATACGCCTTTTGCGGCCGAAACAGTGGATAAAGAATCTCTTTGTCTTTGCGGCGCTTGTCTTTTCGCAGCATTTATTCGATTGGGAGTACGCCCGGTACTCGCTCATCGCCTTCGTGCTCTTTTGCGCTACGGCCAGTTCGATCTATATCGTTAATGATATTCTTGATCGCGACCGCGACCGCCTGCATCCACGCAAAAAGAACCGCCCGATCGCCAGCGGCGCGATCAATATAGCGAGCGCCATTACGATGGCCATTATCATCTTCGCAGCCATTGTCCCGTTAGCGCTCGATCTTCCATACAAGTTTGGTCTTGCCCTCGCATTGTACTTTGTGATGAACATCAGCTATAGCCTCTTCCTGAAGGAAGTGGTGCTGATCGACGTCTTTGTTATCGCTATCGGCTTTATGCTGCGTGTTGTCGGCGGTGCCTTCGTCATCGATGTGCCGATCAGCTCGTGGCTGATCCTTACGACGATGTTCCTCTCGCTCTTCCTCGCAGTTGCAAAGCGTCGCGGAGAACTGGTGATGCTCGAGACGCAGATCGAAACAGGGCAGGGCGTGATGCCAAAGACGCGGAAAGTACTTGATCAATACAGCGTGGAGTTTGCCGAGCAGTTGTGTACGATCTGCGCAGCTGGCTTTGTCATTAGCTATGCGCTCTACACCGTGAGCGATCGTACAGTCGCGATCTTCGGTACGGAGAAACTGGTGTATACGACTCCGTTCGTGCTCTACGGAGTGTTCCGGTATCTCTTTCTCCTGCATAAGCGCAACCTAGGCGAGAATCCGACGGAAGTGGTCCTGACGGATGTGCCGATGATCCTGAACTTCGCTGCGTATGCAGTTGCGATGTTCTTCATTATCTATTTCCGCACGCTCTAGCACGCACTGTGAAGAAGAACGCGTACGAATTCCGACTACTTACTACCGGGTCGCTGTTTCTTTTGATTCTCATTGCAGTCGTACAGATCTTCGTTCATACCACACTTGACGCGAAGGGGCTCGCAGGCATTCTCCAATCGGTAGGCGTCCCGCTCGACGATGTCTATATTCACTGCCGCTATGCCGATAATCTTCTTGCAGGCAATGGCTACTGCTTTAATCCCGGTGCGACTGTTACAGCAGATACCTCGCCATTGTGGGTAGTGCTGCTGGCAGCCGGCGGAATACTCACTTCGCATTTCGAGCTTGTTGCCGTAATCTTATCCGCACTCTTTCACATCGTTCTACTTGTGGGTGTCTACCGGCTATCCAACACGCTTGGTCTTGGTGCGTATTGGACAATGGCTACGTCGGTGCTGACATTTATTTCCGCGAGGCTTGTGTGGGGAGCGATGAGTGGGATGGAAGTGTCGCTTGCTTGCGCGATCGTTGTGTGGGCGTTCTGGTCGTACTTTTCCGGCAAGCCGAAGCTCACAGCCCTGCTGCTTGCGCTTGGCGTTGCTACGCGGCCGGAGTTGTGGCTGCTGGTCGCTGTCATCGCCGTCGATCAGCTCGTTCGGTTGATAAAGAAGCAAGCAAGGTTTGCCGATTTCGGCGTTGGCGCACTCATCTTTAGTATCGTTGCTGCTCCTGTGCTGCTGCTGCCCTTGCTCGAGCGTGGCTCATTCTTTTTTCATTCAAGCGTCGTGCAGGGTGCCAGAACATCAATGGTAGCAGACTTCGGCTATCTCTGGTTTGCGGCGAAGATATTGTTCATGACCGTCATCCCGCCGTTTGTTTTTGCATTATGTGGAGTGTACTATTTTCGCAAAGACGCCCGGTTTCGACTGTTATCCATTTTCGCCTTTGGATTACCGATCCTGCTTGCCATCTTTGCACCGCAATACCGGCATCACGGGCGTTACTTTTTTCCGGTGATCGCGCCGATGATCATGCTCGGCGTTGCGTTCATTGGGGTGATGGTGGGGCGGCGCGTAGGTACAAATCCGGAAAAGAAGTTTTGGGTTAAGCATCATGTGCCGTTTCGGATCTTATATGTATTGGCGGTGATCGTCTGCATTCGCTGGGTTGGGATCTACAAGGACTCCGTGCTTAATATTACCGAGCAGCATGTCGTTGCTGCGAAATGGGTGGCGACGAACACAACGGCAAGTGATGTCATCGCCTGTCATGATGTTGGCGCTATAGGTTATCTGACGAAACGGCCGCTCATCGATCTTGTCGGACTGGTAACGCCGGCAACCTATCCGCTGCAGCATGATCAGAAGCTAGTCTGGCAGTATGCGCGAGCGCAGGGAGCGAACGTGTTTATCATTTACAATCGGCTGAACCCGACATTCTATGCGTATGCCAAAGACTCGCTTGAACTGCAGGCGAGTTTGCGCGTTGAGCCGCTTGCATCGAGTGCGGACACCGTTCTGAGTATCTATCGTGTGAAGGACTATGCTGCTCACTGACAGGCGGAGAAAACTTCTGACAGGTGGCCTGCTCGCGTTGGGCGTGATCGCTACGCGCCTTCCATTTATTTCGCGCTATCTATTCGAGTTTGACTCGGTCGACTTTGCGATCGCAACGTTTCGGTTTGATCTCGCACAGTACACGCCGCATCCGCCGGGATATATTCTCCATGTGCTGTTCGGTAAGTGGCTGACCGGCATTACCGGCGATATTAATCTTGCTTACATCTGGCTCTCGATCCTGCTCTCGATCGGCTCCGTCTTATTCCTGTGGCGAGCGGGTGCGCACTTGCGGGGCGAGCGCGTAGGCGTTATTGCAGCTGCGCTGTGGCTCTTTGCTCCAATGTTTTGGTTCTTTGGCGAAATTGCCACTGCCTATGTTCACGAAGCGTTCTTCGTTTCTGCGATCTTGTATTTTGGCATTCGACTTATCCGCGAAGGACCGCAGCAACGTTTGCTGTTGTGGCTTGTCGTCCTCTTCTCACTTTCGATCGGTGCGCGGCAATCGAGTGTACTCTTCTTTACTCCTGCGATACTCTATCTTTTTCTGCGCGTTCGTCCGCAGGCCGGAGTGCTTGTTAAATGCGTCGGACTGTTTGCCGTCGTTTCGCTCGCCTGGGTGCTTGCGATGATTTCTGCGAGCGGCGGCCTGACAGTATACCTCGATGCACTTGGTGGCGAGAAGCTCTATACGACGCAATCAGTACTCTTTGGTAGCCCCTTCGCCGAACACTTCGGCGTATTTACCAAGCTGATGCTATTTCTAGTGATCGGCAGTTTTCCGGTCATTCTCATTGCCGTTTACGGAGCAGTCGTCTTTCGCTCAGAGTTCTTGCGCTTCTGCAAAGAGATGTTTTCCTCAAAGCTGGCGAGGTTTGCGCTTATTCTCATTGCGCCGGCATTTCTCTTCTACAGTTTGATCTATTTCATGAAGGCGGGATACCTGCTCAATATTCTCCCAATCGTATTCCTTGCGGGTGCCGTGCTGCTTGATCATATAGCGATCCTCCATGCGCGCAACGTCCGCATCAGGCGTGGGCAAGAGATCATTTTCACCCGGCGGCTCATCACGCAGTTCACGATCATCCTGATGCTAGTCGTCGTCAATATCGAGATCCTGTGGTTCACGTTGCCGATGCCGGGACAGGCATTTACGCTGTACGCAAACTTGTTCTCGCATCAGACTTTTCGTGAAAGCATCGAGTCGCGCTTTGCAGGTCAGGAAGACAAGACAGCATTTTTCTTTAACAAGGCGTTTGCCTATTCATCGGCAGCAGGAGTTCGGAATATCGACTCGATCCACCATGCCGTGCAGTCAGTTATTCATCGCGAGAGTCCGGATCTCTCCAAGACCGTGATCTTCGACTCCTGGTGGCAGCGATTCAGCTACTTCTACTTTCCGGAGGCCGTTTGTTTTGATATTCGCTCCTACGAAGCCGACACACTTTTCTCATCACTGCGCATGAAAGATTTCACATTCCGGCAGCTTGCGCCGGTTGAAGAGCTACCATCGGATGCAGAGAACGTGTTTGTGATCATCCGCCAGGAGCATGACGATGTGGCAATGCTTG
>JANWLI010000121.1 GCA_025450975.1 Candidatus Kapaibacterium sp. | reverse complement strand
TGCCTTCATCGGGGACACGCTGAAAGAACACATCGTAGCCCTTACGTTTCCAGACGGACTCGTCTAATTTTCCATCGACGGTAATTATCTGATCGGCGCGAACAGCCTCGACACGCTTTTCCGAAGGTGTGGAAGAAAAAACTGTGAGGGGGGCGAGCACAAGAGCGAGAAAGAAGTAGCGAAGAAGCCTCATAGGCAAAGGTTGAATTGTTAACCCAGCGCATCAATCGCTACGGTGCGGGTTTCAGGGAGTTTCAGCAGTTGGGAGAATACTCCCGAATATCAATATTGAAGAAGGCTGTAGACGGGTTCAGCATTCAAACGCTTCCTGCCATCGAGCGCTTTGAGCTCGATGAGAAACGTATTGCCGACTACTTCACCGCCAAGCATGCGCACGAGTTCACCTGCTGCGTGCGCAGTGCCGCCCGTTGCAAGCACATCGTCGACGACAAGAATTCGCTCGCCGGCGATGAGTGCATCGGAGTGCAGCTCAAGTGTATTCTCTCCGTACTCAAGCTCATACGATTTCGCAACAGTCGTATATGGCAGCTTACCTTTCTTTCTGATCAGCGCAATGCCAACGCCGCAGGCAACGGCAAGCGGAGCGCCGAAGAGAAAGCCGCGCGATTCGATGGCAGCGATGCGGTCGATCTTTTCATGGGCGACGAGCTTTGCCAGCTCGCCGATGGCATACTGGTAGGCGCTGTGTTCGGCAAGCAGCGGCGTAATATCGCGGAAGAGAATGCCTTTTTCGGGGAAATCGGGTACGCAGCGTATGTATTTATCGAGATCCATACTACAATATACCAGTATTTCAGGCAGACATTTCTGCCGGGAATACTGTTTATCGGCTCACTTCACTTGTACATGCGAACTGCTGTTATTATCCCCTCGCGCATCGGCTCCGAGCGCCTTCTTCGCAAGGCCTTGCGGCTAATTGATGGCGTTACGCTCACTGAGCGCGTCTGGCGTCAGGTTTCGAAGGCCTCGGGCATCGACGGCGTTTACGTCGCTACCGATAGCGACGAGATATTCGCACATGTCGAACAGTTCGGCGGCAAAGCCATCATGACCGATGCTGCTTGCAAGAACGGCACCGAACGTGTCGCACAGGCAGTCGAGCGACTGGGCGAACAGTACGATGTTGTCATCAACGTCCAAGGTGATGAGCCACTCATCGCACCAGATGTGATCGAAGCAGTGCAGCAGGCTTTCAATGATTCTGCAGTTAACATAGCAACGCCGATCAGCCCGATGCGCGAAGTATCGGATCTTTCAAATCCTACCGTTGTCAAGTGTGCCGTTGCCGAAGGTGGTAACATCTTGTATTTCTCACGCTCGCCGATTCCGCATGTGCGCGACGAAGCGAATGCAGTTCGTGATGGCTTGCACTGGAAGCATATAGGTGTCTACGGATTTCGCAGCGACCTTCTACCAAAACTCACGGCACTATCGCCGACACCATTAGAGGATGCAGAGAAGCTTGAACAACTGCGTTGGCTTGAGCATGGATTCAGCATTCGTGCAGTCAAGGTAAACTACGATTCAGTTGCCGTCGATGTCGAAGCAGACATTGCAACTGTGGAAGGGATCTTAGCAAAGCGATGACGCCTTCCGAAGCACGGCGCCAGTTCGCGCATACGTGGTCTGACATGGTATATCTCAACCATGCGGCGATCAGTCCGACATCGTTTCGCGTGCGCGAGGCGCTTGAAAAGTATCATGCGAAGCGCGCGCTGAAAGGCATTGAATCCTGGCCCTGGGCCCCGAAGATGGTGGCGGAGACGAGAGGTACTGTCGCTTCGATCATCGGTACAACAGCAGATCGGATCGCCTTCACACTCAATACTGCAGAGGGCCTGTCGATCCTTGCAAGCGGCCTCGACTGGAAAGAGGGAGAGCGAGTACTTCTGTACCGTCACGAGTATCCGGCAAATGTGTATCCATTCCTGAATCTTGCGCATCGCGGCGTCAGTGTTGATTTTTACGATACCGATGACTTTCGTATCACGCCAGAACTGATCGCAAAGCACATCACCCCGCAGACCCGGCTACTTTCCGTCAGTGCCGTGCAGTTTCTCTCAGGATACCGCGCAGATCTTAAAGCGATCGGCAAACTGTGTAAAGAGCACAACATCATTTTCTGCGTCGATGCGATCCAGGCAGTACCGTATGTGCCGATCGATGTTACCGATGCCGGCATTGACTACCTTGCTGCGGGCGGCCATAAGTGGCTGATGGCAACAGAAGGCACGGCATTTATCTACATCAGCAATGCATTGCAGAGCCGCGTGCACCAGCGTGCAATGGGAGCGCTGAGTGTGAAGGAGGCCGTGCGCTATACCGATTACGATATGGAGCGGCTTCGTGACGAAGCCAGCCGCTACGAAAACGGCACGATGAATTTTCCGGGTATCGTATCTCTGCAAGCCTCGCTGGAATTGCAGCAGGAAGTGGGGCTTGACATTGTGTACAAGCAGACACTCCACCTTACCGATCTTCTGCTCACGTTGTGCGATCGTTCGGGCATCGGCTACGTTACGCCGAAGAATGCGGAGGAGCGTGGAGGGATCGTCAGCATGATCGTTGAGAATGCCGCCGACGTGGCAGCGCGGGTAAATGAGAAAGGCATTCACATTGTTCAACGAGGGGGGCGGCTCCGGTTTTCCCCGTACTTTTACAATACGGAAGAAGAGATCCGGAAAGCATTCAATGCATTGTTCGAGTAATGCTTAAAGACAAGCGTATTATCTATGGCGTAACCGGATCCGTTGCTGCGGTGAAGGCGCCGATCGTGGCCCGCGAGCTTGTGCGTCGCGGCGCAGTCGTGTATCCGGCGCTTACGGCATCCGGCGCGCAGTTCACGACTGCCTACGGACTCTCCGTGCTCACAAAAAACGAAACGGCAGCTGTTGTCTTCGGCTCGCCATCGACGTGGCATATCCATCTGGGACGGAGTGTCGATGCCATGCTGATCGCTCCGTGCTCTGCGACGACGATCGGCAAGCTGCGGTATGGTATTTACGATACGGTTGTGACCTTGCTTGCAGCATCTCTCCCGAAAGGTATTCCGCTCGTCCTCGCTCCGGCAATGGACGAGGAAATGTGGCTGCAACCGGCAGTGCAGGAAAATATTGCGTGGCTTAAAGAGCTGGGCGTTGGGATCATCGAGCCGGTCTCCGGTGCACTTGCCAGCGGACTCGAAGGCATGGGCCGCATGCTTGAGCCGGAAGAACTTGTCGACGAGTTCGACAATCTCATTTCAATGCCTCAAGATCTTGATACTGCCAAACCAAAGTTTAAACTTGCCTTCGAAGGCAAGCGCATTCTCATTAGCGGCGGGCCGACGTATGAGCCGATCGACCCCGTGCGCTTCATCGGTAATCGCTCAAGCGGCAAGATGGGCGCCGCACTCGCGAATGAAGCTACCAGCGTCTTCGGAGCGAACGTGACGCTCGTAATGGGGCCGTCGGCAGCGAAGACATTACCCTTCGTCAACCGCATCGATGTGGAGACGACTGACCAGATGTATGCATCGATGCTCGAGCATTTGCCGTCGAGCGATATTATTATCATGAGCGCTGCCGTCAGCGATTACCGCGTAAAGAATGTCTCGCGTTCGAAGCTTAAGAAGAAAGGCGACGATATTCCGAACATCGACCTTGAGCGTACGACCGATATCTTAAAGAAACTTGCATCGGAGAAACGCGACGATCAGATCATCGTCGGGTTTGCACTTGAATCTCAGGAGAACGGCGAAGAGTATGCACGTAAAAAACTGGAGGAGAAGGGACTCGATGTGGTTGTCCTGAACTCCTACGATGAGAACGGAGCAGGTTTCGGATCAGATACGAATAGAGTCACGATCTACACAAAGACAGGCATGAAGCGCGAACTTGGCTTGATGTCCAAGACAGAGTGCGCGCGTGAGATACTGGCAGCGATCACTGAATTGAAATGAGCGACCGCAGCCCTCAGGAAATTCTCGACGACGTTCAGCGCTGGGCAAAGCAGCATACGGAGCGTTACGGAGCACAGACATATCTGCCAACGAATACACCGAAAATAGAAGAAGTGGCCATTGCAAAAACACCTTCGCGCGCAGTCGCGCCTGTTACACCAAAAGCGATCGTACCTGCAGGGGATGTCTTCGAGATGAAGTTAGCGATCCATCAGGGTGAACCGTGGGCGCAGGCAAAGACGCTCGACGAGCTTAAACAGCTAACGAGCAACTGTACGAAATGTCCGCTTCACGAGACGCGCAAGAACTACGTCTTCGGTGTCGGTGATCCGCAGGCGCGAGTCATGGTGATAGGCGAGGCTCCGGGAGCCGATGAAGATGCGAAGGGAGAGCCGTTTGTCGGACGTGCCGGACAGCTGCTCGATAAGATGATCGCTGCGATCGGCTTCCCCAGAGAAGAAGTGTTTATCGCCAATATTTTGAAGTCGCGTCCTCCCGGCAATCGCGATCCGCAGCCGACGGAAGTTGAAGCTTGCGAGCCATATTTGTGGAAGCAGATCGAATTGATCCGTCCGAAGATGATCCTCTGTATGGGCCGCATTGCAGGAGTAAACCTGCTTAAGAACGGCATCGACACGCTTGCGAAGCTTCGCGGCAATGTGTATGACTTTATGGGCGCGAAGGTGATGGTGACCTACCACCCTGCAGCATTACTGCGCAATCCGAACTGGAAATCGCCGGCCTGGGAAGACCTGCAGAAATTCCGCCATCTTTATGACGAGCTCGTCGGCGATAAACCGAAATTCGATCCGAAGCAGGTTTAGGGTTTTTCCTTCGGCATCTTGCCTGCGATCAGTCCGTAGCGTTTATCAAGGTTGATGTTGATCATTTCGACGCCGATCGAGAATGCCATTGCAAAGTAGATATAGCCTTTTGGAATGTGCTGGTCAAAGCCTTCAGCTACAAGCAGGACGCCGATCATCACGAGAAATGCAAGCGCAAGGATCTTGATCGACTGATACTTCTCGACAAAATCGCTGATCGTTTTCGAGAAGAGCATCATGAAAATAACTGCAACGACCACTGCCGCTATCATCACCCCAATATCACTCGACATACCGACAGCCGTGATAACTGAATCGAGGGAGAACACGATATCGATAATGACGATCTGCAGGATCACCTGCCCGAAGCTGCTCACCTTCTTTTGCCGTTCCGCGCCATGCTTCGTTTCATCGAAGCGGCCATGAATTTCGGTGACACTTTTATACAGCAGAAACAACCCGCCAAGAATAAGGATCAGGTCTTTTCCGGAGATCTCACTTCCCAGGACAACAAAGAGCGGATCGACAAGCTGCATCACGAACGTGATCGACAGCAAGAGCGCGATACGTGCACCCATGGCGACGCCGAGGCCGACGATGCGCGCTCTGTTGCGATCTTCTTCCGGCAGCCTGCCGGTTAAGAGCGAGATAAAGACAATGTTATCGATTCCGAGAACGATCTCAAGAATGGTCAGGGTAAGAAAGGCGAGCGCAAGTTCGAGCATAGATAGAAAGTATGGGTCCCATAGGTCATACAGGACTTATGAAGCGAGAACAAAAATACGATTAATGCATGAACAGATATGGCTCCCAGCCTTTTTCGATGCGGCCGAGATATTGGCGCAGGAAAACAACATGGTTCGGGCGCACAGGTTTTTTTCTGAGTGGCATGTTTGCCTCACTCGGTGTGCGATCTCCTTTTTTGTTGTTGCAGCGCAAGCAGGCAGCTGTGAGGTTTTCCCAGGAGTCTTCGCCTGAGCGGGACTTCGGAATGATGTGATCGACGGTGAGTCCGCTGCGATGTCCGCAGTACTGGCACTGATGTC
>JANWLI010000120.1 GCA_025450975.1 Candidatus Kapaibacterium sp. | reverse complement strand
TCGCCTACTGGGGAATGATGCTCGTCGTTGGACTGACCTTATTGACCTTCCTGCAATATCTCTACGATAATGCTGCGCTTATCCGGATGATCGTCTCACGCTATATCTTTCGCCGGAGCACGCAAAACCCATGAGAGCTACGCTCGAGAAAGCAACCGGGCGTCTGTGGAATGTGCCGACCGATCGTATCAGGCAAGTCCCGTTCATGCCGCTGGCTATTGGTACGTTCTTCTTTGTAGGGCTTTCACCATTTTCGAGTGGGACCGTTGGCAGCGCTGTTGCAGCGGCGCTTTACTATGTGATCCCCGCACTGCAGAACAACTGGGTCCTTGCTGCGCTTTGCATTATCTGCCTCGTAGCAGGCGCTGTGGCGAGCGATGTGATCACACTCCGCACCCATGAGCATGATTCCGGTATTATCGTCATCGATGAAGTGCTCGGGCAGTGGATGGCGCTATTCTCCGTTTGGTATACGGGCGACATTGTCTTTATCATCAGTGCATTTATCTTTTTCCGCGTATTCGATATTTTGAAGGTCTACCCGGCTTCACGTTTTGAAAACTCCCGTGGCGGCACATCGATCATGCTCGACGATGCTGTTGCCGGGATCTATGCAAATCTCGCAGCGCATGGCGCAACGTACGGGTACTACCACTTCCTCTCACAGTAAACTATGATCAAAGCTGAGTTACTGTCGATCGGCGATGAACTTCTGATCGGCCAGGTCGTCAACACGAATGTCTCTACGATCGGCAAACTGCTGTGCACGATCGGCATTGACACACATCGGGTAACGACGGTCGGCGACAACAAGAAAGATCTTCTGCGCGCGATCAAGCGTGCCTGGAAGGAATCCGACGTCGTCATTGCAACCGGAGGTCTCGGACCGACGCATGACGACATCTCTAAAAAGATCGTCGCTGATTTCTTCGGGAAGAAACTTGTGCGACACGAGCCAACATTGCGGCAGGTACGAGCCCGCTTCCGAAAGTTTGGGTATGCAACGATGCCGGTAGCGAACATCGGGCAGGCAGATATCCCGCAGGGCTTTACTCCCTTACGAAACGATCAGGGAACAGCTCCCGGCCTATGGTATAAACAAGGTAAAAAAGTATTTATCATCCTTCCCGGCGTCCCGCATGAGATGTCGTGGCTGATGGATAAATGGGTGATACCGAAACTTCGTAAGCAGTATAAGGATAAGGCGTCGGGTGTGATCCTGCATAAGGTGTTGCACACTTCGGGCGTCGGCGAATCATCGCTTGCAGAGATGATCGGCGATCCACAGAAATTTCTCGGACCCGGCGCTACGCTCGCGTACCTGCCACGGATCGGCGGCGTACGTCTGCGGATCACGGTAAAAAGCAACACACAAGCTGCTGCGAAGAAAATACTCCTAGGCGTTGAAAAGTATATTCGAGCTCAGGCCAAGCAGCATATTTACGGCGATGACGACGTGACGCTCGAAGAGACAGTCGTCGATCTCTTGCTTAAGAAGAAGCAGAGTGTCGCTACGGCTGAAAGCTGCACTGCCGGCATGTTTGCTGCGCGTCTAACGAATGTGCCCGGAGCAACGGGTGTCTTCCCCGGAGGCATCGTTAGCTATGCAAACGAGATCAAGGAAAAAGAGCTGAACGTACCTGCTAAGATCTTAAAACATTATGGGGCCGTGAGCGAAGAAACGGCTATCCTGATGGCCGAGCATATCCGCCGTAAATTTGGTTCGACGATCGGCATTTCGATCACTGGGATCGCCGGACCAACCGGCGGAACGAAGACGAAGCCGGTGGGGACGGTCTGGGTCGCTCTTGCGCAAAAAGGAAAGAAAACGAAAACCCAACTGCTTCATAATGTGGGCGATCGGGCCATGATCCGTGAACGATCAGTCGAATTCGCGCTGGAATTCCTCCGGCGCGCCCTTATTGAAGGCTAGTATTGTAGGATATTTACTGGTAAGTTCGTGTTTTCCTGCTTCCATTTTTCGTTTCTTTATAACTCATTCATGCCAGAATTGCAAAAGCCTCCGCGGATCCCGTTACGGGATTTTTTCCGCACTCCGGAAAAGAGCGCGTACCTTATTTCGCCCGACAGCAACTGGATATCCTTCCTTTCGCCGTATGAGCGAAGGAAGAACATTTTCGTCGTGCCCAGAGCCGGCGGCGAAGAACGGCGTCTGACCGAAGTTACAGACCGCGATATCGGGGGATACTTCTGGAAAGGCAGCGAGCACGTTGTCTACCTCCGCGATTTCGGTGGTGATGAAAATTTTCATCTCTTCTCCGTTGCGATCGATGGCTCAGAGGTGATCGACCTTACTCCGTTTCCCGACGTACGCGTCAATATCGTCGACGATCTTGAAGATCATCCGACCGATATGCTTATCGGCATGAATAAGCGTAATCCGGAGGTGTTTGACGTCTACCGCTTAAACATCACCACGGGTGAGATGCGGATGGTCGCTGAAAATCCGGGAAATGTAACCGAGTGGGGTACCGATCATGACGGCAACATCCGGATCGGACTCACGAGCGACGGGATCAACTCGACGTTCCTGTTCCGCCAGAGCGAGAATGATCCGTTTCGTGAAGTTACTACGACAAACTTTAAGGAAAATCTCTCTCCGCTCTTTTTTACGTTCGATAACAAGAATATCTACGCATCGAGCAACCTCGGGCGTGATAAGATGGCCATAGTCATCTACGATCCGTCGACGGCTTCCGAAATTGAAGTACTCTATGAGCATCCACATGTAGACGTTTCACACATGTTCTACTCGCGCGAGCGTAAAGTCCTGACGGCCATCACCTACGTCGACGATAAACTCGAGCGCGTATTCTTAGATGCTGAAATCGAACGGATCTTTACCGACCTTACCCGCCTGCTCCCGGGGTATGAGCTATCGCTTGCGAATTGGGATAAGCACGAGAAAGTATTTATTGTCCGGACCTACAGCGACCGTTCCCTCGGAGCATACTATCTCTTCGATTCAACCAGCGGGGAGTTGCGAAAACTCGCAGATGTTAGTCCGTGGCTTGATGAAGACCAGCTTGCAGAAATACATCCGATCAAATTCACGTCCCGTGACGGCCTGACGATCCACGGATACCTGACACTGCCAAAAGGCTGTGAGCCGAAAAATCTGCCTGTCGTGCTCAATCCGCATGGCGGACCGTGGTATCGGGATGTCTGGGGCTATAACCCTGAAGTGCAGTTCTTTGCTAATCGTGGCTATGCCGTCTTACGGGTAAACTACCGTGGCTCGATAGGCTATGGCAGGAAATTCTGGGAGGCCTCGTTCAAACAATGGGGGAAAACCATGCAGGACGATCTGACCGATGGCGTACATTGGCTCATCGATCAGGGAATTGCCGACCCCAAGCGCATCGGCATCTACGGCGGTAGTTACGGTGGCTATGCGACGTTAGCTGGTCTTACGTTCACACCGGACCTCTATGCCTGTGGCGTGGATTACGTTGGCGTGTCGAACCTCTTCACCTTTATGAACACCATCCCACCCTACTGGAAGCCGTTTCAGGAAATGATGTACGAGATGGTCGGGCATCCGGAAAATGACAAGGAATATCTTCGCGCGTCGTCGCCGGTATTTCATGTCGACCGCATCGTCGCTCCGCTAATGGTGCTGCAGGGCGCCAAGGACCCGCGCGTCAACATCGACGAATCGAACCAGATCGTCGAGGCGCTACGCGGGCGTGGCATTGATGTCCCCTACATCGTCAAAGAGAACGAAGGGCATGGCTTTCACAACGAAGAGAACCGTTTCGAGGCTTATGAGGCCATGGAGGGATTTCTTGAAAAACATTTAGGGAAATAAATTTTCGGTATTTTTGTATAACTATAATGCAGAATCCTATGACCAATGACTTCTTCAGCCGGCTCGATGCTGCCATCGCCGAATACGCAGTGCTCAACCATCCCTTTTACCAGGCATGGAATGCAGGGACGCTTTCCAATGCCGACCTGAAGGACTACGCCGAGCAGTACTACCAGTTCGAGCGCAATTTCCCACGCTACGTAAGCGCCGTGCATGCAAACACAGAGAAGCTCGAGCACCGCCAGCAGCTTCTGGAAAACCTGCTCGAAGAAGAGCGTGGCACCGATAATCATCCCGAGCTCTGGCTCCGTTTCTCGGATGCATTAGGATGCAGCCGTGACGATGTCCGCAACGCAGCGCCGTATGCTGAGACCAATGCCCTTGCAGCAACGCTCGGCTCGATCACCCGCAATGGATCGACCCTCGAAGGTGTCGCAGCCCTCTACGCGTATGAGTCGCAGATACCGGAAGTCTCCAAAACAAAGATCGACGGCCTGACGAAGTTTTACGGCGTTACCTCGAACGAGGGACTCTCCTTCTTCCGCGTCCATGAGCATGCCGACGAGATCCATCGTCGTGCAGAGATGGATATGCTCGCAGAACTCGTCGCTACGCCCGAAGACGAGGCCAAGGCCATTGAAGCAGCACGCTCGGTTGCAAAAGCGTACTACGAGCTTCTGAGCGGCGTTGTGCGCGAGAATAAGATCATGTGTAACTAGTGGCATAGCTGCTACAGGCTACATTGAAGCCCTTGCGTGAACGCAGGGGCTTTTTTTTGCGTAAATTTCTTCCCGGAGGATTTATCGATGGACTCATATTCATACCTATCTACCTGATCGAAGAGTTGGTCGTCTTCGAAGATATCAACTTCAGGATTATGACGGGGGAGTCATTTGGCAAGTATACGACAGTGGAGAATACCGTTCTCATTACGTCGATCAACATTCTCCTTATGTTCTTCTACTCGTTCTGGATGACCGGGAAATACGGTCAGACGATCGGAAAGATGGTCACTAGAATTCAGGTTCTCGATGAGCAGGACGAAAAAAGCTTCATCGGGATGCGACGTGCCATTTACCGCGATGCACCACTGGTACTTATTGAATGCTTTGCGATTATCTATATGATCGTACCTATGACGTCTCGGAAAACAGTCTGGCGATCAAGTTACTAAATTTCGCCACTTTTATCTGGATTCTTGCTGAGCTGATCAGCATGTTCTCGAACCCTCGCAGGCGTGCTATCCATGATATCCTGGCCGGATCGGTTGTGGTCAAGACATAAACGAAAAAAGCCGGAAAATCCGGCTTTTTTTTGAAATTCACATTCAAGTGGTTCTGCCTACCGTACGACGCTTAAACGTCTCACGATTCGATCATTTCCTTCAATAACGAGAGTATAGACACCAGAAGGAACAGATCGTAAATCAAACACCACTTCACTTGCCTCTTTACGATGAGGCACAGATAGACGATTACCCATAATATCGAAAATAATGATCTTCGAATTTGTCTCAAGCAATGGGCACCTCACATGAAGTTCATTCTGAGCCGGATTCGGAAACATGGCGAATTCAACCTCCCTGGATACAGGAACATCCGCCGGAACATCCATATAAAAATAGAAATCACCATTCGACCAATCAGTAGAATCCTCCTCGCCCAGCGCACGGATCTGCACGGCATATAAATAGGGTGCTCTAAGATCCGTTAAGGTAATACTCGTTGAAGTAACCACAGTATCTACGAGGGGCACAGCATATTCAAGCCATAACTTCACTTCATAGGAAGTGGCACCTTCAACAGGAGTCCATACGAGCGTGACGGAATTAGAAAGATGCTCTCCCTTAGCAGGCGACACTATCTTAGGCGGCAATTTTTTCCCCGGTGCAGAAACGGTATAGAACAATGCAGCCTTTTGACTCCACGTACTGTGTTCTGTATCGTTCACAGCTTCGACACGAACGTAATACGCGAAATATGCGACTTCAGCATTGAAGAGAACCACTGTATCGCTGACAAGCGTGTCGAACAATGGTGTTCGATAGACCGTACTATCGTAAGTATTCTGATTAAGAGGTTTCCCTGCGACCTGTAAACGGTATGCGGTTGCACCTTTGATGGGTGTCCATGCAATTTCTGTTGGGCCAAGCGGTAGAGGCCCAGGCTCGTGATAATGCAGTTTCGGTGCGCGTAATGTTGTCTCCCCATTAAATCGCAACAATTGATCTTGCGTCATCACCGCAAGTGCAAAGTCCGAGCTCGCGCAATAGACACCTCTTGCAGGGAATGGATAAAGGCCGAGTTCGAATGGGAGATCATCGAATTGCCAGGTAACTCCTCCATCTTCTGTTCTCAGAATACTGCTACCCATTGCAACACCGTGTAATTTATCTTCGCTGAACGAGACAGAAGAAAATCCGCTGGTCGTACCCAGCGCAGTGTCAAGACGTACGGTCCAGGTCTTGGCCTGGTCAAATGACTCGTACATGAATGTATGAACAACATTTGCTTTCCATCTGCCGCCAACCGCTACGAGATGCTCTGGCGTAATTGCAGTAATATGATTAACTCCATAATTACCAAACATCACCGCACGAACATCCCAGTGTGCTCCGTCATCGGTTGTAACATAGCATGTTTGTGGGTTGAAGGAGTAGGTGAGATATGATTGTTTTCCTAACCCCACTAACTGCCAGCATCCCTTTCCTCCTGGAGGTAAGCCGCGCGTGGTCCACGTTTGCCAGCCATCGGTAGTGACAAGCAGCGAGTCCTGCGGCTGATTTGCTGCTGAATCGTATACATTCCCGGGATACCCTACGATCAAAGCACCTTCAAGTTCATTTTGCATGAACCCCGAGTAGACGATCGTATTGCTGTCGAGCACCGTTTTCTTCCACAGGAGGCCATTGTTATTACTGAAGTAAAACAGTCCGAAAAATTTATAGGCGCGATTCTCGCCGAATTTTCCGAGATCTTGCATTGAATCTCCTACGACTAAATATGTAGATGGTAGGGGGTGGTGAATAGCCCACCATCGTATGCTTCCGATACGTTCGGTCAGGAGCGTTTGCCATGTGCTCCCGCTATCGTGAGAAACGCGAACTTCGTGCTGAAAGGTACCACTGGTCGCATCGGTGATCGTTGCGATGTCAGCGGAATTCGCAGCGGAAATGAGTGTTTGCTGGCCGGTGCCGAAATTCTGCGTCCCCGGATAGGGTACAATGTCCCAGACTCCGCTTCGCTGGCTAAATGCGGGTGTCCCAAGAACCGTCAGCGTGACGAGGTAAAGAAGGGTTTTGAGCATAGTTTCAGAAGTGACATTGATGCTAACTCGCAGTACTTATATCAAAGCCCCCCTGAAAATGATTCGCATCGGTTAGGCAGCCAATCCGAAAATGCAACGCCAACGAAAAAAACCGAGGCAAACCTCGGCTTTTCGACATTTGTGGGCAATACAGGATTCGAACCTGTGACCTTTTCCATGTCAAGGAAACGCGCTAACCAACTGCGCCAATTGCCCGAAAAAGGGAAGGTTGAAACAGCCCGCGTGCACCGGTTGTTCCGCTATGGGGGCCTATTTTAGGCGCGCTTGGTCAATACCTTCACTGCCTGCCTGCCGTCGACACAGCCTGCGACCTTCGATACGAGCGAACGGATCTCGTCCGTGTAGCTATCCTCAAGGGTATCGTAACTTCCGGCGTCCGGACATTCGTAGACTTCCGTGAAGTGATTGGCTTCGTCGTCATCGACATAGAGGGTTACATTGACCGAAGGTTGTGCAGCGTTGACCTTTGCGACAAAGTCGCGGGCCGCGGCAATATATTCGTTCGCGTTACCGGTTTTGATCTTATAACTGATGGTGACTAATACTGCTGCCATTCGATAGTAATGTGTAACTTTGTGCAAACTTACGGATTATTGTGCCCCTAGCGCTAAAGTCAGTACGAAAATCTGCCATCCGGCTTGCTGCCTATTACGGACTCGTCGCCGTCGGGATCATCGTCTTCGGCAGCCCCCTCTTCCGCGTCCTGAGCTTTGAGTATTCGTCGCTGGTCGCCCTCTTCGGCAGCCTGCCGGTCATGTGGTTTGCGGCGAAGTATGTGCAGGCAAATAGAGACGAGCCACTCGTTCAGGTGCTATTCCGAATATGGCTCGCAGTGCTTCCGGCAATTATTTTGCCGGTTATCATTTCTCTGATATTTGTAGAGAGCTGCGACCTGTGGCATGGCATGGGATACTATGCCCATATCGTTTTGCCAAGCACGGTGACCGGAACACTCTTCGGCGCTTTCTGTGGGCTATCGGCTTCGCCGATCAGAAGGAAGCTCTTCGTGATCGGCATCTGGGTCCTTTCATTTTTTATCTCACTTGTTCCGGGCTATATCTCGCCGCAAGTATTTACATACGGATGGCAGTATGGGTACTTCCCCGGCTTTATCTGGGATGATTATATCGAGCTGGGATTCCGCTATGATTATGCCGTCTTCGGCTATATGCTCTTTGCGGCGTTGCTTATCTTTTTTGCCGTTTCAAAAAGTGAGCGGAAAGCATATAAAGCTGCAAAAAAAGATCCACCGATACGCTTTTACATCCTGCACACGATCTTTGCTTTTCTCACGATCGAATCCATTATTCATGGCGCCGCTTTCTTCGGCGAGCTGAGTCACGGGAATGTTGAAGAGAAACTCGACAAGAGTTTTTTTGTCGGCTGGGTTACGGTGCATCACGACTCATCGTTTCGCGGGGAGGAAGTAGACATTCTCCGCTACGATATTCGCGCATCGCTGGCGGAAATTGTGGCGGTGTATCCGGAAGTAGATACGACACAGTGGATCGATCTCTATGTGTATCCCACAACACAAGAGCTTCACAAGTTCGTCGGCACCCGCCGGGCCAGCATCGCCAAGCCCTGGCTGGGCACGCTGCATATCGCCGAGGAGAATCTCTCTTCACTTAAGCATGAGCTTGTCCATGTGCTGCTCAAACCATACGGCAGCTTCCCGTTCTACGCAAGCTGGAGCACAGGCCTCACCGAAGGCTCGGCTGAAGCTGTGGAAGCTGACTACGACGGCCTTCGGACCTCCGACGACCTCTCCCGCTGGGCGCTGGCGATGAAGTACGCATCCGGTATCACGCCATTCATGCAGTTCACCGGCTTCGCATCCACAGCGCCGACTACGAGCTACATCCTTTCCGGATCATTCGCAAAATTTCTCATCGCTACGTACGGGCCGCAGAAATTTATGGCGCTTTACACTTCGCGCGACTACGAAGAAGTCTACGGCAAATCGCTCGAAACACTCGATGCGGAGTGGCAGCGAACACTTCGCATCGATATACCAATGACCCCGTCGGATTCTATCATGGCTCGCTACTACTTCGAGCGGACGTCTGTCGTGAATCAGGCATGCCTGCGACGTATCGGCCGGCTAGTCCATGAGGCTCACGAAGCATATAACGCCGACGACCATGCCGCAGCGTTCGAATTGTATAAGCAAGCATACAGTGAAGACTCTACTCGCACGGATGCCCTGAGAGGGATGGTCTTTTCAAAGATAAAGCAGAATAAATTTAGCGATGCCGTTGCTATACTCAGCGACGACCCGAGAATTCAGTTGCCTAATGGAAGAGTATCGCTCGCCAGTCTCCTCGGTGATATGAAATTTCTCGCATCAGGCGACACGCTCCAGATGAAAGCGCATTACGATGAAGCAATTCGGTACGCGCCAAATGATACACGCTTCATCTCTGCGCTCGGCATGCGACTTATCCTTGAGGACTCCGTCTTTAACATCGGGAAGTTTCTCGACTATCGCTATGGCCTTATCGGCGATAAACTCCCCCAGGCCCTCTACGATCATGCCTGGGAGTCGCCAATGCCTGATAGCGTGCGGGTAGGCTACGTCATGCTGCGGACGCTGCACAACGAGACTCGGGGTCAGTATTCCGCTGCAGTCCATGAGTGGCAGGCCTTGCCGGTCTTTGTCGATCCGAATACGCTGAGCCCGAGAGTCCGTAAAGCGCATGATATTATCGACCGCAAGGTCAATCGTTGGGCCGAAGCGTTATCCTTGCATTAGAGCGTTCGATTACGTCTGCTTTGAACTTGTCAACCAGCGACCTCCTGATCTGCACGCTGATCGTCGCCATATCGCCATACTCAGTATCTTCAGCTTTAGTCTCGTACTCCTGCATCAGGCGCTCGACGAGCGACGTGTCGTCGTATCCGTAGGTTAGCTGCACGCGATCGGTCAGGATCACTTCGACGATCTTCGCAGCGCGGACCGCTTCCTGCGCTGCTTCCGTGTATGCTCGGACAAGCCCGCCGGTGCCGAGCTTTGTGCCGCCGAAGTAGCGGGTGACGACGCAGATGACGTTCGTCAGCTTCGCGCCTTGTAGCACGGTGAGGATGGGCTTGCCGGCTGTTCCGCCAGGTTCGCCATCGTCGGCAGCGCGGACGACATCGCCTTTTTCGCCAAGAATAAATGCGTAACAATGATGCGACGCGTCGTAGAACTCCTTGCGAATACGTTCGAGATGTGTTTCGATCTGCTCTTTCGTACTGACAGGAATGATATCGGCAATGAATCGCGAGCCGACGACCTTTACTTCATCTGCTCGTAGTTTCTCTGCTATTGTTAGGTAAAAATCCTGTTCAACCGACATATGGGTCTGCGTAAACAAATCTCTTCGTAGTTTTATACCCGATACTTGTGTACCACGTGAGCACTTGATGTAAATTCTCTGCAATGATGAATATTGGCATTACCTGTTACCCCACATACGGCGGATCCGGAATTGTAGCGACCGAACTTGGCAAATCGCTTGCCGAGCGTGGCCACCACGTCCACTTTATTAGCTATGCCCTGCCCATGCGCCTGACGGGCCTTGGTGCATCGGGCAATATGGATTATATCGACAATATCTTCTACCATGAAGTAGAGATGTCGAGTTACCCGCTTTTCGAATTTCCGATGTACGAGCTTGCGCTGACCAGCAAGATGGTCGAAGTGGCCAAGTATGAGAAGCTCGACCTCATCCACGCACACTACGCCATCCCGCATGCAACCTCAGCCTTGCTGGCGAAGCAGGTGCTGGGCAATGACCTCAAGATCGTCACGACGCTGCACGGTACGGACATCACCCTCGTCGGCCTCGAACCAAGTTTCGAGCCACTGATGCGATATTCGATCGAAGCATCGAATGTCGTCACGAGTGTTTCCGAATATCTCAAGAATGAAACGGTCGGCAACTACGGCGTCGAGAAGGACATCGTCGTCATTCCGAATTTTATCGATACGGAAGTCTTCCGCCCGATGGAGAGCAAGAACCTCCGGCGCCTGCTTGCACCGAACGGTGAGAGGATCCTTGTTCACGTTTCCAACTTCCGTGCAGTTAAGCGTGTGACCGACGCGATCCGCGCCTTCAAGATTATTCTTGACTCCGGCATCAAGGCAAAGTTCTTACTCATCGGCGACGGCCCGGACCGCAGCGAATCCGAATCGCTTGCCCGCGAACTCGGCATCTGGAATCACACACGCTTCCTTGGCAAGCAGGCAGAACTTGCAGCCCTGCTATCGGCAAGCGATGTCTTTCTCATCCCTTCGGGCAATGAAAGCTTCGGCCTCTCGGCGCTCGAGGCTATGGCCTGCGGCGTGCCGGTGATCTCGAGCGATGTTGGTGGACTTCCGGAAGTCAACGTCGATGGCGAGACAGGCTATATCGTGCCGATGGGCGACGTTGCAGAACTAGCTGCAAAAACGATGGCCTTGCTCAAGGACGAAGATCTCCGCAAGCGCCTCGGGAATAATGCGCACGACCATGCCGTCAAGCATTTCACAAAGGAAAAGCTCGTGCCGCTTTATGAACAGGCGTACGAGCAGGCGCTTAGCTCGTAAGATCCTCTGCGGCCAACTCGGCGCCCTCTGCGTCTCTGCGGTTAACTCTAAGGGGATTAACCGCAGAGGCGCAGGGGACGCAGAGAAATACGCAGAGTTTATGGCCTGAAATTTGTACCATCCTCCCCACTATTGCTATGCACAAATTCCTCGAAAACGCCTCACAGTTTATCGACTACCTCAGAGGAAAAGACAATATCCTCTTCCTGACGACGAGCAATCGCTATGAAGAGCATACCGACGATATTCCGAAGAGTACGCAGTTCGCGTATGCCGTCCGAGGCATCCTGAGCGAGAAAGACATCACGATCATCGACGTCCCGAAGCTCAGCATCTACACCTGCGAAGGCAACATCAGCGCTAAGCGTGGCAATCGTTGCGGCCTGAAAGAAGCATCGCTCAAAGATAAAGAGCGCAATCCAACCGGGCATCATCGCTGCTGGGCGTCCATCAATCATGACGACGATGAACTCGACAAGATCACGCGTGTGCTCTTTGAATCTAACGTTGTCGTCTTCTTCGTCTCCATGCGCTGGGGGCAGACGAACAGCATCTACGAGCGGCTCTTCGAGCGCCTGAGCTGGATCGAGAATCGCACGAGCACCCTAGGCGAAGAGCGTATACCGCAGATCGCCAACTGCGAAGCCGGCATCGTCCTCTTCGGCCACAACTGGCGCGGCAGCGACGTACTCGAAACGCAGAAGCAGAATTACCGATGGTTCGGCTTCCAGGTGCCGGAAGCGCTGAGCTTTAACTGGCAGTATACTGACGACGAGGAGCAGGAATCGGCGGAGTCGTATACTGCTGCACGCAACGAGTTCGATGGCCTGCTCAAAATCATTGAGTAGCATAGCCCGCGATCACAACCTAAACCCGACAAACCATTGTTAGCTACTCTCAGTGAAATTCGTTATTGTCGGCACGGCCTATCCCCTTCGCGGCGGCATAGCGCACTATGTATCGCTTCTGTACCAGGCGCTTCGCGAGCGTGGGCACGAAGTGCTTGTCGTCACCTTTAGCCGCCAGTATCCGAAGATCCTCTTTCCCGGCAAGTCGCAGGAAGAAAAAGGCGACGCGGGAATGCCTATCCCATCCGAAGCCATTATCGACTCCGTCAATCCGCTGACCTGGCGCTCCGCCGGCAAGCGCATCGCCGACTTCGAGCCTGATGCCGTCATCTTCAAATTTTGGCTCCCGTTCTTTGCGCCGGCATATGGTATGATCTCCCGCGTTGCAAAGAAGCAACTCCGAAAGCGCGGCAAGAATACGAAGATCGTCTTTATTGCCGATAATGTCATCCCGCATGAGAAACGTATCGGAGACGGTGCCGCTACTAACTACGCATTCAAGGCAGTCGATCATTTCATCGTGCAATCAAGTGCCGTCGAACGCGACCTAAAAACCGTCAAGGCCGATGCCCGGTACACGAAGCTCGCGCATCCGATCTATAATATTTTCGGCAATGCGATCCCCCGTTCGGAAGCGCGGAAGAAATTAGGTCTTGCAGACGACGCGCAGGTTTTGCTTTTCTTCGGGTTCATTCGCAAATACAAAGGGCTTGACATTGCCATTGCTGCAATGCCGGAGATCCTGAAGAAGTATCCGAAGGCCATGCTGATCGCAGCAGGCGAAAGCTACACTGGTGACGAGGAGTATCGCACGCAGATCGCGCAGCTTGGTCTTGGCGATCATGTTATGCTCAATACTGACTATATCGCCAACGATGAAGTGAAGGATTATTTCAGCGCTGCTAATGCAGCCGTCCTGCCGTACCGCAGCGCGACACAGTCGGGAATCGTGCAGATCGCCTATAACTTTGATACGCCGGTGATCGCTACGAATGTCGGCGGCCTGGCCGAAGTTGTCATCGATGGTGTTTCCGGCCTCATCGCACAGGAAGCGACACCAGAGTCGATCGCGCAGTGCGTCCTCGCCTACTTCACAGCTGATCTTGAAGAGCCGCTTCGTGAGGGTGTCCGCCAGGAGAAGAAGAAATACAGCTGGGAGACGTTTGTCGAAGGCGTCGAGCACATTACCCTTAGCGCTTCTTAGTTTCTTCGTTTCTTCGTGGTAAAAACCCCTCCAAGGATCAAAGACACAAAGGACCGCAACTCGTTGTTAACTAATCCCTATGCCAAAACTTTCGACGCGTACGGCTGACCGGGTCAAGCTGCTGGAATCCCGCAGCGACCTGAACTCGTACGAACGCTACTACTTCGGTTACCAGTATGGCCTCGGCTCCGAGTATATCGTCCCGTACCTGCAAAAGCATGGCGTGAACCTGCAAGGCTCGTCGATTTGCGAGATCGGCTGCGGCGAGGGCGGCGTACTGGCTGCGCTGACCGAAGAAAAACCGGCTGAAGTTGTCGGCATCGACATCCGCCAGTCGGCGCTCGACTCCGCAAAGAAGACATTCGATGCTCTGGGCCTTTCCGCTGAGTTTACGATCCACGATATCACCAATAGCCCGACACCTGCGCGGTGGAAAGAGCATTTTGATTTCGTTACGCTCCGCGACGTGATCGAGCATCTTCTCGATACGGAGAAGAGCCTCCAGCATGTTGCAGAATTTGTTAAACCGGGCGGTCATATCTTTATTGTCTTCCCGCCCTATTACTCGCCGTTCGGCGCGCATCAGCACCTCCTGGACAACAAGATGGGTAAGCTGCCCTACATTCAGACACTTCCGGATAAGCTTTTCACCAAGGCCTATAAGAAGGCACGACTGCAGATCGATGTCGACGAAGTGGCGCATATCCGGAACGTACGGCTGACGATCGCGAAGATGCGGAAGACGATCGAGAGTCAGGGATTTGAGTTAGTGCGGGAGGAGCTGTACTTTTTGCGCCCGGTCTTTAAGATGAAGTTCGGGTTACCATCGATCAAAGCGAACTTTCTGAAGGCATTGCCAGGGATCCGCGAGCTGTTCGCTCTGGAGGCATCGTACCTGATCCGTAAGCGCTCCTAACTGTCTCGCTGCAGCTTGCGAAATTCTTCCTGAAGCCTTGCCAGGTCTTCATCAGAAAGCTCTTCAAGGTCGATGAGCCTGTTACGGGCTTCCTTCTGCGCTCTGATGAGTTCGTCGAGTTTGAGTTGCATTGCATGCCCGTCACGATTCTGTGAGTTCTGGATGATAAATACCATCAGAAAAGTGATGACTGTCGTTGTCGTATTGATGACAAGTTGCCAGGTATCGGAGTAGTTGAAAAATGGACCGGTCGCCAGCCATGCAAGTATAAGGAGAATGGCGATAATGAACGACCAGTAGGAGCCGACCTTTTCGGCTGTCACATGTGCAAATCGTCTGAAAAATTCGTTAGCTTTCATAGATCGGGCCCCGAGAACTAATGTTTACAAATTACGATTGAATTTTCAAAGGGAAGAATAACTGAAAATTATCTAGGAAAACGCTATGAAAACCCTATTGCTTTCGTTTCTCTGCGTCGCACTCGTGTCCTGTGCGCCGACGCCCAATGAGCCGGACCGTCCCGAAAATGACCTGCTCCATAGTCCGGAAAGCGAGACCCTGAGCGTTACCAAGCCAACCCGTACGGTGCAGAGTACGCTTGTCTGCGGCTGCGGTTTTGTGTTACGGATCGAGAAATCGGGAGGAGATCCTGCAATTACCTACAGCGCGCCCACAGCTGCTGCCGGCGATACCCTGACGTCGCACAACATTACCGTCAGCGCCAATACTACCGGCCTTGCTCCGGGGACCTACACCAGCTGGCTCGCATTGTACACACCCTATACGTTTGAGCGTGTGTATCGTGACACCATCTACGATACGCTGATCGTCCCTTAAAGCACTAAGAGCTCTTTCGGAGACTTATTGAGGACTTCGTGACCCTCAGGTCTAACTACGACGTCATCTTCAATACGCACGCCGCCCAGTCCCTCTACATAGATGCCGGGCTCGACGGTGAACACCATGTTGGGTTCGAGAATGAAGCGCTCGCCGCGCTGGCTGATGATCGGGATCTCGTGAACTTCGATACCGAGTCCGTGACCGGTCCCATGACCGAACTTCGAACCGTATCCGTGTAAGGTGATATAGTCGCGCGCGGTCGAATCGATCTCACGACCGTTCATCCCAGGCTTTACGCGCTCAACTGCTCGCTGCTGGGCAACGCGGACGATCTCATAGATCTTCTGCAACTCGGTCGGGATCTTACCAACGGCAACGGTACGCGTCATATCGGAATTAAATCCCCTGTAGACGCAGCCGAAGTCGAGTGTGACCAGCTCGCCTTTTTTGATCTTCTTCGACGTTGCACGGCCATGCGGAAGCGCAGAGCGCTCACCACTTACGACGATCACTTCAAATGCATCGCCGTCTGCGCCAAGCTTTTTCGTCCAGTAACAAATTTCTGCAGCGACATCGAGTTCAGTTACCCCCGGTTTGATCACTTCGATCGCTTTGTTGAAAACCTTGTCGCCGATCTCAGCGGCTTTCTTGATCATCTCGATCTCGTCGTCGGTCTTGATCATGGTCATCGACTCGACCATTTCGCGCTTCGGCACAAGCTTCAGGTGACGGAATTTCTTGCGGAGGAAGTCGTAGGTGCTGTACTTGATCAGGGTCTCTTCAAAGCCAACGGCATCGAAATCGCTGAAGAGTTGCTTGTCGACAATGGCATCGAGGAGTTGGCGGTCCCGCTCGACGATCGAGATCTTGGCTCCGGCTACTTCAGACTTAACCTGCGATTTATAGCGGAAATCGGTGAAAAAATGAGGTTTTCCTTGCGCAGGGACTACTAAAATACCGTTAGAACCGCTATACCCAACAAGATAGTAGATGTTTGGAAGGTGAGTGATGAGCAGAGCGTCGAGCCCATGCTCGCGTACCGTTTTCTGTAGTCGTGCAAGTCTAGCCATTAACGAGTCAAGGAAGTTTAATCGGAGCCGTGTAACACGCCCCGTCACAAGAAAACTTCGTAAAATTCTATATTTTTGGTAGCCTTATGAGACCTTTTTCAGGTATCCTTTCGGGTTAAACGTAAGCAAAAACTTCTCTTTTTCCTTATCCAGGATGAAGTCGGTATTACCATTCATAAACACATCTAAGGCTTCCATGGGACCCGGACCGTGTTCGGGCCATACCGGATGACCGTTCAGATTTGAATCCTCGACGACCATAAAACTGCCGGTCGTAACTAACGGACCGTAGAGCCGAAGCTCTTCGAGCACATGATCCTTACGATGGTCGGAGTCGAGAACGACGAGAATAACCTTCGCATCTTTGGCCGCTTGTTTGACAATATCAAGCGTAGCCTGTGCGGTCGACGAAGCGGTCAGATACGTGATCCGGTTATGTGTCGGTCTTCCCGGACGTTCGGCTACGTCGATCGTCAGGACGTTACCATTGCCGACCAATTCGCAGAGCGAAGCGAAGTATAGGGCGCTTCCACCGTCATACGTACCGGTTTCAATAATAAGATCGGGACGCAACGTGTGGATCATTTCCTGATACAACCAGAGATCGAGCGGACACTTCATCACAAGATGCCCCATCCAGTACGTGTTGCTCCAGGTCTTGCCGAAGACGTGCGAGTCGTAGTAGAGTTTATGAAATTGCGTTACGAGATCGCCTTCAAGCTTTGGATTGATATAGAGCCTATGGTAGACCTGTCGGTAGGCGACCCTGAGCCTGTCCAGAAGTGATGTAAGCATTGTTGCAAAAATACTGCTATAAAAAAATAATACCCCGTCCTTGCGGACGAGGTATTTTCTCTCACCTTGACTCTGGATACAAAGGGCCTAAATGGAACCCCCCTACACCCATAAGTCTCACACTTTATAAACTCATTTTTGCTAACGGTAGCTTAACGGTCGAAAGTTCCGCGAGTGCGTTACTCCTCGAGGTATCCCATTGCTCCGGACTGGTAGTCTTCGACTGCCTGCATGATCTCTGCGGGGTCGTTCATCACGAATGGACCGTAGCTCACCATGGGCTCATCGATCGGCTCACCGGCCAGGAGCAGGAATTCCGCCTCGGTCTCTGCGCTCACATCGAACTCATCTCCATCATTACTAAGCCAGACGAGATGTTTCGCATCGGCTCGCTCTCCTGAGGCCAGGAGCAGTGTGCCGCGAGTCACATAAACAAAAGCATTAAAAGAACTTGGGACCCTAATGGTCTTCGATCCGCCTGCCGATACTATGCCGTGAATTGCGAGGACGGGAGTAAACGTCTTAGCAGGACCTTCGGTACCATCTACCTCTCCTGATATTATACGCAGCTTCACTCCGGAAGATTCAAGTACCGGAATGCTCTCCCGCTGGATATTCTGGTATCCCGGCGGCGTCATCTTCTTTTCCCGCGGCAAATTGACCCACAGCTGGATCCCGTGGATCGTCCCGCCTGCCTTGGCAAAGGACTCCACGGCGCCTTCGGAATGGATGAAGCCGCTGCCGGCTGTCATCCACTGCACTCCGCCGCCGGCTATGGCAGCCCGGTTGCCGGCGCTGTCATGATGTTCGATCTCTCCTTCGAAGAGGATCGTAACCGGCTCAAACCCACGATGCGGATGCGGCGGTACATAAAATCCGTTGCCAGGCGTGATCTGGTTCGGACCGAAATGATCGAGCATCAGAAATGGGCTGATCTGCCTGACAAACGGTGATGGAAGCGGGCTGTCAACTGACATGTTGTCGCCAAGAGGCTTCTTTTT
Organism: Candidatus Kapaibacterium sp.; assembly: GCA_025450975.1. GTDB lineage: Bacteria > Bacteroidota > Ignavibacteria > Palsa-1295 > Palsa-1295 > JANWLI01. Next base: position 8,250 of record JANWLI010000120.1, on the reverse strand, counting down.
CGCGGGAATAATGGATTTAATCGTACGTTTCATAGAAGCTTATACCGAAGTTGTAGATATCTGTTTCAACAGATATCTCGAAGCTACCTTGTCAAAAATAGGATCAATTATAACCCTGGTCGCGCAATTCTCTTTTTGTGAGTTTGCGTGTACCGGCAAGCGACTCGGCCGCTTCTTTACCGGCATCTGTCAACTCTGCCCGGATCGCCACCGGAAGTTGATAAGAAACTGATTGTATAAGGCCTGCCGCTTCCAGGGCACAGGCTACTTCAACACGCTGTGTAGCATCTGCGGCCACATTAGCGTCGTTAAAAATTTGGGCAAAGGTCTTTTCCCGCCCACTCTCCTTGAGCCCAAGGAGGATGACAGCTTCAAGATCGCTCATACTGGAGCTTCGATATTGTTGATCGTTGTACATATGTGAGCTAGATGACCACATGGCGATATACTTGTATGTACGAAGAGCCTATGTGAAAGTTATAGCACCTTTATTGGATAATCTTATAGAAATTAACGATACATTGAAACAAGAGCAGTCATGTAAACGGCAAGGCACACCGATGTGGGGTGTGCCTCTACTACTGATGCCAATGGTGTGGTATCTATTTAACTGACCTGCTCGAACCCTATCCAGTCTGCGAGTAACAGGTCGAAGAGATATCGTTCTTTACCGGTGTTGAGGTCGCGAATGCGGATCTGGTGCATTGCCTGCGGTATAGTACCTTCAATGCGAAACGTAATGGAGGAGTAATCTTCATAGATGATGCGATAGCAGCCCTTCGATGTGAGATGCATGACGTTTTCAGTGTGTAAGTGAACGCAAATAAAAAGAGCTGCCTGAATGCCTCAGGCGAGCTCTTCGTGTCCTATCAAGTGTAATGTCGGAGAGAGTTCAAGCCCCCATGCCCGTCTCTCCGGTTCGCTGGTAAGACACTGACACTTTTGTGAATGATCGCTACTATAGTAATATCGCTCTAGTGTCAGTTGTTGTGACAACGAAGTACGGAGCATACCACGGAATCGGAGAATGGCTTAGACGGTGAGAATTTCGAGCATAAAATCATGAAGGACACCATTGGAGGCAATGACGTTTTTACCGTAGATCGAATACTCACGGTTATCGTAATGCGTAATTCTTCCGCCGGCTTCGGTGAGAATTAGTGCGCCGGCTGCCATATCCCAGGCAGCGAGGTTTCCCTCGTAAAATCCATCGAATCTTCCGGCTGCCACATAGGCAAGATCTAATGCCGCCGAACCAAGACGACGCACAAGCAGGCCACGCTTAAGGAAAGCGACAAAGCGCTCGTACGATTTATCCGGATTTTCGGCAATGTTATAAGAGAAGCCGGTAACAAAGAGGGCACGCGACGGCTCTATAGTATTGGAAACACTCAATCGCGTGCCATTGAGATACGCTCCGGCTCCCTTCGCTGCGGAGAACAGCTCATCCCGACCCGGATCATAGATAACCCCGCAGGCTAGCGACCCGCCGATCTCAATGCCGATCGAAACGCACCAGATCGGCAAGCCATGGGCGAAATTGACCGTCCCGTCGATCGGGTCGACGATCCATTTAACTTCACCTTCTCCGTGCGTACCGCTCTCCTCACCGAGAAACGAATGCTCCGGAAAACGGGCGAGCACGGCATTGCGGATAAACTCTTCGTTATACTTGTCGACGTCCGTGACGAGGTCGAACATATTCGATTTCGTTTGGACCTGCATCTCCGTCTTTTGGACGTTGAGCGCATAACGGCCGGCATCGCGAGCAAGCTGCGTTGCAAGGGCAAGGTATGAGGTAATATCGTGCATTGAAAAAGGGTAACAAGCAAAGCCATGTCGTCATTCAATGGATGAATGACCGCGCCTGGGTGTTTCTTCTACGTGTCGGATGCTGTGATCATCATCTTTATGTATGCGGTCGGCTCGATCCCGTTCGCGTACTTGCTCTCGCTGCGAAGCGGAGTCGATCTCCGCGAGCATGGGACGCGCAATATTGGCGCGCGGAATGCCTTTGAAGTTACGAAGCGAAAAGATATCGGCATAAGCGTGCTCATCCTCGATCTGCTTAAAGGCCTGCTGCCGGCAGTGCTTCTGGATCATTACATGCAAGAGCCTTCAATACTTCCGCTGGCGCTTGTCATGCTCGTGTTCGGCCATTGCTATTCGATCTGGCTCAGATTCCATGGCGGCCGCGGACTCGCCACGGCTGCAGGCATTCTCCTTGTCGCCGCTCCCATCCTCGTAGCGGTCTGGCTGGTCGGCTATATACTTGCAAAGATGATATCGAAAGATGTACATATCAGAGCAGTCCTCGCATTGGCTCTAACCCTCATTGCTGTGCTCGTGCTTACCGATGAGATGGTGCTACGGTTTATTTTTCAATCCCGGAGCTACGAAGATTTTGGCTATATATCGCTGCAGATATCGTTTGTGCTAATCATCGGTATTATCTTTACCCGCCACATCGGTCCATTACTAAAAAAATTCTGAGCCATCTATGAGCGACCATCCTCACGACTACGATTTTGACCTTCAGGTCACGAATGAATCGAGCACTCACTCGATCCAGATCAGGATGATCCCGGATGGATCGGAAGTACTCGACGTCGGCTGCCATAGCGGCATCATGGGTGAGTACCTACGGCGGAAAAAGCGGTGCTACGTCGTTGGTATCGACACAGACGAAGCAGCCCTTAAGGATGCGGTGACACGACTGGACAAGGCTTTCATGGCAGACATCGAAACCAGGGGCTGGACGGCCATCCTCCGCGAGCAGGTAGGGAAAAGCTTTGATATTATTGTCTTTGGCGACGTCCTCGAGCATACCCGCGACCCGCTGACAATTCTTAGCGAAGCCCGGAAGCTGCTGAAACCTGAGGGGCGAGTAATCGTTAGTATTCCTAATGTCGCCCACTGGCGGATCCGTCTGGCGCTGCTGGCCGGAAGGTTTACGTATACCGAATCGGGCATTCTGGATCGCACCCACTTGCGATTCTTCACGGAAGGCTCCCTGCACGAACTCGTGCGTGACGCCGGGTATCAGGTCGTCGATCAGGACGTGGCCGGATATCATCTGCCGCATTGGCTGATTCGGATGTTCCGCAACCTGCTGGGCGTACAATTCGTATTAGCTTGCAAGGCAACCTAACAGAGACAATTTTTTGATCGAAATGAAATCGTTACGAAATACACTTTTTGCTCTTACTTTTCTAGCGCCATTAATCGCTTGCTCCCATCCGGAAACTCCGGCCCCAAGTAACGGCTCGGCCCTCAACGACTCGCTCAATCAGTCGATCAGCTCGTCCCGACGGAATGCCATCACCTATGCGATCGCAAAAGTGAGTCCGGCCGTTGTCGGTATTAACGTGATCGAGACACGCCAGCAGCGCATCTACGATCCATTCGAAAGTTTTATGGACGATCCGTTCTTCCGCCAGTACTTTGGCAGGAATCAAGGAGGCCGTTCGCGAACCTTTGAAGTAAAGAGCCTGGGCTCCGGGTTTTTCATCTCCGCAGATGGTTATATCCTTACAAACGATCACGTCGCAGGTAATGCTTCGAAAGTCACCATCACAACGACCGAAGGCAAGGAGTACGAAGCACAACTCGTTGGGACCGACCCGATCGCCGACGTTGCACTTCTCAAGATCGATATCGACAATGCTCCCTTCCTGAATCTTGGCAATTCCGACGATGTCATTGTCGGTGAGTGGGCGATCGCACTTGGAAATCCGTTCGGACTCTTTGAAAAGAACGACAAGCCAACGGTTACCGTCGGTGTCATCTCAAACACTGATGTAAATCTTGGCATCCAACAAGGGAAAAGCTATCGTGGCATGATCCAGACCGATGCGGCGATCTCCAGCGGTAACTCCGGCGGGCCGCTAGTCAATGCCAATGGCGATGTGATCGGTGTTAACGCAACGATCTATTCGACTGCACAAGGGTACGAAGGAGCCGGATCGATCGGCCTCGGCTTTGCCATTCCTGTCAATAAAGTACGGACGATCGTTGAGCAGCTTAAAAGCGGAAAAAAGTTAAATCGTAACTACGCAAGTCTCGGATTCGAAGGACGGGAATTGACCGAGGATCTCAAGCCACACGTGGCGATGAACTCTGAGGAAGGCGTTGTTGTCACTGCAGTGTATCGCAGGACGTTAGCGGAGAAGATCGGGCTCCGGCCCGGCGATCTCATCCTTTCGGCCAATGATGAAAAAGTGCGCACCTTCGATGATATTCTCGGTATCATTGGCGAACATGCAGTCGGCGATGAGATTACATTGAAAGTAGCGCGGCACGAGGGCATCGGCAACATAACGTTTAAGATCCCGGAAGCTCGCTGATCACTTCACGACTACAAACCGCTGTTCGAGCCGTTGCTTGTTGATCTCGACCACTACGTGATACGAGCCTGATGGAAGTTGTCCTTTCCGTATCGGAAAATTAGTCTCACCCGCCGGCAATGATCCGCGTAGGACTTCTGCAACAAGCTTCCCCATAGAGTCAACCACATAGGCATGGACATCGATGGATGCCGGCAACGACAATGTGAATGTGATCGTCTTGCGGTCCTCGCTAAAGATCTCCAACTGTGGCAACGAAACTGTTTTTTCCATGCGAGTCACTTTAGCGGTGAGAGATGAATCCACTACCTCGTACGAAGCAACGATCTTTCCAAGTTCATCGACGATCTCCAAAAGCGCAGCATGTTTCGGAGCAGTACGGATCGTGATCCTGCCGTACGTTCGCAGCGTGTCCTTTACCTGGCCACCGCGATTCCAGATCTGCTCGGCAAGTCCTAAGCCTTTCAGCGTTCCGTACACATTCGAGTTATAGTTCTGCAGGTTTGCCGAGACGATCTCGGGAAACACTGAGTTCGTGCCATCGTCCATCATTGCCGTATGGACATCGCCCGAGCAAAAGATAACATTCGTGATGCCTTCGCGCTTAATGAATGCGATGATGGAGTCCTGCTCCTCGGCAAATCCCATCCACGTGTCGGATACCGTGCGTAACGTCGAACTGTTCTTCGTAGCATTTGCCTGTGCTAACAGGAGTGGGAGGTGCTTCCGGTTTGCCGGGTTCCAGATCACACTCGACATAACGAACTTCCAACGTGCCTTCGATGCCTTCAGCTCTTTCAAAAACCAGGAGAGTTGATCCTCCTTCCCTTTCACTACGCTCCGAAGCATCGACTGTCCCGGCTTCGCATCCCATACGTACTGGCCATCATTGAATTGATAGGCAAACGTATCGACTGACCGAGCCGACCGTAGATCGAGCATGAAGACATCGACATTCCCAGCCGAAAACTTATGCCAGATGCCGCCTGAAGGATTGGGTAACCGATAGTGAGGAAAATATTTCTGGTACCCCGCAACGGCATTATCGCGTGTACGCCACGTCCCATCAGCATTGTTGCCAATGTAATCGTGATCGTCATAGACATAGTCGACCGGACAATTCATCAGCAACGTATCCAGTCCTCCGCGTGTGAGATACTTCCGTTCGTACGCTTTGGCGATCGTCGAATCGTGATCCGTAAAGTATTGCGAGACTTCATAGTCCGGATAATCCCAATCGCCAATATGCAGGAAAAAAAGTGGATCGTCTTCCTGCATTAACCTAAAGACTTTCGACGCACGCGTCCCTGCATCATACCGTGAGCATGACCCAAAGTGGAAGGTAAACGGGACATCCTGGCCTGCTTCAGCAAACGTTCGAAACGATCGGACAGGCGTTAAAGAAACAGGCGTACCTCCAATAACCGGACGTAGGAAATAGTGCGTTGATGGCAGTAAGCCTTCAAGATCGATCCGGACAAAATGCCCTGATCCGTTATCGGCATGAACACTTGAAGTTTTCGTAACCGTCGAAAAATCCGGCGTTTCGGAAACTTCGATCAAGACCTCGCCCGGACCGTTAAGCTGGAGAAGTATGCGCGCGCTCCTATCAGTGACCGCCCCAACTATCGGGCCGCGAAGCAGTTGCTGCGCCGCTGCAGTACTCACCGACACCACTAAAAAAAGAAACAAAAGGCCCCTCATAACGTTAAAGAGCAGTATCCACATAAGGAATTTCATGCATAAGAACCGACTCCTATCCGTTTTCATTCTTTTTGGGTTTATCCTCGCAGGCTGCAGCGAAAAGGCTGCAATGCCCGGTAAAGCATTCGAGGGTAAGATCATGCAGAAGATCGTCATCCATGGCAATGCCCTCAAAGGAATGACGAAGGGTGAAGGCGACTCCGCATCGAAAGACAATCCGATGGCTGCAGCATTAATGGGCGGCATGAACCTGAAGGCCGATGTTACCATGCACGTCCGCGCCGATCGTGTTGCAGTCGAAACTTCCATGCTTGGCGGCCTCGTCACGATGCGCCAGATCATCGACCGCAACAGCCGGAAGATGACGATGATCATTCCGATGGCTAAGCAAGCCGTCGTCGTCGACCTCGCAGAAATGGATAAGGTCCGCGGCGAACTCGATGACTCACTCCAAAAGAATCATGGCCTCTTCGATTCGCTGACAAGCAGCATTCCGAAAGCAACCGGCAACAAGGAAGAGATCAACGGCTTCGACTGCGAAGAGTATCGCGTCACCTCGACAGTCGAAGGAAAGACGATGGAAGTCGAAATGTGGATCACGCAGGATCCGCGCTTAAAGTTTTACGATGTAGTCCGCGACGCACTCCTCGGCAAGAAGCGTACCGGCAAAGGCGGCTTTGAAGAACTCATGGCTATCTTAGAGCCCTTCGCAGGTCAAGGCAAAGTAGCTGTGAAGATGATCCTCCGTATCGACGGGAAAGATTATCTCTCGAGTGAGATGACGGAAATGGTCGAAGAAAAGACCGAAGATAAATACTTTGAAATTCCTAAGGGCTTCGAGATCACGGAGCAGCACATAACCGACACGACGACGTCGCGCTAACTCAGTATCAGGTCCAACTCATCTTCCGATTCTACCAGAATCTCTCTGGGCTTCGAACCATCACCCGGACCAACAATTCCTGCACGTTCAAGCTCGTCGATGATTCGCGCGGCCCTGCCGTAGCCCAGACGCAGCCTGCGCTGCAACATCGAAGTACTTGCTCCCTTGTTCTGGAATACGATGCGCGCCGCATCTTCAAACATCGGATCGCGATCGCCATCATCGGCTACTCCGCCCGCTCCCTTTTGCTTGACCGAAGGCAAATACCACGGACGCGAGTACGACATTCCCGGCCCCTTCTGTGCTGAAACCCATTCAACCATCGACTCCACTTCTTCGGTGGAGATGTACGGTGCTTGTAAACGTATCGGCTTTGGTGTTCCGCTTGGCAGATAGAGCATGTCGCCGTTACCGAGTAGCTGCTCTGCTCCCATCGAATCTAAGATCGTGCGTGAATCAACTTTGACCGCAACCTGGTATGCAATACGCGCCGGGAAGTTCGCCTTGATCACACCGGTGATGACATCGACTGACGGACGCTGCGTCGCTAAGATCAAATGAATACCAACTGCACGCGCCATCTGTGCAAGACGGCAGATCGACGTTTCGATCTCGCGGCCGGCAGTGATCATCAAGTCCGCAAGCTCGTCAATGATAACGACGATATACGGAAGATGATAATGCTGCAACTCCTGCGTCGACTGCAGTTTGCTCTGACTGACTTTAATATTGTAATCCGCTAACGAGCGAACGCCTGCTTTTGCAAGCTTATCATAACGACGATCCATCTCCAGTTCGAGCGACTTCAGCGCCAGTACTGCGAACTGAGGATTCGTTACAATTTCTTCACCGGTCTCCGGAGAAACGAGCAAGTAGTGGTTGCGAAGCGCTTTGTAGAGTGAGAGTTCGATCTTCTTCGGATCGACGATCACAAACTTCAGGTCACGCGGCGACTTGGCTGCGATCAGCGATGTGATGATGCCATTGACGCCGACCGACTTGCCCGAGCCTGTTGCACCGGCGATCAGCAAGTGCGGCATCTTCGAGAGATCGTCGACGTAGACATCGCCCGAGATCGTCTTGCCAAGCGCTAAGGGCAGATTCATCTTCGAGTTGATAAACGACGGGCTTGCAAGCATCTCGCTCATGCGGACCATCTTCGGCCTGTCGTTCGGGATCTCAACACCGATCGTGCCGCGTCCCGGCATCGGCGCGATGATGCGAATGCCACGCGCCTTCATCGCAAGCGCAATGTCGTCAGTGAGATTGCCAACCTGCGAAACTTTGACGCCTTCGGCAGGCGTAAACTCGTAGAGT